>QHVI01000109.1 GCA_003223515.1 Candidatus Angelobacter sp. Gp1-AA117
TAGGTATGCTTCATTTTGCTTTCAGTCTCTCGAGTAGCCGCTAGCTGCTAGCTTCTAGCTAATCCAGATCCGGCGTGTTTTCCAGATAACGCCGGGACTGCGTACGAATGAACTTATCTTTGTCTCCGCGGGCCAGTTGACGAAAGGCTTCACGGACACTGGAATCGGCGCGTACCTGGTCAAGCAGACCGATCGCTTCAGAACGAACGCCTGCATTGGTATCGTGCAGAAGCGCATCCAGTATGACATCACGCACGCGCACGTCTCTTACATAACTTTTCAGAGCATCCAGGGCTACCAGGCGCACGCCCGGGTTTTTGTCATAGCGCAAAGAAGTAATCAGCGCATCGCGAACTATATCAATCTGCGCCTTGCTTTTTAATACTCCAATGGAATCAAGGCGAACATCGGTATTACGATTGTTCTGCGTGGCCAGAAGCAGTAATTGCTGGATATGCGGATCATCGGCCGCACCTTCCGCAGTCTGCGAATGCAGCGTGTCATATTTAATCAGGACGTGGTTGGCATCTGTGGGAACAACCGACTCAATGCCTGCGATATTGGCTTCAGAGACCGGGCTTGGCATACCAGGTACAACTTGCTGGTTACTCTTGGCAATCCGGTAGGTTGTCAGTGATCCTCCGGCGAAGCCGATCATCAGCAGCGCCACCGTCAAAGCGGGAGCCAGTTTGATTTGCTGCATCCATCCGGCAAGATCGAAGAAGAAACGGCGGAAACCATGAGATTGTTCCGTACTCTCAAGCGCCTCCTGCAGCTTCATGCGGTTTGAAGCCAGGAAATTGGGCGAAACCTCGGACACCGGCAACGCTACCATGTTTTCCTTGAACGCCTGGGCCGACTCCAACTCCTGCCTGCAGGCCAGGCAGTGCTGGGTGTGGTGCTCGAATGTATGCCGGGCATCATCTGCCAGTTCATCGTAGATGTAGAGAACAACGTTTTCTTTGACCCAATCACAATTCATAACAATCTCCCGCACTACCTCATGGTGGCCAGCGCAGTTCGCAGTTTCTGGGTGGCCCGGAACAGAGTATTTTTAGCGGTTTCCTCGGTTGTATTCAGCATCTCTCCAATGGTGCGCAGGCGCAGCCCCTGGTAATGCTTCAATTCAAAAACCATGCGCTCCCTGGGCGTGAGCCGGGTAAGCGCCTGTTTAATCCTGGATCCCAGTTCGCGCCTCATCAGGTCGCGTTCCGGGTTGGCGCCGGACCGATCATCTGACACGTTGTCGAGCAGATCGATTTCCTGCCCGCTCGAATCAGTCATTACATGAGGATCCTCGCGGCGTGTCTGCCGTTTACGCAGATGATCAAGACACAGATTTGTCACAATGCGATAAATCCAGGTATAGAAGGAGCACTCAAAGCGGAAATTGCCGATGTGGCGATAGGCCTTCAGGAAGGCTTCCTGGTAAACATCCTGAGCGTCAGATTCTGACCCGGTGAGATGCAAAGCCAGTCGCAGCACTGCATGATCGTACTGGCGCACCAGCATCTCAAACGCAACGCGGTCTCCGCGCTGGGCAGCGCGAATCAGGTCGCCATCATTCACTCGGCCTTGGGCTTGCCTCACCATCGCTCCCGTTCTCTGGGAGTTTGTTTTTGCACCGCCCATGCCAACCGCCGCCTGTAACCATGCTGTTCCGGCCGGCATCTGCTCTTTCCTCGTAATCCTCTCTACTTACAACTACTTGGACGGAGCAGGGGCTATTTCGTAATCAGAGATTACCGTGTCTGGCAGGAAATAACAAAACTCTAGCCGAACCACAGGAGTGCTGCAAGATGGGTGCAAAAAGGGTGGCAGAATGAACGAAACGCTGGATTAGCTGGTGCTTACACCTGTGATCCGGACTTGCGGCAACTGGCCGTCCCAGTCCAGCGTCACATGCTCCACGGTCAGCCGGAAATTCCGCTCCTGGCCAGCCGGAAGCGGAGCGCGGTCCAAGGGGCCATAATCTACGTAGGGAATATTGGGTAGCTCCACCATGACCGGCAAATGCTCCTTCTGGGAAATCTCGCCCAGAGAGTTCTTGAAAATCAGCTCAACCTGCGCTCCGGTAACCTTCTTATCACCACTATTGGCAATTTTGCCTTCAATGTAGGTTACGGTACCTCCGGCAAAGTTCTCGGCCGTAGACATGTGCAGGTTGGAAATCTGGAGTTTGGCAGCGTACGGATCAGGCTGATGGGAGCGGATGGGGCCGTTTCCACGCGTCGCCAGCACAATGACAGCCACTGCCACAATGACCAGGGCTGCGCCTATGGCCATAGGCATCCAGTGGGCGACATCTTCCTTCTGTGACTCTCCGGAGCCGAATGCCGGAACGTTGGTCTTTTCCGCATCACCCATGAATCAGATTCTACTACTCGCCTGCTCCTTTACGTATTAGACAGCATGGAAGGGGCAGGGCAATCGCATTTGGAATTTCAGAGCCAGTGGAGCCATCCGTCCTGCGCCATAGGCATGGAACGGCCATGGATCAACGGTGCGACAAAGACATTTGGCACGATAGAGATTACTCGATTGGTTCATCCTGACGGCGTTTCGGGAGGATTGGTAATCAAAATCAATTGCATTTAGGTCGAAGAGCGGTTGTCCCCGTCAACTCTGTTTTCAAATGCGATTGCCCTGATGGAAGGGGGTTTTGCTCCCCGGATGGCCAGGACAATTCAGATCAGTGGTGATCAGTGTCATCTGCAGTAAGGTTTGGGAGCTACTCTCCCGCGATCATCATGCCATCAATTCGCAGCGTAGGTGATGCCAGGGAGCTGCGGAATTCCAGGTCATTGCCGATTTCCACGATGTTGTTGAGCATGTCCCGGAGATTGCCCGCCACCGTGATTTCTTCTACAGGGTAGGTGAGTTCGCCGTGTTCAATCCAGATGCCGCTGGCCCCGCGGGAATAGTCTCCGGTCACGTGGTTCACGCCGAAGCCCATCAGATCGGTTATATACAGGCCCTGCTTGATATCGGCAATGATGGCCTCTGGAGTTTTCCGACCTTGTTCAAGGAAGAAGTTGCCGGGCCTGATCCCCGGATTTCCGGTAAGTCCGCGCGCGGCGTTGCCGGTAGTTTTCAATCCCAGCTTTTTCGCAGTGTAGGTATTCAGCAGATAGGACTTGAGCACGCCTTTTTCAATCACTACCGTGCGGCGGGTGGGGATGCCTTCTCCATCGAAGGGTGCGGTGCCAAAGCCCTGAGGCATGGTTCCATCATCGGTAAGAGTGATGTTTTCTCCGGCAATCTTTTCGCCCAGCTTGCCCGCAAGAAATGAGGCATGGCGATAGATGGCATCGCCGCTCACGCAATCAGCAATCTCCGAAAGCAGCGAGCGTGCGGTTTCGGAGTCAAACACCACCGGCACCTGAGTTGAAGCAATCTTGCGCGCTCCCAGACGGCGCAGCGTGCGGCGGGCCGCCTCTTTGCCGACGGCTTCCGGCGACTCCAGCCTGGTGAGAGTGCGCGCCACGGAGTACCATGCATCCCTCTGCATCACTCCGTTGTCAGCCTGGGCAATCGGAATCGCCATAATGCTGCACTGCGAGCGCCGGTACTCTCCCACAAATCCCAGTGAATTGGCGAAGATCTTATGCCCGGTTCCGGCATCGAAGGAGCCGCCATCAGAGTTCCCGATACGAGTATCCACGGCCATTGCGGCACTTTCGGCGCGGCGCGCATATTCGATGCGCTCCTCCGGAGGAAGCGAATGGACGTCTTCAAAATAAAGTTTGAGATCGCCCGGCACTATGCCGAGCAGTGAAGGATCAGGCAGCCCGGCATAAGGATCTTCAGAGGTGACCCTGGCCAGTGTGACTGCACCGCTCACCAGGCGTTCAATACCCTCATTCGTAAAGTCGCTCGAATAAGTGCTGGCTGTTTTCTTTCCGATAAATACACGCAGGCCGATAGCACGGGAGCCGGATTCTTTGAGCGTCTCCACCTGCCCCAGGCGCACGACTGTAGAAAACTCGTTGCCTTCCTGGATAATCGCCTCGGCGGCGGTGGCCCCCGCTTTCAGGGCGCGTGAAATCGTCTCAACGGCGAGTTCGCGCAGATCGGTCTGAATTTCGTTCAGGACTTCAGTATGAGTGGCCATCAGAATCTTATCTCGCCGTGCCGCCTACGGTCATGCTGTCAAGCTTGAGGGTGGGGATGCCCACGCCCACAGGCACTGACTGTCCGTCTTTACCGCAGGTGCCCACGCCTTCATCCAACTGCAGATCGTTGCCGACCATGGAGACCCTGGTCAGAGCATCCGGGCCGTTGCCGATCAGCGTGCAATTCTTAAGCGGCGCAGTTACGTGGCCATCTTCAATCATGTAGGCTTCTGAGGCGGAAAAGACGAATTTGCCGTTGGTGATATCCACCTGTCCACCGCCGAAGTTCACAGCATAGACGCCGCGCTTCACCGAACGGATGATGTCTTCAGGGGCATCGTTGCCGGCCAGCATGTAAGTATTGGTCATGCGGGGCATGGGAATATGCTCGTAGCTTTCGCGGCGGCCGCTCCCGGTGCTGGGCATGCCCATGAGCCGCGCAGAGAGCTTGTCACTGAGATAACCTTTGAGAATGCCGTTTTCGATCAACACGGTTTCCTGCGTGGGTGAACCCTCGTCATCCACATTGAGCGACCCCCGGCGCGAAGGCAACGTACCGTTATCTACAACCATGCATTTGTCAGAAGCTACGCGCTTGCCGATCAGGCCGGAGAACGCCGAAGTGCCTTTGCGGTTGAAATCAGCCTCAAGGCCGTGGCCAATGGCTTCATGCAGCAGGATTCCTGGCCATCCCGGCCCAAGCACCACTTCCATCTCGCCTGCGGGCGCTTCACGCGCGTCAAGCTGGATGATTGTCTGCCGGGCAGCTTCCTGGGCGAATGTTTCCGGCGTTTTTTCGGTTTGAAAGTAATCAATCTCCACGCGTCCGCCGCCGCCGCTCTGGCCTTTCGCGGAATTCTCGCCTGACTTGGCGATGCAGATCACGGTGAAGCGCGCCAGTGGCTGGACGTCCGTAGCAAACGTGCCATCAGAGCCGACCACCAGGATCTGGCGAAGTTCATCGGCATAGCCGCCACGCACCTGCACAATGCGCGGATCATAAGCGCGGGCTGCGCGGTCGGCACGCATGACCAGGTCGAGCTTGGCGGCAATATCCGCATCCACTGACGGAGAGGAGATCTGGTAAAGCTGATGTGCGGCGCTTTCTTTGAATCCCTGTACCGGCTGCTGGGCAGGACCACGCGCAATCAGTGCTGCCGTACGGGCGGCGCGCAGAATTTTTTCCGGCGCCAGATCGTCAGTGTAAGCGTATCCGGTGCGCTCGCCGGCCAGCACGCGCACGCCGCACCCTGCAGAAATACCCTGTGTGGCCGATTTCACGATGGATTCATCCACCGTGATGTTAGTGGAGGTCAGGTATTCAAAATACAGATCAGCGTAGTCGCCTCCTGCAGAAAGCGCCTCGGAAAGATAGCGTTGCAGATCAGTGGGCGTAACACCGAATTTCTGGAAGAAAAGATTCTGTTTCCCGGTCATGGCTTTCTATTGGATGCACTAGCTATTCAGAAAGGCGCTGGCGCTATATCTATTGTCGCATAGGAGCGTGCGGCAGACCCGGACTTTCAGATGAGGGGAACAACACAGCGTGGCGAGCCACAACCAAAGGCTTTAACCGCAGAGAACGCAGAGAGCGCAGAGGAAGGCAAGTAAGCCGCGAATGACGCGAATCCCGCGAATTTACGCGAATTTTTGCGTGCAAGTTTCGCTAATAATTCTCCGCACCTTGAGACGAATTTGATTGTTAGCAATACAGAGGGGGGAGCCACATGTCTAAGATGACAGCAGTTCGTGGACCTTCGACCCTAGTTGGCGCAGAGAGAAGGGCTTCTGCAGGAATGGCGTTCCGGACATGGATATTCCCGCCTGCAGCACCACGTCGTCAGCATATCCGGAGATAAACAGCAGCTTGATATTCGGACGGGTCTGCAGCAGACAGTCAGTGAATTCGCGGCCATTCATCCTGGGCATCACCACATCGCTGATGACCAGATCAATATTCTCTTTCTGATTAGCCAGCCGCAAAGCTTCCGGGCCGCTGCCTGCGCACAATACTGTGTATCCCAAAGAAGTAAGAAATTCTGCGCTGGCATTACGCAGCTCTGTCTCATCTTCCACCAGCAGGATATGACCGTTGCCCCGTACCGGCTGGCTGATCACCGTGCAATGTTTGGGCAGATCTACCTCATCCCCGGAAGGAAGAAGAACGGTTACGGTTGTCCCGTGATTAGGACGCGATTTGATGTTGATATCACCGCCGCACTGCTGAACAATCGTGTAGACCGTCGCCAATCCTAGTCCGGTGCCTCGCCCTGCAGGTTTGGTGGTGAAGAGAGGCTCAAAGGCCCGCATGCAGGTCTCTTCATCCATGCCCACTCCGGTATCGGTGATGCTGATGGAGAGATACTGCGAGACTTCAGCCCCGTTCAGGCTGTGCAGGACCGCGCGATATCTGTTCTCTGTCCTGACCGTGAGCTCGCCCCCGCCTGGCATGGCGTCCCGCGCATTCACCACCAGGTTGAAGAGCACCTGCTCGAAATGTGTTTTGTCGATAGTGACTGTGCCGGTCGCGCGCAGGTCAAGCCGCATCTCTATGTCTTCGCCGATCAGGCGGGAAAGAATGCTGGCCAAATCGCGAACCTCTTTGTTGAGCCTGAGCGGCACGGGACGCGCAATTTCCTTGCGGCTGAAGGTCAGCAACTGCGAGGTGAGCGCTCCGGCGCGTTGCGTGGTCTCGATGATCTTCTCGCAATAACGCTTGAAAGTTTCGTTATTGCCGAGCCGGGATTCCAGCAGTTCGGCATAGCTGCAGATCACGCCCAGCAGGTTATTGAAGTCGTGGGCTACGCCGCCGGCCAGCCGTCCCAGCGCTTCCATTTTCTGCGCCTGAAGAAACTTGGTTTCCAGCGCACGCTGTTCGGTCAGGTCCAACTGCATGCCGAAGATGCATTCCTGCTCGCCAATACGGACGATGGTTCCGTAATACAGGCAGACGTGCCGGTTGCCGGCGGCATCCTTGAATTCGATCTCCATGTTCTTGATGGAGCCTTCAGCGCGCAAGCGGCGATAAAAATTGTCACGCTCCTCCTGCGACTTCCACAGCCCGAGATCGACTCCGGTCCTGCCCACCACCTGTTCGGCGGGCAAGCCAAACATCTTCACCAGGGCATCATTCACGTTGAGGAAAACGCCTTCTGTAGAAACGATTCCGCAGCCCACCGGACTATGGCGAAAAATGGTGGAAAAGCGTTCTTCCGATTGCTTGAGCGCCAGCTCTGCATGTTTGCGCTCGGTGATGTCGATAGCCGTCCCTTCGATTACTTTCCTGCCAGCGGAGTCGGTAACGATGGTGGCGCGCTCCAGAATCCAGAATTGCGAACCATCTTTCCGGCGTTGCCGATATTCATGATTGATGACCTGGCCATCTTCTTTAAGGCGTTGAAGAAATTGCTGGTACTCGTCAGGTTCCAGGTACAGACTGTTCGCCGGCATCGCCAATAGTTCTTCCTTTGAGCAGCCATACATCTTCTGAAAGGCGCTGTTACATTCCAGAAGATGCCCATTCAGCGTGGAGACGTAAACGGCCGCCATGTTCTCTTCAAACAGGGTCCGGTAACGTTGCGCTACTTTTTTCGCCAGCGAAGTTTCATTTTCATAGAGTGTAAGAATCATCCCGACAGCCACGAAGTACTTGGGCATGTCAAAGAAAATGTTGGGTTCAGACGAAAGGAGATGACGGCTTTCCAGAATATTGGAAAGATGGAACTGCGCGCTCCATAGCAGGAAAGCAGCCGTAGTAGTGACAGTGCCGGGTGTAAGCCGCCTGTGCTGCCGCCAGTAAAGCAGTGCCGCAGTTACGTAGAAAGAAGTCAGATAACAGGGAAGCGCAATTCGCGGCTCGTCAAGGGCGCGCCAGGCGCACCACAAGGTATACGGCAGCAGTGTGAAAAGCAGTACCTGAAAATAAGCAGCCCGCGAACCATAATGAATCAGCGACTGCCCTATCGCAACCAGCGTGCTGAAGAGAATGAGGGTTGCGAATATCCACGGATGCACCGGCGGCATATTCAGCATGGCTGTGCATAAGACCGCGGGGACGCCTACCGTGAGCAAATAAAGAAGCCTTCTGCCGGGGGTGGCGAAAACGTTGGAGACTGACAGCACGAAACATACGCCCGCCAGTTGAATGGTGCTCACCCTGAAGAAAAACAGCCACGGCCAGTGAAGCAGGCCGAAAGTTCCGGCCAATTGTGCAGTGAAATGCAGAAACACTGCAATCCATCCCAGCATCCAGAACTGCACGTACTTTTCACGGCTTCGAAGATAAATCCAGGTGAAGAGGGTTACGAGCACACTCATCACCACAAAGATTGCGACTTGTTCGACGCGTGACGACATGATTGGGGGAAACTGCTCACCCAGGCGCAGACAGGGAACCTTATCCTCAGGAAAGCAAAATTCTTAGTCAGCCTTTATATCCGAAATGCCGCTCAAACCCGACATAATTCTTTTAAGTTTCTAATTTCCGAAGCCATGGCTCCTACAGGATCTGTGCCTCAGGCGCAAAAATATAAGACATAAGGCACGATAAAGTCTTCAAGAAAACTCTCAATTATTTCTCAAAATTATCAACAGAATCTGTAGGTATCCTTACCTAATCTATGGCGTAGGTTTGCATCTTGTTACATAGAATACAGTTAGAGAATCAAGGTAAGGTTGGCAGGGGTTGGTTCGAAGTTGGATTTACAGCAGCTTGGATTTCTAATCTGTATTTCAGGTTAAATCTTAACATTAGAAGTATTAGAAGATCAGGCCTGATTCCCGTCCATTCGGACAGCTCAGCGGTGACTGACAGACAGTTTGAGATGATCCGATTCCCAGCTACTGCTTCGGTTTTCCGGGTTTTTCCGCCGGGTTCTCATGGACGCGTTCACGGAAAGTTCCGGCCATGCCCTTGGCCAGAAAAACCGCAGATTCTCCGTACTTATCGCGCAGCCGGTCGGTGGCAGAGAGGGCCTGCGTCCACTTCCTTTGTTTTTCGTCCACGCCCAGCAGGTCCATCTGCTCCGGCGCGTCCTGGAAGTTTGAGGCATGCACGCCCAGCAGACGCACTGCCCGTCCGCGCTCCCAGTTATCGTGAAACAGTTTGGAGATGGCGGCGAAAATCTCTGTATCTACCTGTGTAGGCCGGGGAACGGAATGGGCGCGGGTCATGGTGCTGAAATCCGAATAGCGCAGCTTGAGTTGCAGGGTGCGGGCTGAGAAGTTGCTTTCGCGCAGCCTGCGTCCCACCATTTCAGAAAGATGGGCCAGCGTCGATTCGATCTTCTCCACGTCGCGGGTGTCCTGGGCAAAGGTGTGCTCGTGGCTGATGGACTTTGCCTGCCAGTCCGCGCCCACCTCATCCTCAAACCATCCGCCCGCATCTTCGCCGCGCGCCTTGCCGGCCAGCGCCACACCCCATTTGCCGAAGTTATCTTCCAGCACCGATGGCTCGACCCGCAGCAGGTCGCCAATGCGGAGGATGCCCATCTGATTCAGTTGTGCTTTGGTGACCTTTCCCACGCCGGGAATTCTCCCGACATCCAGGGGAGCGAGAAAACTCTGCTCCATGCCCGGTACTATATAAAGCACTCCATTGGGTTTGGCCTGATCGGAGCAGATCTTGGCCATGAGCCGCGAACTGCCAATGCCAACGGAGCAGTTCAAGCCGGTTTTCTCTTTCATCTGCTGGTGCAGCTTGTGAGCCGACTTCAGCGGTGGGCCGTGGAGCTTCTCCGTGCCGGTCATATCCACATAGGCTTCATCGATGGAGGCCATCTCCACTGCGGGTGAAAAATTCTGGAGCACGGCGCGGGCCTTCTGCGACGATTCGCGATAAAGATCAGGATGTCCATCGAGGAAGATCGCATGCGGGCAGAGCTTGGCGGCTGTGCGCAGCGGCATGGCCGAATGCACACCGAACTTGCGGGCTTCATAGGAAGCGGCTGAAACTACGCCGCGTTCATCCCGCTGCCCGCCTACGACTACGGCTTTACCCTTCAGCGAGGGATTGGATAGCTCTTCCACCGAGACGAAAAAGGCGTCCATGTCGACGTGAAAGATGATGCGCTGGCCGGAAGACACAGCTTAACGATACACGAAAATGACTCTTGCTGAACCACCTCAAACCGTCCAGGTTTTGCCACCTTTGCGTCCTTAGCGTCCTTTGCGGTTAAATTGGAGGGAGCGGAAGCGAATGGGGTCCGGTGATCCTTCCGGTCTTCAAAACCGGCGAGAGGCAGCTTTGCTGTCTCTGGTGAGTTCGACTCTCACACGCTTCCGCCAGTTTTCAATGAGTTAGCTAGCCCTTACGTGCCGTTCGCATTCCTTGTCACGCTTACAAGTGTGACGAAATTTCGCAAGTGTGACAAAAACCAGCAGAAAAACCCAACAAATATGAGGGTTGTCACATTGTCACAGTTAAATCGGATGATTTCATCACAACCCTATCTTCTTTCCTCTGCCGCTCAGACTTTTGCCGCATTTATACAACAGCCTACGCCGCCACCAGCATGACAACCCAGCATGATCAAGGGGCGGCGCGGCTCACGCTTTTTCCGAGGAAACGAGCCACATTGTTTTATTCAGTTGTAAAAGACCAAACACAGCGTGCCGCCTGGGCGGTACGCTATAACAATATTACTATATCGACGGAAAAGTCAAGGGGCAGGCAAAGAAAATTCGGGGGCCAAATTCAACTGGTCATGCTTTTCGCGTGGCCGTCTGTTTACTTTTCAGGCGGATTCGGCTGTTACAGGCTTCCGCCTGTTTGCTGCCTGTGCTTACGGTCATCTTCTCCCTCTTGTCGCAATTTGTGCAAAACGAAGATGCTTATGCCACCACGCGGCACCAAGGAATCTTCCGGGATGATGTTTCGTGAGGGATAGAAATGCACAGATCCATGAGGAAAAGCGGCAGCATTACGCATGTAAAATCAGAGGCTCTGAATCAGTGATTGAGACACCTTCCGCATTGCGCTAGCATTCTCATGGAGGGCCCGTTATGCTCCATACACTTTTTCTGCTTCTCCTGCTCTCGACCTCTGCCCTGGCTGTCACTGATTTCAAGATAAGAGTGATCACACGCATCCAGCATGAGGGCAGTGCCTCTCCAGATTTCGATGACGAGCGCACCGAGTACGTGCAGGGCAGCAACCGCCGTTCAGACATGCGAGGTTTTGTGGGCATTACTCCCGCGGACCGGAATGCACCTAAGCCGCACATGGCGCTTATCAGCCATTGCGAAACCGGCGAAGGCTATGAAGTCGATCTGGACAGCCATGAGTATGTCGAAAGCAAGCTGCCACACTATCCCTCCAAGGAGGAATACCGGCAGAGATTTGAAGAAGCCAAAAAGAAGGTCGCAGAAAAGCCACCGCAGCCGCCTAACCTGCGCATCGAAAGCGAAACAGTAGATACAGGCGAGACCCGCACCATCTTCGGCCACACTGCCCGGCACTTCATTACCACCACCCGGGAAATTCCATTGAATGGCGCGGAAAGAGAAGAGCAGGAGCGCGTGGAAGATGGCTGGTATCTCGACATGCCTGAACTCCCAAGCGGGTGTGTTCCCGAATATATGCTGCGTGGCCACAGGATGGTTTTTACCACGCTCCTCACTGCTGGAAGTGAAAACAACATCAGAATAGAAGCTCATCACACCGGCCCGGCGGTGGAAGGTATGGCGGTGAAACTTACGGTCACTACGAAAAGGAAAATTGACGGTAAGGAAACAAGCAGCACTTATGAACGTGAAGTAGTGGAGCTTTCTGAAGAGCCGCTCGACCCGGCTTTGTTCGAGCCTCCACCCGGATTCAAGAAGGTGAGCCGTTTGTATAAGAATCTGACCGAGCACGCGAGGAAGTAGGCTTTTGGCTGGGCCGCCCCTACGGGGCTTGGATTGTCCATTTCATGGTTGCCCACGTCTTTCGACGTGGGCTCAATAATTGCGCGCCTCTGGCGCTCGGATTTGGTTTTGCGACGGGCCGCGCTGGAACTAAACTTAACGGAACCTTGCGGGGACGCCCGGTGTCTCAGTCTCACAAGGAGTATTCCGCCCCATGCCGATGCTTGCCGCCCTGCTTGCCGTACTGATGATGATCCCGCAGACCGCGCAGGTCTCGGGCAAGGTGATCGACCGCACTGGACAGCCGGTCGCCGGCGCCACGGTGATCTACACCCACACTGAACTGGGCAGAGTGTACAAGTTCAAGACCAACAAAAAGGGAGAGTTCGCCGGTCTGAATGTTGCTTATGGCGTTTATCAGATTCAGATCATCGGACCCGATGGAACGCGTCTGTATCAGACCCAGCGCAGAATCGCCGACACGAACGATCCCAATTTCAGGCCAGATACCAACTACCTGAGCGCCGACCTCTCCATCATCGCTCCTACCGATACGGCTTCGGGCGTCGACGCGAATGTTCTGCCTGGCGATATCCGCCCCGGTGATAAGCTCACGCAGCAACAGAAAGACCTTATCCGCACTGAGAACATCCGGGCCGCCAGGATCAACGATCTGATTCAGAAGCTGCACACCGCGCTGGACGCAAAAGACTGGCCCACAGCCACCGACATGCTGCGCCAGTTGATTGCCGCCGATCCCAACCGCTGGGAGTTCTACCAGAACCTGGCCACGATCCAGGCCAACCAGTCGCGCTATCCGGAAGCCATTCAGTCTTATGAAAAAGGCATCGAGGTAGCGCAGAACACGATTGCCAGAGGGCCTGATCCGGCAGGCGCGAAAAAAGAGATCAGCCAGATGATGATCTACACCGGCGATGCTTACGGCCGCACCGGCAACAATGACAAAGCGGTCGAGATGTACATGAAGGCGGCAGAAATCTCTTCCGAACCAGCCTTGGCCTACCTTAACATCTGCCGGGCACAGCAGGGCAATGGCAACCCGGAGGCAGCCGCTGAAGCATGCGAGAAGGCCATCAGCACCGACCCGAATCGCTGGGAGTCATACCAGATACTGGGCGCAATCCAGCAGAATACAGGGCACAACCCGGACGCCATCAGCACCTATGGCAAAGGCATTGAGGTGGCGCAGAGAGCCGTGGATTCCAATACTGACGCACAGCGTGCCAGAGTGGCCCTGGGCCAGATGCTCAGCGCTGAGGGCAATCTCTACGTGTACGGCAAAAAATTTGAGGAGGCGATCGGTTTCTTCCAGCGGGCGATCGAATTCGACGCCTATCCCGCCCGCGACTACTTCAATATGTGCGCCGCGTACTATGACATCCAGAAGCACGAACCAGCGCTGGAGGCGTGCAACAAGGCCATAGAATCTGATCCGAAAATGGCCGATCCGTATTTTGTGAAAGCTTCAGTGCTGTACAGCCAGGGGAAAGTGGAGCACGGGAAGTTCAATGCACCGCCGGCTGCCTCAGAGGCCCTGAATCAATATCTGGAACTCGATCCCAGCGGCCCGCACGCCGCCAACGCCCGCGAGATGCTGGACCACATCGGCGCGGAAATGGAAACTACGTACAAGGCGCGGAAGAAAGGGGCGAGTAAATAGCTTTTGGCTTTTAGCTCTTGGGAAAGTCACGCGGGAATTAATTACTCGTTGGTCACAGCGTGGCGAGCCACAACCAAAAAACCTTTTACCATAGCGCGGCAGACCGCAACCAAACGGCAAAACCTTTGCAACACAGAGGAACAGAGTAAGCAGAGGCAATAAGAATCAAAACCTTAACCACGGAGACACGGAGAACACTGAGACACGGAGAAAAACGATAAGAATTTTGTGGAGGTGATCCGATATTTACCTTCCCGCCGAAGGCAAGTCTCATCCGCAAATACCTGAGGAAAGGGAGGTCACGGAGAAGTGCCAAATTCTTTTCTAGTCGCGAAGAATTTGAAAGATAGCAATGCAGAGGACGCAGAGAAAGCAAATATAAGTTTTTATGTATATCGAATTTGACCGTGTTTTGTTCCTCAAGATTCTCGTGGGTGCGCCAAAACTGAACCCACACAAAGGTGCAAAAAGCAGCATGAAATCTTTGCAGGAAAACAAGAATGACAGAAATAAAAATATTGAGCTGATTCTGTTCAACATTCTGGCGGTAAGAATCTAATTGCCAGTTTTCAGCAGTTGATGCCGGATTTTTCGTCGTTGATGTTCTTGTATGCCCAGGCCATGCGCGGTGTGTTGTGGGCCACGCCGATGCGTCCCTGGCGGTCGAGCAGGATCATGCCGCCATGTCCATTCAGCCGCGCTTTCAGGTAGATAATGGATTCGTTGCTGGAGGCTTCAGGAGTGCGTCCTTCGCGCACGCGATCAGCGGCGCGTTTGGCCAGAACAAGCTTCATGATGGGCTCACCCCAGCCGGTTACGGAGCAGGCGGCGCTCTGGTTGTCGGCGTAGCAGCCGCAGCCGATCAAGGAGGAATCGCCCACCCGCCCCGGCGCTTTGTTCAGGGTGCCTCCGGTCGAGGTTCCGGCGGCAATGTTGCCGTGCATGTCGAGGGCGACTGCTCCCACGGTGTCATTGGCGAACTGCGGTCCGGCAAAGGTCGGATCAGGATGCCCGGCAGCCGTTTTTGCCTGGAATTCTTTCAGGCGTTGCACTTCACGGTCGATGATCAACTCTTCATTGCGGCACAACTCCATCCCATGCTCCCGCGCAAAGCGCTCTGCACCTTCACCGACAAAATAAACATGAGGACTCTGTTCCAGAACCAGCCGCGCCGCCCGGATAGGATTGCGAATGTGCTCCACGCAACCCACGCCTCCGGCTCGCAGCGTCGCGCCCTCCATCATGAGCGCGTCAAGCTGCACGCTGCCATCGCGGGTAAGGAAACTGCCGCGTCCGGCGTCAAAGGTGTCATCATCTTCCATATAGCAGATGGCCGCCTCGATAGCGTCCACGGCTGTGCTACCGCGCTCCAGTAGACGCCAGCCAGTCGCCAGCGCTTCGCGTACTCCACGCAGATGAGCTTCAACCATGTCGTCCGGAATGGCCCACGCGCCGCCGTGGACCACAAGAACAGGGGTTTGGGACAAGTGATGACCTCAAAGAGGGAATAGCAAACTTTTGAGTGTAACAGAGAAGCGGAGGACGAGACTTTGCATCGTCTTTTCCGATTAATTAAATGAGGGAATGCTCTGAGGTTTGCCTTGCGATTGAGAATTGTTGCGGTCGGCGGACATTACCTGCTGCTGGGCGGCGGTTTTCTCGTCGAGAATACGAGTCTGCTGGTAGGTGTAGATGATGCGATGAATGATGGTGGTGGTCGACAGCACGGCCAGCACCCACAACACCGGGGCCATGGCTCCCCAGCGGGCAAACAGGCCGCCGATCATCACCAGCACCACGCGCTCCGGACGTTCCATAAACCCAACCTTGCATGAACCAATCAGAGACTCGGCGCGCGCTCGGGTGTAGCTCACCATGACCGAGCTGACCATCACGATGGCCACCAGCACCAGGTAGAAGAAGCGGTTCGCGCGGGCGTAAAAAACCAGGAGGCCGAAAAAGAGAGCCACATCGCTGTAGCGATCAATGACGGAGTCAAAGAAGGCCCCAAAGGTGGTTACCTGCCCGGTAGCGCGGGCTACCCGGCCATCCACCATGTCGAAGATGCCGGCGCCGATAATCACCAGCCCGGCATACATGAACATGCGCGGGTAGTTGCCGGCATTGGCAAAGCCGAAGAAGATGGCAGCCACGATGTTGATGACCAGCCCCAGGAAGGTAAGCACGTTGGGCGAGATGCGGGTAAGGGCCAGTCCCCGGACAATGGCGTGCAGCAGCACTCTACATCCGCGTCCAAATGTGCCCGTCCAGGTCATTGCGCCTCGTCGTGAATGGTGGTGAGCTTCAGGATTTCCATCTCGCGATTGCCGTTGGGGGTGACCACCGTAGCGGTGTCGCCCACTTGCTTGCCTATCAGCGCTTTGCCAATAGGCGAGGTGGTGGAGATCAGCCCTTTAGTTACATCCGATTCTTCGCTGGTAACCAGCTTATATTCCAGCTCTTCTTCTTTAAAATTATCAAACACCCTGACCCGCGAGCCGAAGGCCACCCGGTCCTTAGGAATATTGGAGAGGTTTACCAGGGCAAGCTCGCTCATGCGCTTCTTGAGCTGGCCGAGCCGGGCATTCACAAACACCTGCCGCTGCTTGGCCATGTGGTATTCGGCGTTTTCGCTCAGATCTCCCAGCGCAGCGGCTTTCTTGATCTCCTTGGGGAGCTCATGCGCCAGTTCATGCTCCAATACGCGAATCTCTTCTTCGAGTTTCTTTTTGATGTGCTCAGGCATTTGTTATTGCGGAAGAAAACTCCTACCGGCGCAAAAATCAGCAGACTATCTGGAGATTTCATTATAACGCCTGGGTGTGTAAGCAGTGCTGCTCCGGCAACCTTCCTCCGCAGGGCCGTTCAGGGGCTGAGTGCTGCCGGCTGAGTGCTACTCTGATCCCGAATTCAGACACTCTCACCCCGGGAGAGCCCAAAATGGGCAACAGCGCCCCTTCTAATCTTCTTCTAACGTTCGCTGCCAAGACAGTACCGATGTCCTGTAACCCTATAACAATGCAGCACTTTACACCATTTACCTTCAACTGATTGTGGAAAACACGGCCTCAGGTTTATAATGTATATGACTCAATATTAAAAGTTCCCCTGCAAATACCCATCTGGTGATTCATGAATGGTCAGTTAAGCTTCCAAATCGGTGATAAAGTCGTTTATCCCAACCATGGGGTAGGAATCATAGAGCAGATCAGCAGCCGCACTATTGGTCCTATCGTTCAGAAGTTTTATCTTCTCAAAATCAAAGCCAGCAGCCTGAAAGTGGAAGTTCCGTTCAACAACGTGGGCAACGTTGGCCTGCGTCCGGTAGTGAAAAACGGCGAGGTCATAAAGATCCTCAACTTCCTTACAGAGGGCGACTGCGACAGCAACACTGACTGGAAAGACCGATTCAAAGAGAACTCTGACAAGATGCGGACGGGCTCCCTGCTGGAAGTAGCAGTAGTGCTCAAAAGCCTGTTGCTGCTTACCAAGAGCAAGCCGCTTTCATTCCGGGAAAAGAAGATGCTGGACCGCGCCCGTTACCTGCTGGTAACAGAGCTGGCGATGGCCAAGAACACAGAAGAAGCGGAAGTTGAAGACATGCTCACCAAGGCTCTGGCGAAGTGCAAGCTGAAATTCCCGGAAGTAACCGCCGACGCGTAATCTTCGTCGAACATTTCGAAACAAAACAGGGGCCGATTGCGGTCCCTGTTTTTATTTCATGCGTGTTTGTGGGGGAATTTCCCGGTCTTGTTGTGCAGGCATGGTGGCCTGACTTGAGTACCATCCGCACAGCCGGGGGCGGCTGTGCCACACGATACTCTCAATGATTGGTTTTTCCTTCCAATAAGTCCAATGCGTGGGGCACGATCTTGATGACCGCCTGAAGTGACTCGATTGCGGCTTTGGGACTCCCCGGCAAATTCAGGATCAAGGACTTTCCTCGCGTACCGCATACTCCACGGCTCAAAGCTGCCAAGGGAGTTTTATGAGCGCCTTCAGCGCGCATGCGCTCCGGGATTCCGCCAATCACTTTTTCGACCACAGCCAGAGTCGCTTCCGGGGTCACGTCACGCTCGGCAATACCTGTTCCGCCCACGGTAACTACCAGCCGGACAAGCGCACACGAAGCAAGCAATTCCTGCTTGATCTGCTCCAGTTCATCCGGCAGGACAGCGGCGTGCTTCACTTCAAAACCAGCAAGGGTGAGTTGGTGGGCCACCGCCGGACCGGAGAGATCCTGGCGCATGCCCTGAAAAGAAGAATCGCTGATGGTAAGGACGGCGGCAGTTTTCACGATCAGGCTTCGAGCACGTTCTCTTCTGCGTCACGGTTGGATTCATCGAGCAGGCGCAGACCTTCGAGCAGCAGGCCCTGAGTGGAGCGGGTGGTGGTCTGCTCGTTGCTGCTGCCGTTGAAGTTGATCTCAAAATTCCCGCCCGTCCAGGAAAGGACTTTATATACCGCGTCGTCGCCCTTCATGCCGGCATAGGCAGCGTGGTTGATCTGTCCATCCCGGAAGAACAGGTGGCACTTGTCGCCGTTATTGATCAGGGTTAGGGCGCAGGTCTTGTGTCCCATGTCCAGCGACTGCAGCAGGTCGAGCACGTTCATCTGGGCCAGGCTGCCGCGCAGCACCGATTCCCCCGGCGCCTCGCGGGCCATTTTCTCCAGCGAGATTTTGTCTACAACCTTCTTGATGCGGGCGGCCGCTTCTTTCAGGAAGAAGGGCTTTTCGATGAAGTCTTCGACCGTATCCTGCAGTATCTTGAGTTTCTCGGTGATATCGGTTTTGCTGGCCATCAGGATCACAGGAATATTGGCAGTGGTGTTGCGGCTCTTGAGCTTCTGTACGAGTTGTTTGCCGTCCATGGTTTCCATGGTGTAGTCGGAGATAACCAGATCCGGGGGATCATCGATAGCTTTGAGCAGGGCGTCTGCGCCATCGGTTATGGTGCTTACCGACGAGAACTGAGCCAAGGCCTGGCGCAGCATCTCCAGAACCATGGGGTTATCGTCAACAAGCAACACCTTGATATTGGCTGGCATGAATTACTTCTTCCGGCGGTACTCTCCGCTTTTCCCGCCCGATTTGCGCTCCAGAGCGACCTCGCGGATGACAATCCCTTTGTCCAGGGCCTTGCACATGTCATAAACGGTAAGCGCGGCCACGCTGGCGGCGACCAGCGCCTCCATCTCTACGCCTGTAGGAGCGGTGGTGGCTACGCTGGAGCGAATCTTCACGCCATTCTCGCACACCTCAGTACTCACATCAATGAATGACAAGGGCAGCGGATGACACATAGGGATAAGGTCTGCCGTGCGTTTGGCGGCGGTAATCCCTGCAAATCTAGCCACTTCCAGGGGATTTCCTTTGGGGTTCCTGGGCAACTCGCGCAGCACTTTTGAAGACATTTGCACAAAAGCTGATGCTTCTGCTTCCCGCTTGCCGGGAGCTTTGGCCGATACGTCTACCATGATAGCCCGGCCGCTGGAGTCGTAATGTGAGAGCTTTTTCATCATCACTAGGCAGTTATCCGCGCAGCCGGGGGCGGCTGCGCTCCAATAAGTCCTTTTCCTACATAGTCCTTTTTCCTACCGCAAAAGAATCGTAACCATCTCTCCGGCGGCAATCACCTCGCGGTCAGGCGGAACCACGATATAACAGTTGGCCTGGGCCGAAGCGCGCAGGTCTCCCGACCCCTGCCACGCAACCAAGGCCGCCTGCGGAACGTCCAACCCACCGCTCAACACCGCAGGCAGAAAGCGCGTGAGTCCGATTTTGGTCTTTATCTCCTTTGCCAGCTTGGCTTTGGCTGAAGGGTATCTTACAGGAAGCGATCCGCCCAGCGCCTGAAGCACCGGCTGCGCGAATAAATCAAAGGTCACCATCGTAGAAATAGGATTCCCGGGCAGCCCAAAGAAGGGCACAGAGCCAGCTTCGCCGAATACCACCGGCTTGCCCGGCTGAATGTTCACCCCGGTAAAGAAGAACTTTGCTCCCAGCCGGGCGAGTTCCTGTTCTACCAGATCAAACTTTCCCATGGAGACCCCACCGGAAAGCAGCAGCAGGTCTGCCGTTAGTCCTTCTTCCATCAGCTTCCGCAAAGCAGCCGGTTCGTCAGGAGCAATCGGGAGTTGCACCGGCTCTCCTCCGGCAAGGATCACCTGTGCGGCCAGTGAATAGCTGTTGCTGTTGCGTATCTGGTGCTCGCCTGGAGTGCTGGTGGCATCAACAATTTCGTCACCGGTAGAAAGAATCGCCACCTTCGGGTGCTTATAGACTTTGAGGACAGGCTGTCCTACGGCAGCCGCGACAGCAATCTGGGCAAAGCCCATGCATGTGCCTCGCGGCAGCATCTCCTGCCCGGCCCTGGCTTCACCTCCGGCAGGGACAATGTTCTCACCCGCACTGCATGAACGCTGGATTTCTACCTTGTCATCGTGGAGCCTGGTGTATTCCACCATCACCACCGCATCCGCACCTGAAGGTGCGGATGCGCCGGTCATTATCTCGGCAGCTTCACCTGCGTTGAGGACTTTGTTGAAATTTCCTCCGGCCTTGATCTGTCCAACTACGCGCAAAGTAGTAGGCACGTTCTTCACGTCTGTCGAGCGCACAGCATAGCCATCACGTGTGGCCCGAGGGAATGGAGGAAAGTCACGGTCTGCCAGGATAGGCATCGCAAGTACCCGGTTCAGCGCATGCAGCAGCGCAACCAGCTCGGTTTCCGGGAGCTTCAGATTCCGGCAATAGCGGTGAACTGTTTCCGATGCCTCTGCAAAAGAGAGAACAGCCGCCACGGGCGAAGTGGTAGACATGAAAGTTCATTCTAGTGCATGGAAAGACATGGAATACCCTGAAATCATCAGGGATTCACGACATACTCCGCAGCGCCGGGATGCTTACTTTCCTCCGAGAAACGAATCGAAGTCATATGTAATCCCGATCTGCCCGCGCCACAGGGGCTTATTGATCAATTCAGTCCGGTTTGAATAGCTCACGGCCAGAGGAATACGCATTGTCGATTGTCCAACCCCCAGCATGAGCTTGATCTGTCCAATGTGCAGATTCCCTTTCTGACTGAATATCTGCGTAGCATTGGGCGACAATCCTGTGATCGTGATGCCGGGCAAGGGAGTTCCCGGGGTCACATTCAGAATCGCAGGGCTATTTTGATATTGGAAATAATAGGAGCCGCTCAGCGCAGCCGGGCTGGAAAAAATGAATGAGGAGAAGTTATGCTGCAATTGAAACCCGAATTGCGCATCCCGTAAGCGGCTCGCTCCTGGAACTGTAGCAGGCGGATTCTCGTCATTCATGGCTACCGCTCCATTGGCAGTC
This sequence comes from Candidatus Angelobacter sp. Gp1-AA117, assembly GCA_003223515.1. Taxonomy (GTDB): domain Bacteria; phylum Acidobacteriota; class Terriglobia; order Terriglobales; family Acidobacteriaceae; genus Angelobacter. The sequence continues at coordinate 20,987 of QHVI01000109.1, forward strand.
AATGACCATTCTTTGGTAAATCCCTTGTCAAAGATAAGGCGGAAGGTGGAAACCGGGCTTTGGCCTACAGGACGATTATTGTTATATTCCAGCGTCAACACGGGTTTTTCCGCAAGCGCGGTCACAAAAGCATCCTCTTCTGCCACGAATTTATCCAGGCTCTGAAGGAAGCTGCCGGCATTCTGGACAAGCTTAGCATCTGATTTGAGTTGGTCGGAGATGGCATTGCCCACCAAAGTGTCTACGCTGATCTGGTCAGGCGCAGCATTCAATGCATCGTGAAGAGACTGTGATTCCGTAAAGGTTGTACCTACATCATCCAGCAGTGCTTTTCCGGCTTTCAACAGGTTGCCGGCGGCGCTGTCAATAAAGGCCGGCGAAGGTGATGAAGTATTGGCGCCCGCTCCGTTCGCTATCAGGGCACTCCTCCATTGCTTCTGAAATGAATCAGAAGTGGCGTCCCGGGTGCTCCAAAGCACCAGCCTGCCAACTACAGAAGAAACTTGATGCTGGTCTGGCGTGAACGTCACCTGCTGGGTATTTCCCTGTTGTGTTCCGGTTGGAGTACCTGCAACTGATTGCGAATTTCTACTGATATCAAAAGAAACCCCATACGAAATGCGCCGCAACCAGTTCACAAGGGTGCGATGCACACAAATTTCCTCAACTGTAGGATTCCCCTTTGGACAATACTGAAGCAGATCCTGCCGCAGGAGGGCCATAGGTATTCCATCAAGGCTGCCCTGGACGGTCACCACCTGATTGTTCACCGACTCAGTTAGTGCTCCATATTCTGCCGCCAGAGAAAGGATCTGGGCTGCAATTCCTTTTGAAACCAGATTTGTGCTCCCTCCGCTTCCGGTAGTGGCCCCCTCTTGTTTGTCCATACGGTGCGCTTCCAGAAACTTGACGAAGTCTGCAAAGGCGGCCCGCTCCATCGGCTGGCTTTTGATAATTAACCGCGCAAGGCAAGCAGGATACTCATTGAATTTCAGGAGGCTATTGACCGCTACCAGTCTGGCGCTTGATCCAGAGGGGGACGTATACACCGCTTCAAATCTGCTTTTACATTGGGATATGTCTTCGCCTATGGCTGGCTGACGTTGTGCCTGGACAAAAGAACTCGCCCCATATAGACAAAACAGCAGTGCAAAGAACTTAAAGGAATGTTTCATAAAGCTCCTAAGCGCAAATGATGTATCTCACCATTGGATTGTCAGCAGTGACGCTCGCCAGAGGACCGCCCGGAGTGCAGACTTCACTCAAGACCCCTGCGCCATTTTCCGGGTCCGAGAAAACATAAACCACGTCGAGGTTCTTGCGTCCTGCAACAACCGTGAATTGTATTTGGGAACTTGGCAGATTTGGGATTGCTTTTCCGTCATACTCAGCTTTTATGATCATCACAGAGCCGATGGTCCCATCAACCTTCAAGGTCACAGGGCCAGTCTTTGCCTTAAAACTACAGACCGGGTCCTCGGGGGATGGAATTAATTTGCAGTCGGTCACCATGCACACTCCTGTCGCCGGAATTTCATGCTACTTACAACGAGTAGTACATGAAATTTCCTTTATTTGCACTTGATTATTTCTGGTCTAGTGCTCTGACCGCATGGAAATAGGAATCGAGGCATTCCGATGGAATGAGGATGCATTACAGCTATGGCGCTGGCTTCGCCAGCTCTGCTCCTTATCTATTTCTATACCCACAGCTTGCGCTGTGGGCCTGGAGTTTCTACATAATTTTATAAAGTTGATTCTCCCCCTGAGTAAACTCTTGATCCAGTTAACTGTTTGTTGTTTCATTGCTTAGAATGAAGCGCAAGAATGTTCTTCGCTCGCGGGAAAAGCTGGCC
>QHVI01000110.1:0-20000 GCA_003223515.1 Candidatus Angelobacter sp. Gp1-AA117
CAAAGCCCATCGCTCGACGATCCTTTTGGGAAGTAGCACTGGTGAAGAGGCTGGTCAGGGGCCGAGTGCTTACCCCACCGTCATCATCTTGATCGGCATGGTTGGCGTCTGGCTGCCGCCTTCCGGTTCAATGGTCACTGCGAAAGCCTTGGCTTCCATTCCTGCAGCCATGGAGTGGTTCATCATGGCGTTGCCGCTGGTATCCGGCTTGAATGTGCCGGCGGGCATGGGGGCGCTGCCATTGGCCGGCAGCAGCCACAATTCATAGACCTTGTTGGCGGGCAGCGGCTCCATGTTATTGGCCATGAGCAGCAGGCCGCCTTTTTGGGGCTGATAGATCATTTTGATCTGCGGCTGGGGCGGCTTGGGTTGCTCCGGCATCGAGACCAGCGTCATGTGATGAGCGTCCGGCGCGTTCAGCAAGTCGGCAATTGCTTTGGTCTTCTGAAGCTGGGCACGGGCTTCATCAAGCCGGTTCATCAGACGCGCATTCCTCTGCAAGAGCATGATGCTGAAGACGGCCAGCAGCAGCGCCGCCGCAACGGGAACAAAGCTCAGCCAGCGCGGCCGCAACACACCCACAATCATGCGCTGGGTTCTCGCCGGTTTTGGCGGAGCAGTGCTGATGGCATCCAGCAGGCGCTGGCGGGCGCGGGCTGGCGGCGCCGGGCCCACCGCTGAGAGCGCCAGCAGAGCCGTATCGCCACGTAATGCTTCCAGTTCTGCCTGGCATTCACCGCAGGAGCGCAGATGGGTTTCCAGTTCAGCGCGTTCTCCGGCGTTGTCCAGCGCATCGAGTGCGTAAAGCGCCAGCGACTCAGCGTATTGTGTGTGTTCCTTCATGCAAATGCTTTTCTCAAAACCAGCAATCCGCTGCGGATGCGTGTCTTGATTGTTCCCAGCGGCGCTCCGGTTTTTTCGGCAATCTCCGAGTGGGTCATGCCTTCAAAGAATGCCAGCTCCAGCAGGCGGCGTTGCCCGGCAGGAAGCTGCGCCAGCACGCCCCGGACTTTATCCACGGCTAGCTTTTGCGCGGCTGCATTCTCCAGGTTTACACCGGTCGAGATTGCCAGGTCCTCAATATCGTCTTCCGGTGGACGCTTGCGCAAATAATCGATAGCGCGGTTGCGGGTAATCACGGCCAGCCATGCCGGCAGCCGTCCACGCTCAGCATCAAAGGCCTGGGGATTGCGCCAGAGCTGGAGAAAGACCTCCTGCAGCACGTCCTCAGCGGCGGTGGTGTTGCCCAGCACACGTAACGCCACTCCATACACAATTCCGGAATAGTGGTCGTAAAGGTCTGCCATGGCAGATTCGTCACCGGCGCGAATACGCGCAATCAGGGCCGATTCGTCCGGATTTTTGGGCGCTGCTGTAACGCGCATTCACCTTTCCTGAAGTAGTACGTTGTTACACACCGGGCCGGATTGCCTGCCGCAGACTAAATTGCTTGTACCTTGCGAATGCAGAGAGCCGCAATTCTTCCAAGATAACCAAAGCCGGAAGGAGATACAAATTCAGAATCGCGAAATGACCTATTTGAGTGCCGCAAGGCACAAGCTGAAAGTAGCCCGGCATGAAGCGCAGCGGAATGCCGGGTGAATGTAATAAAGAACGTAATTGACTCCGGCTTCAGCCGGACGAGAAACCACAACCACGCGCAGATCAGGCTCGATTGATATCTGTAAACAAAACTGCCCGGCTCGCGCCGGGCAGTCATGGTTAGCTGTTTGTGGCTGGCTTACTTCTTTTTGCGGGTAGCCAGGCCGGTTGCGAGCGAGCCGAGGCCGAGCAGTCCAAGCAGCGGCAGCGGAGAGCCGGTCTGAGGCAGATTGCCTGCATTGGCATTCTGGTCGGAGGTCGCCGAAGCGTTCTGGTCAGAATTGCTGGCCGTTGCAGCATTCGTGTCAGAGGTGGACTTGCTGGTATCGGGGCTGGTCGATTGGGCGCTGCTCTGGTTAGCAGAAGAAGCGCTGCTCTGATCGGTAGCTGAGTTTCCGGCCACACCGGTCGAACTGGTGGATGGCGTGGAAGACGTAGCTGTTGAAGTCGAACTCTGGTCAGGAGTGTTCCCGGCGGCCGGGGCTGCGGTTCCAGAGGCCGTTGAAGTCGTGGAAGAGCTCTGCGCAGAGCTGTTGCTCTGATCAGGCGTGGTGCTGCTCGCGGTGGTTGAACCGGAGCCCACGGTGTTCGGTGAGGTCTGGCTGCTTACCGGAGGATTCGCGCTGGCAGCAGAACCGGTGGTCGAGGCGCTTTGGCTGTTCATGTCGCTGGAGCTGGAACTCGGGGCGGATGAAGAGCTGGCCGCAGACTGATCGGTTGAGCTGGAGCTGGCTGAACTCGGAGGAGTGTTCATGCTGTTGCTGGAGCCGGTGCCCGCGGCAGCGGGGGCGTTTGTGTCGGCAGAAGAGCCGCTCGCCGAAGCTGAGCTGCTGCTGCACGAGTCAGAGATCATGTTGATGGAGGTCACATTCAGAGAACCGCCGCCGCTGTTGTCGCCACCGGAGCGCGTTCCATGAACTTCTACCTGATGTCCATCATGGGGCTTCAGAGTGGAGGCATCACCTGTCAAGGTAACGTCCTGGCCATTCTGTGAAAGAACCCAGTTGCCGCCAGACTGTTTCAGGCAGCCGCGCAGCACCGTATCCTGGCCGCTCGAAGAGCCGGTCGGAGACGCGCTGCTGGTGCTGCTCTGACTGCTGGAAGGTATACCCTGGGTCTGGTTGTTTGCGCCGGAGGACTGGTCCGGGCCATTTTGACTGTTGTTGGTACCTTGGCCGGTGGCCGATGTTCCGGTGTTGCTGGTGGCTCCGGTCTGATCATTGGATCCCGCGCCAGAGCCGCTGCTACTGCCGCTACCACCGGAACTGCCGCTGCCGGCTTGTGCAAACGCCATGCTGGCGGTCAGCACAAAAGCCATAAGAAGTTTCTTGTTCATGTGTTGCTCCTTCGAAGTTTCACTGCCCGTCGGGCTAATTTGTTTGCCCCGCGCCACTTGCCGAGGCTCAATAAACGCCGCTGGTTGTTTAGAGAGTAGTAAACAATGCCGGGTTGGACTGCTCAGCCACAGAATGCAGAGCTGCTGCTCCTGCTAAAATCGCTCCTGAAGCGGGTTGCCTGCGCGATGCCCCAAATACCCCCAAACATAGATTTTTCGCGGCTCTCAGAAGATGCCTTCTGGATGGAACAGGCCCTCGACCAGGCCCGCATGGCCGCCGAGGCCGGCGAAGTGCCTGTTGGCGCATTGGTAATCAAGGATGGAAAAATTCTCGGCTCGGGGCACAATCGCAACCTGTTCGACAACGATCCCACCGCACATGCAGAGATCGTTGCCCTGCGACAGGCGGCGGCCAGACTGGACAATCACCGGCTCACCGGATGCGAAATGTTCGTGACCATTGAGCCTTGCTCCATGTGTGCCGGAGCCATGATTCACGCGCGCATCGCACGCCTTGTTTACGGCGCCGGCGATCCCAAAGCAGGAGCAGCCGGATCGGTGCTTGAGGTTCTTAACCACCCCCGGCTGAATCACCAGATGGAAATTATTCCCGGCGTGCTGGCCGAACGGTGCTCAGAGATTCTTCAGGAATTCTTCAGGGCAAGAAGGAAAACTCCGGGAACAGGAAGTTAACCGCTGATTTGATCTCCGATTTTTGTAAACGATCCAATTCGCTGATTTGATCTCCGATTTTTGTAAAAGGCCCAATCGAGGTTAACTGGGATTGACGGAATGGTTATACTTTCCGGATGAGTTCCAGACCTGCGAGCAGCACGATCCAGCCGGGCCCTTCCTCCTCGTCGTTTCTTTCTGCACTTGTAGCATGGTCTCTGATCATTCTGCTGGCTGCACTGGCAATCTATGAGTTAAAGCCGCCCAATCCGCTGCCGGCTACGGCGTCTCAAGACGAGTTTTCCGCGGAACGGGCGCTGGCCCACGTTCGTGCTATCGCGCGGGTGCCCCATCCTATCGGAACCAGCGCCAATGCTGAAGCCCGAGCATATATTCTCGCGCAGTTCACGTCTCTGGGAATGAATCCGCAGGTCGCGCCTGCAATTGGAACGCGCAAAGGCAATAGCTTCGTGGTGGTGGCCAATGCCCAGAATATTGTTGGCCGTCTGCCGGGAACGGCGAACTCACAGGCAATCCTGCTGATGGCTCACTACGACTCTGTTCCCAGCGGACCGGGAGCGGCAGACGACGCTTCAGGAGTCGCGGCTATTCTTGAGGCAGTCCGCGCATTGCGTACCGGCCCGGCTCTGAAAAACGATCTGATCGTCCTGATTACAGATGGAGAAGAGGTTGGGTTGCTGGGTGCAGAGGGTTTTGTAGCTTCTCATCCATGGATGAAAGATGTAGGCCTGGTTATCAACTTCGAAGCCCGCGGCGACGACGGGCCTTCTTTACTCTTTGAGACCAGCAACAACAACGCTCCGTTGATTAAGGAAGTTGTCCATGCGGCACCGTATCCCACCGCCTCTTCCCTGTTTTATGCGCTCTATAAACTTCTCCCCAATGACACAGATGTTACGGTGTTCAAGCGTACCAATACTCCCGCGTTGAATTTTGCCTTTGGCGGACACCTGGAAGCCTACCACTCCTCATTGGACACGGCCGATCATCTCAGCACTGCATCACTGCAGCATCATGGCTCGTATGCTCTGGCATTGGCCAGGCGTTTTGGACAGATGGATGTAAGCCAACTCAGGCAAGGCAGCGGAGATGATGTCTTTTTTGACTGGTTTGGCACCAGCATGGTGGCCTATAGCCAGAGCTGGGTAATCATTGGCGAGATTGTCGTCACCATCCTTCTGGTGCTCACGATCTTATTGAGCACGCGCCGCACGGGCATGAGCGCATCCCGGCTGGTGCCCGCACTGTTTGCCTCTCTGGGGCTGCTCATCCTTGTTCCCATTGTGATGGCGGCAGTGGCGTGGGTCTTCCTGTTCCTGCTGCGGGGACGCCTGATCCTTGGCGACGTGCAATCCAATGCTCTCCTGTTCATTGGGCTGGTCGCATTGGGCGCAGCAGTTGCGAGTGCTACGCTGGCAAAATTTCGAAAACGCTTCACAGCTCTGGAGCTTGCGCTTTCCGGGCTGGTGCTCGTCTGCATCTTAAGCTGGGCTCTTGCCTTGCTGCTTCCGGCGGGGAGTTACGTGCTGTTCTGGCCTTTGCTGTTCTCTATTCTGGGATTATTGCTTCTGGTTTTGCCCCAGCGGCCTTTGACCCCTGGCCGTGAATGGAGGGCTGCGCTCCTGGGAACGCTCTTCACTATTCTGCTCTTCGCGCCGCTGTCTTATCTTCTATATGTATTTCTCACGATTAGTGCGCCCAGCGTGGCTCTTGTCGGATTGCTGCTTGGCCTGGCCTTCCTCATCTGCATTCCCGCCATGGATGTCGCTGTTCCACCAGGCAGATCGCAGAAAGTTGTCCTCCTGCTGATGTCTGGAGCAGTGATCTGTATGGGGATCGGCATAGTAGAGTCTCACTCCAGCGGTACGCATCCCCGGCGCGACCACCTTCTCTACAGCGTGAATACAGACGATCAGACCGCCGTCTGGGCCAGCTATGATCCCGCGCCGGACCGTTTTACCGCGCAATTCATCACTGATAAGGCGGCAAAAAGCCAGCCCCTTCCCAAGTATTTGCCAACATCACAGAGGCGGGCAATTTCGGCTCCTGCTCCAGTAGTCAGCCTGCAGCCGCCGGTAGCAGAGATCAAAGCGGATGAGAAAAATGGCGACCTGCACACTCTCCGCATGACCGTGAGGTCCCAGCGGGATGATGCGGATTCCATGGTGTTGCGGTTTGAAGGCGCGGTGCAGCCGGTTTCGATAAAAATCTCCGGACGCGATATCGTTCCCAACCAGACTTCGTCTGACTTGACTCTCGTATTCTATGGAGTGGGAACCAAAGGCGCTGATCTCGATCTCACCATCAAAGCTCCGTCAGGCATTTCCTTCTGGCTGGGCGATCAGTCCCTGGGCCTGCCTGACAAGCGGCCCCGTCCGGAAAACCTGATGCCCACCCAGGGCAGCGATGAAACCATCGTTTGCCGAAAGTACACGTTGGCAGGTACAGGGAAATAGTTGGATTTGCTTACAGCTTCTTATTAAGCAGTGTTCGTTGTACTGGCCTGATTAAATCGGGACTGTCCAGCTTGCATCAGTTCTCAAAACGAATACAATTGTCCTCATCATGAGTGCCATCCCCAATTCCGGTGGGTTTGATAGGATTACGGCTGACGTTGCGCGGGATGAATGGCGAGCCATGTATTCGAAATCTGCGCCTGACTGTGCGGCGTGTTCTGGAAGCTTTAGCCGTGTATCCTGATCGTGCTGAGGTCAAGCGTGAATATCCGGAACTTGAGGACGAAGATATTCGGCAGGCATTAGCCTACGCCGCTGCTCTGGTAGACGACAAAGTGGTGCCTTTGCCAAAAGCCCAATGAGACTCTTGCTCGACCAGGGTCTTCCCCGTTCAACTGTTCTTCACCTTCACTACGTTGGGATTGATGCAGTTCATGTCGGTGCTCCTGAACCACAGGTGGAGCCTTCTTTATAGCCGGTTTTTTCCAGCCTTCTTGGCTCTTGCCCAACGCGTTTTAGCTGCGTCAGAGATTCTCTTCCGCGCAGCCGCTGACATCGTCCGTCTGCCTCTCCGTCCATTTGTTATAGCAACCTGAGGTACGGGACGCCTTCCCCGTCTTCCATTGCCAACGGTGCCTTCGAGAGCAATGATGGCATTATTAATTCTTTCCCGCTGTTCGCGGAGATTATCCAAAATATTAGTTGTGTCCATAAGAAAATTGTATATTACTGGCGCTTTGTACTCGGTATTTCGTAGGACTGTAGTTGGATTACCTGGCGGAGATATTGACCCAGCCCGCTGTAGTGAATATCTGCTCGAAACCCATATATGTTCATCAAAAGCAAAAAGGCTTCCGTCTCCGATTCAGGATCTGCTCGCCTTTCAGCGATCAGTAGAAGACAAAAGCCTTTGCTTTTAGAACGAGTTCAGTGCCGTTTAGCACCTGCTCGTTTTTCCGCGCGGTTAAACGTCGTTTGCAGCGTTATGTTTGCTGCGAATCTCTTGCTGCCCACGTCAGGCAGCTTTCAGGTAAGACGGCGGCTGCTCTGCCGGAGGTTGCTTAACTGGTAAGACTTTCGCCGGTCTGGTCGGCTTTCGATGAAGCAACCTGAGACTGAAAATGATCATAGCCAGCAATGCCCAGATGCGTACATCCGGTGTGGAAATGGCGAGTAATGCGGCGCGGTTGGCGGCGCGCTGAGCCTCCGGGCTGAAGCGCTCCATCAGTGGATTCACTGAAGTTGCTGTCTGGTTCTCCGGGCCATTCCAGCCGGCGCGGGCAGGAATGAACTTTGTCTCCGGCCTTTGTACGTCCTTCAGAACCTGTTTCGGCGTCGGCTTGATGGGAGTAGCTACCAACGTGGCAGGCAATAGTGCGAGGACCAGGAATCGCAGAAATCTTCGGTAAAACACCTGAATTTAGATGCGCGATCTTAATCCCATGTACACCGCTGAAATGCAGGGAATAATGAAGGAGCAAGCTGCTCCCGCATGTTAGAATTTAGTAACTTCGGCCCAAGAGAACAACGGATTGATTGAACTGGCTCCATCTATCTTATCGGCAGACTTCGCCCATTTAGCTGAGCAGGTGCAGGCTGTGGCCGAAGGCGGCGCAACCGTGCTGCATGTCGATGTAATGGACGGCCATTTTGTTCCCAACATCACCATCGGGCCCCCGGTGGTCGCTTCGCTGAGAAAGGTCACGAAGCTGCCGCTGGATGTTCACCTGATGATCGAGAATCCTGATTTGTATATCCCGGCTTTTGCCGACGCAGGAGCAAACTGGATTTCAGTGCACCAGGAGGCCTGCACCCACCTGAACCGCACGCTCGATCATATTCGCAATCATGGCGCGAATCCGGGAGTGGTCATCAATCCGGCCACGCCGGTGCACATGCTGGAAGAAGTGCTCGACCTCGTGGACCATGTTCTGGTTATGTCAGTCAATCCCGGTTTTGGCGGACAGAAGTTCATTCCTGCAGCGCTTGAAAAGGTGCGCAAGCTGGTCATGATGAGGGAAACCCGGCGCGCGAACTTCAGGATTGAGATTGACGGCGGCATCGGACCCGATACAATTGCCGCCGCCGTAATTGCCGGAGTCGAAATCCTGGTAGCCGGTAACGCTGTATTCGGCAAGGGAAGTCCCAGGGAAAACGCGCAACGCTTGCTGAAATTAGCCACAGAAGCAACTCTGCAAAGAGTCTGAACTGGCGCGTTCTTCATATTAGAGGTAGGAAATGCTACGTAAACTCGTATTCTCCACGGTTCTGGCTGCTGCGCTGATGCTGGCCGGATGCCACCATTCCAAAGTCCAGAACCCCATTGCCAATATTGATTCCAAGCAGCCTGACAAAGTGCTGTACGATCGCTCCATGGATGCGATGAAGCACGGTAAATACACCGTGGCCCGCACCCTGCTCGAAACCCTGATCAACACCTATCCTGATTCTGAATATATTGCCCGCGCCAAGCTGTCGCTGGGCGATTCCTGGTATGCCGAGGGTGGCACCGCTGCCATGCAGCAGGCGGAAGCCCAGTACAAAGATTTCATTACCTTCTTCCCCAACCTGCCGGAAGCTGCTGAAGCGCAGCTCAAGGTTGCTAACATCCATTACAAGCAGATGGAGAAGCCGGACCGAGACTACCACCAGGCAATGCGCGCGGAAGAAGAGTATCAGTCGTTGATCCAGCAGTTCCCTGACAGTAAGCTCGTTCCTGAAGCCACGCAACGTCTGCGCGAAGTGCAGGAGGTGCTGGCCGAGCGCCAGTTCCGCATCGCCCATTTTTATTATTTGCGCGACAATCTCGTGGCTACGCAGGCCCGCCTGAAATCACTCACAGATTCTTATCCGCTCTACAGCAGCATTGACGAGGCCCTGCTCACGCTAGGTTCGATTTATGAGCGGCAGGCTGCTGCCGTAAAGCAGCAGAAAAATGTTGCCGAGGCCCGGAAAGAAAAAGTAGTGGCCGAATACGAGAACGATGCCATCGAAGCATATTCCAAAATCCTTACCCGTTATCCCGCAATGAAAGGCGCTGACGAAGCAAAGAAACGCCTCACCGCGATGAAAGCGCCTGTGCCCACTCCCACTGCTGAAGCCCTGGCGCAGAGCAAGGCCGAGGAAGACAGCCGCCTGGATACCAGCAAATTCCACGGGCTTATGACGAACTTCCATAAGCATCCTGATATGGCCAAAGCAGCCAAGGCCGGCGATCCGAGCATGGATCCGGAAACGATGGCCAGCGCGCCTGCCATGATGCAGCACCTGACCCAGGCTCTTGCCGGACAGCCAACTCCGCCTGCTGAAGGAACTCAAGCGACTCAGGGAAGTCAAGGGAATCAGAAGCTGGGCGTGGAAAACGTTACGGTTGGAACCGGCCCCGCGCCTACCGGAAATCAGGCTCCTCCGGGAAGCCAGACCCAGACACCCGGAAAGACTGACGCAGCGACGCCCCCGGAGCGGGTCAACGATATCCAGACTACCTCCGGCTCGTCAACCGCTGGCGGCAGTGAGGCTACGGCAAATAGTGGAGCTCAGAGCGGACAGGGCCAGCAGAACGCCAATTCCAATTCCACTTCCAATGACAAGCAGCAGGATTCCACCAGCAAGAAAAAAGGCAAGAAAGGCCTGCGCAAGTTGATTCCGTTCTAAACAGACGGGCTCTGCATCTTTGCCTGCCTGAGTATCATCCATATCACGGTTCCCGCGCTCCCAAGGGGCGCGGGTGTCCTGAAATTAGCCAAAACCTGCTAATTCGATTAAAATAAAGCTTTTACACGAAAGGTTCAGAGGTCAATGAAGGCAGCTATCCATCCCGCATATCATGAAGTGCGCGTGCACTGCGCCTGCGGCAATACGTTTACCACCCGTTCCACTCACAAGGGCGACATCAACCTGGAAATTTGCTCGAATTGTCACCCCTTCTTCACCGGCAAGCAGAAGCTGGTGGATACCGCCGGACGCGTGGAGCGCTACCGCCGCAAATACGAGAAGGCCGCAACAACGAAGAAGTAGCACGTGAGTTCTTTATAAGTTTCCGAAGAGCCTCCCCCATGCAGGAGGCTTTGTTTTTGGAAATGAGCGTCCACGGAACGAGCTAGCAGCTAGTAGCTAATAGCTTCTAGCTAAGTACTAAACACTAAGTACTAAATACTGGTTGTGCACAAATTCTGGGAAACTCCGCTGCAGACCATTGCCATGCCTCAAGGCGTGCAGGTGCCGGAGTCTGTCCAGATCGGCAATGTGCAGATTGCGCCTGCCACGGTGCTTGCTCCCATGGCTGGAGTCACTGACACGGTATTCCGTCGCTTCATCCGCAATGCCAGCTTCACACAGGCTCCGCAGGCTCTGATGTCTGCTCCGGGAGAGCAAGCTTCGGCGAAGCCCCGTGAAAGATCCGGCTGCGGCCTCATCATGACTGAATTCACCTCGGCCGACGGCCTTTTCCGTACCCGCGAGAAAAAGCGCAAACGCTACCTGCACTTCTACGAAGATGAGCACCCCATTTCGGCGCAGCTCTTCGGCAGCGATCCCTATACGCTTTCGGAGGCGGCGAAGATCGTCGAAGATGCGGGCTTCGATCTGGTGGACCTGAACCTTGGTTGTCCGGCCAAGCGCGTGGTCAAGTGCAATGGTGGTTCCGGCCTGCTGAAAGATTTGCCTGTCATCCGCCAGATTTTTGAAGCAGTGCGCGCCGCGGTGAAGATTCCGTTTACAGTGAAGTTCCGGCTCGGTTGGGACGACGATAACATCGTCTGTGTGCCTCTGGCCCACATGGCCCAGGAGTGCGGATTGAATGCCATAGCGCTTCACGCCCGCACGCGCGAGCAGGGCTATAGCGGCAATGCCCGCTGGGAGTGGATTGCCGCGGTCAAAGATGCCGTAACCATTCCTGTGATCGGCAATGGTGATATCCGCACGCCTGAAGATGCGGTCGCCATAGTGGAGCAGACCAGGTGCGACGCCGTCATGATCGGCCGTACTGCTTCTTCTAATCCGTGGATCTTCCGCCAGATTCGCCAGTACAGCGATACCGGACGTTACGATAATCCGACGGAAGCCGACCGCTTCGAGATGATCCGTACCTATTTCCGCATGCTGATCGCAGAAGACGGCCACGGCTCGCCCGGCAAGATGAAGCAGTTCGTCGCCTGGTTCACTCACGGTGTGCCCAACGGCAGCGCCTTGCGCCAAGCCGTGTATAAGGCCCAGGAAGGTCCGGACATTTTGGCCAGCGTGGAACGATTCTTCGAAGAGCGCTTCAACGGGGCCGCGGTTCCGGCAATGGCAGGAGCTTCTCCTGTGCCGGAGTTTGACCTTCTTCCTGCCTGCGGCGACTGAAATCGCGATGCAGGCCACAATCCAGGTAATCTTTAAGCGAGTATCGTGAATCTCACCTTGTAGAGTGAACAGGCCATAATGGTGTGCGGCCATTAAGCAAAGAGGATCGACCATGCGTAAACAGCAAGGCTTTTTCTGGATGTCATGGGTTATGTTTCTTACTCTGCTGGTGTTTTCTGCCGCCGTTGTGGTTTCGCCTGCCCACAGCGCTCCCGCGCCCGCCGCTCACGGCAAGCACTTTGATCGCGTGATCATCATCGTGCTCGAAAATCAGAACTACACCTCGGCCATGAAGAACAAATTCATGTCAGACCTGGCGCAGCAGGGGGCAGCGTTCACGAATTTCAAAGGCATCGCGCATCCCTCCTATCCCAACTATCTGGCGATGATTGCCGGAAGCACGTTTGACGTCCATTCGGATTCCCAGAAAAATTTTCCTGATGACGACCAGCACCGCTCCATCGCCAACCTGATGGAGGATTGGAGAAACTATGCCGAGGACTACCCGGTAAATCCACAACCGTTTCTTGGCGGCAGCAGGGGACGATATGCCCGCAAGCATGTCCCTTTTCTCAGTTTTCAGAGGGTACAGCAGAAGAGCTTTCACAATGTGGTTTCCGTCGACACACATGATGTAAACAACGCCTTTGTGACAGATATCGCCGCTTATAAGCGCGACGCCGCCAAGAATCCTCTGCCACGCTATATGTTCTACTCGCCCAATCTCGATGATGACGGTCACGATACCGGCATGAATGTGGCGGCGGAGTGGCTCCAGAAATTCCTGAATACCTGGCTGAAGCTCGATGACAAGCTCAAAGGCACGCTGGTGGTCGTAACTTTTGACGAGTCGGAAGGGCGCGAAAAGACCAATCGCATCTATACCGTATTTCTTGGCGACATGATCAAGCCCGGCCCCGTGAACAACGAATATAGCCATTACAGCGTGCTGCGGACCATCGAAGATAACTTTGGACTTCCCACGCTCAACTCAGGCGATGGCGGAGCTACACCGATTGGCGATATCTGGAAGTAATGCCCGCTTATATGAGTAGAAGCATTCCCCGTAACGGCTCTGAACACAGCACCCCTGACGCTATTGCTTTGGCCGGTGTTCAGTCGCGGTTTCTCTCGTACCTTCAATTTCCTTCGTCACTTCGGCCACCGGTTCACGCAGCAGCCGGTAAATGAGGTAGAGAATCACCAGCACCAGAATCCCTATAGCTACCGCGAGCGATGGGTGCTTAAGAATGAGGTTTTTGGCTTCGGAGACGATCTGTGGACCAAAGAAGATGGTAAGCGCCGCTACGATCGCAAAACGCAGCAGGCGTCCGCTGATAATTGCCAGCAGGAACGGCACCACCTTCATTTCAAATACACCCGCGGAGAATACCAGCAGTTTGAACGGTGTGGGCGGCGGAAGCATAGCCGGAATCATGAGCGCCAGGAATTCCTGTTTCTCAAAACGGTCGCGGATGCGCTTCAGCTTGGCCTCATCGATGCGCTTGAGCAGAAAAAGCTCTCCTCCGGCACGGCCTAGTCCGAAAGGAATCAGGCTGCCGATGGCCGACCCTATGGCCGCCGCCAGACAATAAAGCCAGCTCTTATGCGGATTGGCATAGACATACCCGGCCACCAGCGGGTCCATGGGAATGCCGAAGGCACAGGCATCCATAAAAGAGATGATGAGTACGCCCCAGGCTCCCAGGGATTTGAGGAAGGCAATAAGCGCGCCGTATTTAGCGAGAAACGATTTCTTCAATCCACCACCTTAGCAGCTTCAGCAAACTTGAGTAAACGTCTCCGCCGATTACGAATGCTGAATGCTGGTAATGCTGAAAACCAAAAGCTCACCACAAAGCATTCTTGTTACCTCTGCGTCCTCTGCATTGCTAACAATCAAATTTGTCTCAAGGTGCGAAGAATTATCAGCGAAACTTGCACGTAAAAAATTCGCGCTATTCGCGGCTTACCTGCCCTTCCTCTGCGCTCTCTGCGTTCTCTGCGGTTAAAGCCGTTTGGTTGTGGCTCGCCACGCTGCGGTAAAAGTTTTTGGTTGTGGCTCGCCACGCTGTGATTAAAGCCTTCGAGCCTTTGCGGATTCCAGTCACTTGTAACAACAGGGAAACCCGCTTAATGTAATGAGCGAGGGTGGAAGTGGTGGAATGGAGTGGCTTCAATGTGTATGTTTTGACACGGCCCGGCACTTGCCACAACATTTTTCCAGCAATTACACTAAGCGGTTTGGCGTCACGTATCAGCGAGTTCATTCATGTCGTCCGTCGAGGAAAGGGTTCGAAGAATCGTTGCGGACCAACTCGGAATTGATCCATCGGAAATAAAGCTCAGTGCTTCCCTGGAAGCGCTGGGAGCAGATTCGCTGGATGCCAAAGAGTTGGCCATGGCCCTGGAGGAGGAATTCGGCCTCAAGTTTCGTTTTGAGGATGAATTCTCTGCAGGGAGCACAGCTACCATGGCCGCGGTAGTGGGCTACATCGAGAAAAATGCAAAATCAGTGCAGCAATAACCCCAAGCTCAAAGTTTCTAAAAAGAGAGAAGGAGACGTTCCATGGCAACAACCGCCGTTGAAGAGAAAGTAAAACAGATCATTGTCGAACAACTCGGAGTGGATGAAGGTGAAGTTACCGCTAATGCCTCCTTCGTAGATGATCTGGGCGCAGACTCGCTGGACACAGTCGAGTTGGTAATGGCTTTTGAAGAAGCCTTTGACATTGAGATCCCCGACGAGGATGCCGAAAAAATCCGTACCGTAAAGGATGCCATTGAGTACATCGAGAAGCACGCGAAAGGCGGGAAATAGTTGGCGCGACGGGTCGTTGTCACTGGGTTGGGCCTGATCTGCGCTGTCGGCAATAACTCAGTTGAAATCTGGAAAAATATTGTTGCAGGCAAGAGCGGGGTCTCCAAGATCACACACTTTGACCCTGCCAACTTTGCCTGCCAGATCGCGGCTGAAGTTAAAGGCTTCGATCCCCTGAACTTTGTCGAAAAAAAAGAAGTAAAAAAGATGGGCCGCTTCATCCACTTGGCCCTCGCCGCCGCTGACGAGGCCATGAAGATGTGCGGCCTGCAGGTTACTCCGGAAATGGCGGAGCGTGTCGGCGTTCACATCGGTTCAGGGATCGGCGGATTTGACATCATTGAACGCGAACACGAGACCCTGCTCAAGGGCGGCCCGCGCAAGATATCGCCTTTCTTTATTCCTGCATCCATCGTCAACCTCGCAGCCGGCCATGTCAGCATCCGTTATGGCGCAAAAGGGCCGAATGAGGCCACCTGTACCGCCTGCACCACCAGTGCCCATGCTGTTGGCGATGCGTACAAAATTATCCAGCGCTGTGATGCTGATGTGATGATCGCCGGGGGCACGGAGGCGGCGATTACTCCCATGGGCGTTGGCGGCTTCGCCGCCATGCGCGCACTCTCTACCCGCAATGATGCTCCGGAAAAAGCCAGCCGTCCGTGGGATCTTGGCCGCGACGGCTTCGTGATGGGCGAAGGCTCCGGCATTCTGGTGCTGGAAGAGTTGGAGCACGCGCGCAAACGTGGCGCGCCGATCCTGGCCGAAATCATTGGCTATGGCATGGGTGCTGATGCTTATCACATCACCCAACCTGCTGAAGGCGGCGAGGGCGGGCACCGGGTGATGGTCAATGCTCTGCGCGATGCCGGAATTTCTCCCTCTGATGTTCAGTACGTGAATGCTCACGGCACCTCCACGCCGATTGGCGATCTGCTTGAAACCCAGGCCATCAAGAAAACTTTTGGCGGGGACTCGAAGATAGCCGTCAGCTCCACCAAGTCGATGACCGGGCACCTGCTGGGCGGCGCCGGTGGATTGGAGGCCGGCATTACCATCCTGGCGCTGCGTGACCAGATCCTGCCGCCCACCATCAACCTGGAGAACCCCGATCCTGAGTGCGATCTGGATTACGTTCCCAACGTGGCGCGCAAGGCCCCCCTGGAAATCGCGCTGTCCAACTCTTTCGGCTTCGGTGGAACCAATGGATGCCTGATCTTCAGGCGCTGGACAGATTAGCGAACACCTCTTAACCGCAGCGCAGCCGAGCCGCAACCAAACCGAAGACCTTTATGGAGCGCAGCCGCCCCCGGCTGCGGGGATAAATCTTTCGCGAGACGAGAAGAATTTGATGAATAGGAATGCAGAGGCCGCGGAGAGCGCAGAGATTAAATTGATTACCTCTGCGTTCTCTGAGCACTCTGCGGTGAATGGTTTATGAGTGAAATTACGATCATCCCCATGGTCGCGGAAGACTGGCCCACCGTCCGCGAGATTTACCTTCAGGGCATCAGTACCGGCAACGCCACCTTTGAAACCGGCGCGCCTGGCTGGGAGAACTGGAATGCCGGCCATCTGCCATCATGCCGCCTGGTGGCTCGCTCGGCCGGTGTGGTGCTCGGCTGGGCTGCCTTGACGTCTGTATCAGACCGGTGCGTCTACGCAGGCGTGGGCGATCTCAGCGTCTACGTGGCAGAAGATGCTCGCGGAAAGGGTATTGGTCTCAAACTTCTGAAGGCATTGATTGGAGCCTCGGAGCAGGCGGGCATCTGGACCCTTCAGGCCGGAATCTTTCCTGAGAATGTCGCGAGCATCGAATTGCATCAACGCTGTGGCTTCCGCGTAGTCGGGCGAAGAGAGAAAATCGGCTGCATGGATGGCCGCTGGCGCGACACCCTGCTGCTGGAGCGAAGAAGCAAGGTCGTGAATCCGTAGCTACCTTTGCGCCCTTCGCGTCCTTTGCGGTGAAAAACTGCCGCAAACCTTACGACGACAAAACTTTTTCCAGCCCGCTCACTAATTGTTTGCGCGCGCCGGAATCGAGTTGTGCCGGCGAGCCATCACGATAGATCCTCATCGCTTCCAGCCATTCCAGAAACTCCGGCGCCGGCTTCAGGTTGAATAGCTTGCGTGCTGCCAGCGCATCATGGAAACTGGTGGACTGGTAATTCAGCATCACATCATCAGCGCAGGGCACGCCCATAAAGTAGTTGCATCCTGCGGCGGTGAGCAGCAGAAGAAGATTGTCGGCGGAGTTCTGGTCGGCGGCAGCATGATTGGTATAACAGACGTCGCAGCCCATGGGCAGACCCAGCAGTTTTCCCATGAAGTGATCTTCCAGTCCGGCGCGAATGATCTGGCGCTCGTCGTAGAGATACTCCGGCCCGATGAATCCCACCACGCTGTTGATGAGAAAAGGTTCGAATGCGCGTGCCACGCCATAGGCACGGGCTTCCAGCGTGAGCTGGTCAACACCATGATGCGCCTCCGCCGAGAGCGCACTGCCCTGGCCGGTTTCGAAGTACATGCAATTGGGCTGTTGGCTCTTAGCTTCTGGCTCTTGGGTTAATTCATATCCGGTCATGTTCTTTGTTTTTCCGATCTCCCGATCACCAGATCCACCGATCCCCCGATTCCTATGGTGTTCCATCACCCGCTCCCGTCCTTCGCGCAACATAGGTAAGGTCACGCCGAAGCTGCGGTTGGCGGCCTCTGTTCCGGCAATGGATTGAAAGAGCAGATCAACCGGCGCGCCGCGCTCCAGTGCCGCAAGCTGCGTGGAGATATGCGCGAGGCAGCACGCCTGCGTAGGAATGGTGTAGGCCGTAATAAGCCGGTCGAGAGCTTTCAGAATTGCGCTGACCGTTTCCACCGAATCAGTCGCAGGATTTACTCCAATCACGGCATCGCCACAGCCAAAGAGCAGGCCATCAAGAGTTGAAAGCAGAATTCCACCGATATCGTCCGCAGGATGGTTGGGCTGCAGGCGTATTCCCAATACGCCGCGCTGGCCCATTGTATTCCGGCAATGCGTGACAACGCGGATCTTTGCCGCCGCCAGCACCAGGTCTTTGTTGCTCATGATCTTGGCTATTGCCGCAGCCATCTCCGGCGTAATGGCCCAGTGCAGCCGCTTGAGGTCTGCTTCGGTGGTTTCGTCACGCAGGATATGCTCGCGCAACTCACCAACGGTCTTGCTCTTGATTTCGGCAAACGTTTTCTGGTCGTGCGTTTCCAGAATGAGGCGGCTTACGTCGTCCTCCTCGGGATCGATCAGAGGATTGGCGAGAATTTCCGAGAGTGGAAGATCAGCTAGGGCAATCTTGGCGCGAACGCGCTCTTTCTCTGATTGTGCGGCGATTCCGGCAAGCTGGTCTCCGGACTTTTCTTCATTAGCGTGAGCGAACAGTTTCCGCAGGTCAGGCACAGGCACATTATAGGATTAACCTGCCGTTGCGTCCTTTGCATTCTTCTCTGCTTGCGACGAATTCTCCCGCGCAGCCAAGGGCTGGTGCGGTACACAGGGAGCAACACACTGCCAAATTCAATACACATCAACTACTTTTGTTACCTTTGCGTCCTCTGCGGCTAAAGCCTTTGATTACCGCGCCGTTGCCGCCTGTGCTCCTGTCATAGCAGCTTTGGCGCTGCGGATGCCCGCAGCGATGGTCTGCTCCCAGTCGAGATGCGGAACAGTAGACGTATCCGCAGCCTCATAGAACTTGAGGGCTTCCTCAGGGCGCTGCAACTGCGCCAGACAGATACGTCCTGCAGCTACCTGGGCCATCAGAGCATCACGCGTGCCGGGATAGGCGGCAATCAGCTTCTGGTATTCCTCCAGCGCCACATCATTTCTGCCCTGCTGTTCAGCAGCGCGGCACAGATCAAACCAGTTAGAGGCGGGAAGGTCTTCGCCTCCGGTATTGCGAAATTCTTCATAGCATTGCCATGCCAGATCGGGCTCTTTGGCCCGCGTGTGAAGGGAGCAGAGCTTGAGCGTGGCCTGATGAAAAGCAGGCATATCGCTTTTCCGCCAGTGAATCTGCTGCACCAGCGTGGCTGCGTCCACGGAATTCGGGTTGGTTGCCAGGAATTTATTCAGCACCTCCAGCGCCTGATCCAACTGGTTCTGCTCCACCAGTTCTGTAGCCTGAATGATGGCCGGATCGTGGTTCCATGAGACTTTCTCGTCAATGGCTTCATTCGCCTTGTGCTCCAGGCCGGTAAAACGCAGGACCAGCGCAGCCATGACTCCAAAAACGAATCCGCCCACATGCGCCCAGTGGGCAACACCGCTGATCTGGCCGAACAGCGTTCCATAGAAGATCTCCAGCAGCAGCCACAAAGGCAGAAGCCAGTAAGCCGCCGCTTTGAATCGATAGGTGCGGAAGAAGCCGAACAGCCACAGCATCTCGATCTTCATATTCGGAAAGCGCACCAGGAATGCACCCATCAGGGCCGCCACTGCACCGGAAGCGCCTAATACCGCAGTAGTGCTGCCCGGATGTACGAACGCATGTATCTGCAGTGCGGCTGCTCCAGCGACGAAGTAAATCAGTGTGTACAGAATGCGTCCCCAGTTATCTTCAAGAACGAATCCGGCCAGCCAGAGAAACCACATGTTGCCGATCAGGTGTAGCCAGCCGCCATGAAGGAAGTTGGCAGTGATATAAGAAATGGCTGCGGGATGCGCAGGAATGAAGGCATAGTGCTCTACCAGCGAGGAAGAGGCGAGTTGAGAATACTGTTTTGCCAGCGTATCCATCTCGTCCTGAAGACGGAACTCATCACTGGTCAGCCGCATTCTGGCGTCCCATGCGTCAGCTATGCTGCGGTTCTCGCTCTGCACCATCTTCCACAGGTCAGGATTGTGCTCGCGAAAATCCTTCACCATGCGCTCCACCTGTTCCGGCATCTGCAGTTCCGGGTGCATGGCCGCCAGCATGATCACATGTGCGCGCACCTCGCCCAGTTGCCTGGCGTCCTCTTTGAGAGCGGAATCCGTCATCACGAAGATGACTATGTTCATTACGATTAAGGCCAGGGTAATGACCGGCCAGCGACGCGCCGTCATGTTCTCGTGCCTGATAGGAATGAGCATCTCAAGCCTCTTCTGCTACCGCCTTGTTTGGGGGAACGGCTTTGTAAGTGTAAGAAATAAGGCTGAAAAGGCACGCATTACTGAGGTAATCAGCGTAGCAAGTTGTTAACCAGGCTCGTGTGGCACCGCCGCCCCCGGCTGCGCGGATTATTGCGGATTATAAAGAGGTGGCCCAGGCATTTATCTCAGTGCCGGCGGGTCGGGGGAGAGCCAATAGCCAGGTACTAAGGGCCAGAAGCCAGGGGCCAAGGGCTGTATTAAGTACTATTTCCACCGCTTTTCCTCAACAAATCCCTTCCTGGGCACTTGCACGATTCAGGCGGGCTTGATATAACAATCAAGGACGTAACGAAGTGGCAATGAACGTCAGGCATTAAGAAAGAGTTGGCCTGACCGGCTGCACCAGCCAAAGCAGCAGAGAAATCGAACAAAGTTGAATCCAACAGGTTGTTCGATCCATCTAACAATTAAGCCACCAAATAGCCTCAGGGTTGGACCTGCGGGGCAGCATTCGGGAACAACGATTCCTGAAGGGTTGAATAAACCTCAAAATGATCTTTAACGAATTTGAAACGGCTCCTGTATTCTGCTGCGCATGATTGATGTGCGGCAAGGTAAAGGGAGCGGCGACAACGCTGTAATCAATGT
>QHVI01000111.1 GCA_003223515.1 Candidatus Angelobacter sp. Gp1-AA117
GAAATGGTGATACCCAGTTCATTGATCAGGATCATTGCGCCGGTGGTGTTCTTCAGCATGATGCCGCCGGTAGGACCGGGAACATCGCTGATCAAAAATGTATTTTGCAAAACGGTCTGGATCACCATTCCCGGCACTGCGGGAGGAATCAGGTGCGCCATGGTGGGAACCTCTGCGGCTGAACCAAAATAGACGCCCACCCAGATGGGATAATCGATGTTCCCCTGCTCAAACTCCACCCACACTCCGGCGCCCACCAGGGGCACGCTGAACATGCCCATCTGCATGCCGCCCCAGGGGAATGCAGGCAACGCCCAACTGGTTAGCGCAAAACCGGAGACATCCGGCACCATGACCTGAATGCGGCCGCGCTGTTCAGGGTCAACGTTGTTGACCACCGTGCCCCGAAATTTGCCAAAGAATTTTTTCGATTCGCTCATGCGGGTACCCTCGAAACTGTTGAAACCAATCCATTGCGCGCCAGCGCGAAACCCTGCTTGTACTCACCACGCTTGATCTTGTGAGTCACGCTCTTGACGTAGTAAAGGCCGTCAAAGGCCATGCCTGCGCCGCGTACACCAACCAAACCGCGGGACTTGAGCAACCGCCCGTAGCGCAGCACATCCAGCGATCCACTGCCGGTGACGGCGTCTGCTTTTTTCGCCGCCTTCGCCAGACCGATCAGCACTGCCTGAATCGGCGTCAGCTTGGAGGTGCCCTCGATAATGGGAAACTGTTTGGGAATCGGAGGAATCAGCCCCAGAGGCGGGCTGAGGGGCGTGATGTCCGGGATTGGGATGGGAATCGGCGCTTTGCTGAATTGTTCCTGAATGAAAACGATGGGCAATGTGCCGGCATCGGAGTTGAAGCTGAAGTTCAGCGACTCCACGTTGGTGTGCGCGTCCATGTCAATATTCAGCGCGGGTTGGGGAACGCCAACCTTGATATCAGGCCCCCAGTACGCGATGGTAGTGCCGGGCGCGGGTCCGGGCATCACGAAAAAGACATAGCCCACGTCATCCGCCAGCTTGCTTACGTAAGCAAGGTCTGTGCCCTGCTGCAGGGGTATGCGGTCGATGGGAATGGGCACATCGAGCATGATGCTGGGAATGACCATGGGAATCACGCCAAACACCGCGTACTTGGCCAGAATGAGCAGTACGCGCGCTTCCGGCGGCATGGCTGG
Source organism: Candidatus Angelobacter sp. Gp1-AA117 (assembly GCA_003223515.1). Classification (GTDB taxonomy): domain Bacteria; phylum Acidobacteriota; class Terriglobia; order Terriglobales; family Acidobacteriaceae; genus Angelobacter. Next base: position 1,187 of record QHVI01000111.1, read on the forward strand.
ATAAGGAATGCCGGTGAAGTCGATGTAATCCATCACCCGCGTCAAATCTTCGCCGGTAATGGTCAGCACCGGGCTCTCACCGCTTCCACCGGGGGTGATCTGATTGTCAGTCATTACGCCATCGATCAAAACTTCCGGAGAGCCGTTCATGGTCACGTAGATCACCACGCGCATCAGTGGAATTTGCGCACCGGAGGCGAGCAGAAAGATGGTGTGCAGCGGCGAATTCTTATCGATCTTGAATTTGAGTTGAAAGACACTCGGGCCGTCAGTCTTGGCGGTTACCTCCACGTCGGTCAGTGCATCCAGCACGGCCTTAGGGACAGGCACCGGCACCGCCGGCCCGATCATCAACGTCAAATTGATGCCGCTAAGGAGCACTCGGTCCTCCGGGAATTCCCTGCGGCAGGCAGATGCGCAGCAGCCGCCCTAAAATCGCGGTGAGATCCTCAGGACGCATGGCTCCGTTGGCGTCGCATATCCGCCAGAAAAGTTCAGGATCGTTGAAGTACCGCGCAGCAGTCACATCCAGCCGCTCACCTTCAGTCACTACGTGCGCCTGGAGTTGCGCAAGCTGGGCAGGTTGCGGGCAGAAGCGGCGGCGGACGTACGCGATGGTGCGCCCATCTGGAGTGGTGAGCGTTGCCGTCTCAATTCCCTGGTAGCGGCTGTTCGGCGCAAACAGGCTCGGCTTGAGCCCGGTGAACTGAAAAATGGCCTGCATGGGCGAGCTCATGAGATGCCTCCAATGCCCAGGTCACGGAGTGTTCCGGGCTTGCTCTTGGCCGCCAGTTGCTCTTTCTGCTGCTGGTAGACCATGAAGAGGTTTCCGCCTTTGTTGTCGAAACCCAGATCGTCGACGCTGAGCACGCGCATGCCCAGGCTGACCTTGGCGCGGATTGGATTCAGCGCTGTATCGAAGGCCTCCTCGGTGATGCTGAAATCGGTGATGCGCACCGGCACCACGCGGTTCTTGCTCCATACAAAAAGTGAAAGCGGAGCTTCCATGGGAGCAATCTCCAGCGTTCCTGACTGCGCCAGCGCGTTGGCATTCAGCAGTTGCGCGCTGGTGGGATACACAATGATCTCCAGCGCAGCCAGTTGCGGATAGATGCCCAGTTGCGGCGCCGTCGGGTTCTGATCGGGGAACTCGAGCTGATCGGTAGCGTCGATCTCGGCCTCGAGTTTGAACGTCTCGATGGGTGGTCCTTTCAGTCGCAGCGCTTCTGAACGGTCTCTGCTGGTTGCATCCACGCCCTGCACCTGCAGCGAACGCGTCAGCGTATCCGGGTTGTATTGCAGCGTGATGATGCGCTGCACCGCGCCGCTATCCGGATCGATCAGCACGATGCCGCCTTTCAACAGGTGGGGCGAACCGGGAAATGTGCTCATAATTCCATCTTCCTTGGACTACTGCTTTGGATTACACAACCAGTACTTTTTTCGTTCCAGCCGAATCGATTCGACGTCCAGCCCGCTACAATCCGGCGAGTGCTTACCGGCCGCTTTCTTTTTTCGACGAACTCGAAGATCCAGATCCTGACCCTGACGAACCTGAAGAAGCCCCGGACGTGTCAGTTGCGTCTGAAGTCTCCACTTCGAATGTGGCCTTTGAGTCTGCGAATTTGTTTTCCCACACGTCAGTCCTATCCATGAAGTGCTGCGCCTTTTTCGCGTTCTCAAGGCAACACATGTCTTTATCTGAGAGACCCTGGATTGCGATCCCCTTGCCAGGGTCCCAGTTGTAGCAATCGAATGCCTGACTTTTCCATTCAAGGAATTCAATTTTGAATTTGGTTCCGGTCAGCTTGGTGGCCTTTACGCGAACATTAGAGCAGAGTTGATAACCTCCGACTGCATAGGCGAGATCGTCGGTGCGATCCGACAGCGAACTGGCAGTGAAACCTTCAGCATGCCCGGTCCAACGCATCTCAGCGGTACCTCCATTCACAAGCCGGCCGTCTGCAAGTCTCTTCTTTGCCCCTTCGATAAATTTATCCCGTTGATCAGAGAGTGCGTTCTTGCTGCTGGGGTGGTTTTCGAATAATGCGCTGGGCATGACAAGCTCTGTGCCTGAGCCATCCAGGAAGTGCCGGAAATTCTTTTTTGCGTTCGGACCGAAGTCAGACCCGTCGATCAAAGCTTTGATTGCAGCAAGCTTTTTGTCTATGTCTCCCGGATTGGGCAGCTCCTTGGCGCAATAATCACTGACTGTCTGGCATTTCGCTGCGGCGCCCTTGCACTCATCTTTTATAGGGTCGAGATCACAGTTGAGTGGCTGCCTTTGAACCAGCGGCGACATTCGACCGGCACCATGAAGATGCGGAGCCGGACGAAACAGTGGACTCATGCCCAGCGATTGGCTGGCAGCATGGTCTGCTTCGATTTCGTGAGCATCGTCTACAGGCCCAACCTCCAACTGAGAGCCCGGCGGGTGGGGGTGGTTCCGCTGCTGCACCGAGTGGACCAACTCGTGTGCGAGCAATCTCTTGCCCTGCGCAGTGCCGGGGCAGTATTGTCCTGCGCCGAAGACGATTTTCTGGCCCACGGTATATGCCAGAGCATTGACTGCTTCAGCAGACGCTGCGGCTTGGCTACCAGTATGTACACGCACGTTGCCGAAGTTGTGTCCGAAGCGCGGCTCAAAGAAAGAACGGGTGGCGTGATCGAGAGGCTGGCCGGGCGAGCCCAGCACATCATGAACAATGGGCGGAGCCACGGCGGGACCATGGGCAGAGACGGCGCGACGCTGCAGTTTCTTTTTTTTGCACTCTTCACACTCTCCGCCCGAACCGGACGTTTTCCCACAAGAGCACGCACGGCGCAGAACGGACCCAGTCACAGCCGCCACTCTCTTGTTGTCTCTTGCCGGAATTTGTTCAATCACGTTCATCTTTTGGCTCGGTTTACTCTTCTTTCTTTTGCGATTTGGGCGCAGGCGCCGGTTTATTTCCGCCTGGGGTTGGAGATGGAACGGGTGCAGGTGAAGTGCTCGATGACGGAGCGGCAGCTTTGGCCTTCGGACATTTCGTGGACGCGGGTATCCACTTGGCTGGAGCAACGGATGGGTCACCAATTTTGTTGGTTGCCGAAGGCGTGACGCCGCTCAGGATTTTGGTGCAATCCTTGGAAATGAGCACAGGGTCAAAATCATGAAATCCTTTACTGTCTCGCTCATCATCTTTCTTGGTCAGGTCTGCAAATTCCAGGGTGCAGTCGCCGGGATCGAAACCGAGCTTCACTTTCAGCGATTTAAAGCACTCATCCTCTGATTTTCCGGGGATCTTGGTGCCAGCGAATTTATTCAATTCAGTGGAGCAGGGTAGAAGCGTCTGATTGAACGATATCGTCAAGTCATCGCAGTGTTCCTGCTCACCCTTTTGGGCCAGCGTGGAGTCTGCTGCCGTTAGCTTGAAGAATACAGGGACATCATTCGTGCATGAGGGCACCGGGAGTTTGTCAGAGGTGATCGATCCCGGCGTGGGATTTGCGAACTTCGAGGTTATCGATAGACTGACGGCGACTGGGTCGAAAGTGCAGTGGCCGGCTTTCGCGTCTACCTTGAACTTCGGGAAGCACAAAAGCTGGCTGGCACTGTCGATCTTGGTTAATCCCAGGGTGCCACCGCCTCCGGCTGCAGCACTGATCGCAGTAATGCTGTCTCCTGCCGGCGGACAGAAGAATTGCTTCTTCTTTACTTCTTCAGAGGCGCTTTCAAGTCGTGGCATACCTCTCTGTGAGGCAAACGATGGAGAAGAACCTTGCTCCATTTCAGAGCGAACGTGGACGCGGCTGAAATCGTGTCCGTAATTCTGCGGATTGCCGGCCATGTTTATTCCGGCAGTGGCAGGCTTATTTTTGCTCTGGCACTCCGGGCACTCTTTTTCGGCGCTCCTTTGGCCACAGGCGCACTTGCGCTGTAAAAGCACAGGGTTGACAGCTTGTGTTGCAAATGCCCGGCAACCTGAATCGCAACGGTTTGGAAAATCTCTATCCATTCAGTTATTCCTACGTAGCTGCCCCTATAGCCGCGCCCGCGATTCCGCCGATGGCTGCTCCGATCAGCGCCCCCGCAACCAGGCCAGCACCCGGAATCAGCGCCGCAATTCCTAACCCCAGCAAGGCCCCGCCGCCACCGCCAATGAGCAGGCCCAGCGCGCCGCGCCCCAGTCTCTCGAGAAAACTGCGCCCCGAACTGGACGGCTCTTTCGCATGCCAGGTGCACTGATTGAACTTGCCCAGGGCAAACGCAAAGGGCGCGTAGTCGGCGAGACTCACATTCGAGCCTTTACCCATGATGTCTTTGTCGTCGTAGCAGGCCTCTGCGTTAGGGTTCTTGCCGCAACGCGCAGTTTTCATGTGAGAGAGGCCCAGCATGTGGCCAAATTCATGCACGGCGGGAACCTGCGTCGATCCATCCACGGTTCGCGGCTTTAACTGTTCGCTGTGCAGACGGGCCGAGTCACCCATGGGCGATACCCCCATTTGCGGCGGGGGGAAATCACCTGTGAAATAGCCCACATGCACTGTGGTCTGTTCTCCTGATTGCACCGGCAGGATTTGCACGGCAGCCTGGACTGTTGGGCACGTTTCCCCGGCGCAGGTTTGATCCGGCGCCAGCACGTACTTGAAACTCCACGCTTCAGTCGCTGCGCGAATAAAGTTGCGCTGGAATTCCTCCGCTTTTCCTTTTGGCCACGGGGAGTAGCCTGAACCCCAGGCATTCGCCGGAGGGTTATCGAGAAAATCGAATTTCAATTTCTTCTGTACGGTGAGCAGGCATTTGCTTCGATCCAGCGCTGCATCAAAAGTTCCCATTATGTCGTCGGACGAATATTGGATATCTTTGAGCGGAGCTGGATTGGAAGGAGCAGCGGGTGCGGATGCAGCGGCAGGCTGTGCTCCTCCCTGTTTTGGTGGTGCTGATGAAATCGCATTATCAGGACTCCGTTGCAGACGCGGAGCACTGGTTCTGGCCCGGCCTTGCGGGTGAAGAATTGCCGAAGATGCATTGCGGGCCACATTCTCCGCCGCGGCTTCCCAGCCATCATTTACAGGACCAATCTGGATTTGCGATGCCGGAGGGATGCCGGAACCTGCGTGGCCTTCCTGCTGCATGACATGGGCAAGCTCATGCGCAATCAGTTCCCGGCCGCTGGCGGTTTGCGGCGCATACTGTCCGGCGGCAAATACCACCTGTGATCCCACGGTGTAGGCCAGGGCATTCACGGCGTTCGCCGACTGCGCCGCCTGTTCGTCTGCGTGAACACGCACGTTCGCGAAATCGTGATGCATGCGCGGTTCCATCGTGGCCCGCACACCTGTATCCAGAGGCTGGCCGGCAGAACGCAGAACTTTATCGACGATGGGAGGCGCAGTGCGCGACTCTGCTCCATCGCCGCGCTTACGTTGCAGCGATTTGTTTTTTTTGCACTCATCGCATTCCCCCACAGTGCTTTTCGCCCCACCGCAGGCGCACTTGCGCTGAAGCATGAGCGTCTGCGACCTGCCCAGAGATGCTGGGATCGCCGCCTGTCTTGCCGGGTTGAGTGCCTGTCTTTCCAAACTAAACCTGCATGGCGAAACCGGAATAGCTGTCCGGGTTGTATATGGTGTCGTTGCTTGCCGGGATCAGCCGGAACAAATAGCCGAGCACGGGAATGTTTCTCAGGATTTGCCAGCCGATCCCACCGCGTGGTGTCAGCCGCTTGAAATCTTTGCTGGTTGAGTATTCACGATCAGTGGTGTGCAGCGCATTGTGGGTTGATTCGTGGATGATGGCTCCCAATCGGTCATCGGTGCTGCCGCTGTTATAAGCCGCCGGACAGACATGAACGTTGCCGAAGCAGGTCCACATCAGATTGCCTTTGCACTTGCTCGCCGGCGTTCCACAAATGTTCCCGGAACCCGGATCGCAATCAAACGTTAGAGATGACATGTAGCTCTTGATGAGCTTGTAATTGTCGCGAACGTCTTTGACAAAACTTTCGTCAATATCGCCGCTTCCCGCAGGATCGAAGGATGCCTTAAAGAAAAATTGGTTGGTGGAGGTCATACCCTTCCACCCATTGGCCAGTGCCGTAATTGCGCGGTCCACATTGGCCAGCGCCACCGGATGCCGGGCTTTGAGATCGGCCTGCAACGCCGGATCACAACCGGTGAACTCCGTAGTCGGGGCAGGCGTAGGGGTCGCTGCCTGGCGCTGCAACATACTTGTTGCCGATCTTGTTGCCGATCCGAGAGATGCTGCTGCATCCACTTGGCCATTCAGGGCCCTTGCTGCCATGCGATCTGCTTCTGCTTCCAGTGGATCATTCTGGCTTCCGATGGGAATGGAGCCCGGCAGGCGCGAATCTTTCGTTCCCGATTGCTGCACCACGTGGCTTAGCTCGTGAGCCAGCAACTCTTTGCTTTTGCCGCTGGATGGCCGCGGTGAATACTGGCCGGCATTGAAAACAATGTTGCGCCCAACGGTGTAAGCAAGGGCATTCACATCCTGAGCGGATTTTGCCGCCTTGTCATCGCTATGCACCCGGACTTTGCTGAAATCATGTCCGAAACTGGATTCAAAAAAGGATCGAGTAAATGGATCCAAAGCTCGCCCAGGCGAATTCAAGACCGCATGAACAATGGGTGGAGCTGTTGCCGGACCACCGACAGAGGCAGCGCGGCGCTGCAACTTTTTCTTCTTGCATTCTTCGCATGCACCACCGGAACTCACCGTTGTTCCTCCGCACGCGCACTTGCGTTGCAGAACGAGCGTGGTGCCAGACGCAAGCGGAGTTGCGGCTTTTGGCGGCTTCGGCTTTTCCATGACCTGTGTGCGCTCGTTCATATTCGTGCTGCTGTTCTAATAGCTTTTTGTTATCCACGAAAATCTTGCAGGGTCAAAACACTCCATCTTCTATACACATCAACTACTTTTGTTTCCTCTCCGTCCTTTGCGTCCTCTGCGGTAAAGACTGATTTGCTGGTGTGATCCCTCGGTAAAGTGTCTGGGCGATCTGTCGTCCCACCGCACCCGGCCTCATTCCCTGTGCCACTTTGAAACGGCCGCCAGCCAGCCGCTGAATCGCCATTCCCGCATTGATTCCGGCAATGCCGCCATTCCCGATCAGCCGTGTCAACTCATGCTCAATCGCATCGCTGATGGCAAAGCGATCGCGCGGACTGAATCCCCGCAGCAGCAACTCTTCAATGTGCAACTCCACACTGGGCGCCGGTCCCATGCCGTGCTTGTGCTCTCTCTCGTTCATGCCCATCCGGCAATCTCCACGTCAGTCAGCGGCTTTTCCAGCTTTGCGAATTCGCTGCGCGCTGCCGAAAGCAGATGCGCCATCCGGACCGGCTCGCCGGCATCAGCAGCCAGAAACGCCGCTCCCAGTGCAATGTTGCGAATGTTTCCGCCTGCCGCCGTGAGTCGCGCCAGGCGGTCGATGCGCAGACCTTCGGTAGGCGTGGCAGCAGGAAAGACGCGGCGCCATATCTCGGCGCGCTCCGGCGCCTCCGGAAACGGAAATTCCACAGCAAAACGGATGCGACGCAGAAATGCCTGATCCAGTGCCGACTTACGGTTGGTGGTCAGAATGGCAAGACCGCGATAGGCCTCCATACGTTGCAGCAGGTAGCTGACTTCAATATTTGCGTAGCGATCGTGGCTGTCTTTTACTTCGGTGCGCTTGCCGAACAGAGCGTCGGCCTCGTCGAAGAGCAGAACGGCCGCGCCCTCTTCGGCTGCATCAAACACCCGGCGCAGATTCTTCTCGGTCTCGCCAATATATTTGCTTACCACCTGGCTCAGGTCGATGCGATAAAGATCGAGGCGCAACTCGTCTGCGAGCACCTCGGCTGCCATGGTCTTGCCCGTGCCGCTTGCTCCGGCAAAGAGCGCGCTGATTCCCAGGCCGCGCATGCCTTTTGTCGCAAATCCCCAGCTTTGATACACCTTGGCCCGTTGCCGTACATGAACCGCGACCTCCCGCAGAATCTGCTTCTGTCGTTCGTGCAGCACCAGGTCATCCCACGTTGCAGAAGCCTCGATTCGCTGAGCCAGCCCATCCAGACGGGGCCGCGCCTGGAGGCGGCATGCATCCCACAAACGGCTGGACAACTGCGCAGCTTCCGCTTCCTCCCCGGTGGTAAAACCCTTAACTGCCTGCGTAGCTACGGAACGGATGGTGGAGGAGCTCAGCGAGAACTGTGAAATCAGCGGCTCAACGTGGCCATTGAGGTTGGAGAACGAACCCTCCAGGGCGTTGTGCCACATCTGCTCCTGTTCTTTTGTCGTAGGCTTTCCCACATCGAATGTCACCATGACGCGATTGGGAGATTTACGCGGCGTGCGGCTGGAGATAATCAGCGGGCTTCGAATCGACTCCATCAGGTAGACGATGGCGCTGTGGGGAAAGGCATCTGCGCCGTCGGTTTCATCGCATTCCAGCAGCAGCGCGCTGGAACTGAGCACTGCCTCCCGTTCCCACAGCCGCAGCAGCGCGGTCAACTCAGCCCCGCCGTGCGGCAGGTTCCACAAAGAGATGGAGTGCAGTTGCACACCCACAGCAGTCGCGGCCTGTGCGGCAATGGCTTTTTTGGCGGCAATTTCGTCTCCGCAGAGGCTCACAATTGGCAATCGCCCGTGAGGCGCTTGTGACCAGATGGCGGCGATCTCTTCAACGATGTTGCTGTGTGAACCGGCGGTCTGCTCCGCTGCAACCGGCTTTATGATTGGAAGAAGACGCTCATCCAGGCATTGCACTCCCGCCAGGTAGTGAAGAACGCGCTCCTGAATGCGCAGAGGACAAGTAGTGAGCGTCTCGCCAGAGCCGATCTCCAGCAGGTTCCAGTAGCGCAGCGGACGTCCGGGAGAGAGCGCGCTCCAGTGAGCATCGTCAAAGGCCGCCAGCGCCAGGCTGAAAGTCGGCTGGGCCGGCCTCAACTCCTTGCGAACCTGGGCAAACAGCGATGCAAATCGTGAATCCATCTCTGTTCCAGCGCACATCAGCAGCACTTTGCGTTCGAAGCTCGAGAGTTCGAAGGCCGGGCAGAGCATTTCCAGCGCCGCTGGCGCCGGCATTTCCGGCAGCGGCTGCTCCATGACTGGCGCCGACACACTTTCCTTCCCATCGCTTTGCATCAGGAATTGCTCGATATGCGAGCGCACCTCGGCGATGGCCCGCATCAGGTAGCGCTGGTTGGCCTCATGCCAGTTGCTGTTCATGGGATCGTCACCGTGCTGGGGAGGCTTTCAGCGCCGTCGATCTGCACGCGCACTGCGTAAGTGGCCGGCACTCCCCGAATGTTGATGGTGACCTGCCCTGCATCTACATCAGAAACTTTGGGCAACGATGTAAACGCAGTTGCCGGTGTCACGCTGGCATTGTTGAGCACCAGCACGGCCCGTTGGCCTACGCCAATGTTGGGCGAGATGTTCAGCGTCACGTTTATTCCGCCCGGCGGATTAGGCGCTGCCACCGCAGATGCGCCGGTGATGGTTGGACGAAGCACGAAAGCGGCTACGTTCGATTCGAAGCTGCGATGATCCACCTCCGGAGTCCCCATTTTTTTCTTCTGGACGACCTGCAACCCCTGCACGCCCGCGCGAACATCAGCAGGCAAAGGGATGGTGATCTGTGCATCCTGCACGGCGGTGGGGGTCCGTTCTGTGCCTTGCATCAGGACCAGCGTGCTGTCACCGCTGAGTTGTCTGCCCTGAATGAGCAGAGTGGCGCCGGTCACAATCGGCTGGTCGGCGCCTGCCTGCGCAATCACGCGGTCAATGGAAGGCCAGCGGAACGGCACAATATAAAGGTTGCGCGTCTGCACCATTGGGGCTTCCTGGGGCACGTCATCACTCTCAATCAGCACCACTGAAGCCTGGTATGCGGCAGACAGGCTGTACTCAATCTGGAAGAAGACGGACCACAGCTTGGAAAATTCTTCCAGGGTCAGCGAAGTCGGCGAAAACCGGATTCGCTCAAACTGGTCAGCAAGATTGGACTTTGCCAGAAATGCATTATGGGTAATGGCGCTTTGGATGTTCTGCTTGGAAAGCAATGGCTGCGAATTCAATGTGTTCGCCACCGCTCCCAGCAGCCGCTGCGGTTCGAGTTGGTCATCGTTGCCGTGAAACGTGAAGAGATAATGAAGATCGAGCGCGGTCTGCGGCCGTTGCGCCAGTGATGCGTCGGAGCGCCGGGTTGGCAGATCGGCGTTGCGGTAGGCTGGGTTCGGCGTTACTTGGTAAAGATAGACGTTCACCAGCGGCGTTTGCTGATTGCTGGAGTCAGGGCGGCTGAATCCGACCTTGGCGCTTCCCACTGCCTGGCTGACTGCCGGCTGCAATAGCTCCTGCAGGGCAGCGGTGACTGTAGCGATCGCCAGATGGTTGCTCATCGCTTACCCTCGCTGCGCTGCCGTGCATATTCCTCCAGCGACATGCCGCTGGATCGCCTGCGTGCCGCCGGTGCAGGAGAAGATGCCGGCGGAAATTCGGCGCGTACATCCACCCGTCCTATGGTCACCTTGATCACCGGTTGCTGCGGTATTGAATTGGCAAATGTCTTAGGCCGCGTGGATGGCATGGCCGGAGAGTCAATGGTTGTAATAGGAATGAAAGGATCGGAACGTTGCTGCGCGGCCACCGCAATCGTTCTTGTCTGCGATATTACCCGCTGTGAAGTTTCGATCACTGTTTTCCGTGTCTCTTTTACAACCTCCGCTTGTGGCTGTTCTGGAAAAGAAACTTGTGGCTGCGGTGAAACACGCAGTGGCGCAATCTCAGACTCGGCAGCTAAGGTGCGTGCAGAAGGTGCAGGCACAGGAGTGGCAGGTAACACATGAGTAGCTTGTGGGACATCGGCGCTTGCAGTTTGTATCTTGCGTGCCGGCTCAACAACAGCCGGAGATGCGCTTCTATGTTGTGGCGCAGCTATCTGCGACGGCGCTGCGGAGGGTTCTGTATCTGGCCGGGCCGATTGCGTTACATCGGTTTGGGCTTGTACTCCCATATCCGCAGGAGCAGGAGTAAAGACGGCAGGCACGACTGGCTGGGCCAGCGGGGCTGTTCCAAGAGTGCGGGCGGCGAGGCGGTTCAGGAAGTTATTCATGCCTGTACCATCTCCAGGTAAAGTTGCCGCCTCGTTGGTGTGAGGGCCAGAATTTCAGCCTCACTCCAGTGATAGGTCTGGGCCAGAATGTGAACCTCGCGCAGCAGACGCCTTGCCATGACATTGATCTTCGCCCACAGGAAACGCTCAATGTCGAGCATTACCTGCCAGTTGTGGGCGCACGCTGAACAGGTGAGATCAATCAATGTTTCGGCCCCGGGATCTGACTCTGCCAGCCGTGCGGCAATCTCCTCCCATGTGGAATCATCCAGCACGTCCACCGCAATCGCGCTTTCCCCCACGCGGGCATCGATAACGCATCGCCGGCCGAGTGTCCTCTGAGCTGAATCAACATCGTGACAGCCGCTCACCGCGATCAAATCGAAGCTATTGGGCAGGCGCAGATGCAGAAAAAGTTCTCCAGACGATAATGTGATTTCCTGTTGATTACCGCTTGTGGCATCAGAATGAAGTTCGGGGATCACAATCTCGTATTCCAGGCGTTCCCCACACTTCAGACATTCTGCAAATCCATTCAGCACTGGCCCGAACAGCGATTGATAGATAGCTCCAAGCTGCCGGTCACGCCTGCCAATGCTGAGACTCGCAGTCTTTTCCCGCGGCTCCCGCGACCATGCGGAAAGCAGGGTTACAGCGCGTTCCACCGGATGCTGGCGCGCGCCTGCTTCCCACCACGAGATCAACTCTGATGCCGACACCGAGGACATGATCAATGACCTAGACCGCTGGAACCGTGAAGCTGGGCTCCGTGGGCTCCTGAACGTTCAGATCGCGCTCCCACCCTTCGTTCTCCAGCTTGATGTGCTGGATGGCGACGGCGTTCGCGTTGGCATCCAGGTCGGGCTGCGCCTGGTACTCCGAGACCCAGCAGCGATACACCTTATAGGCAATCGCCAACTGGCCGGCCTCGTTGTAGAACTCGATGATGATGTCTTTGCGGAAGTTTTTGAGCGATGTCTCCGCCCCCAAGCCCGCTCCGAAGTTCCACACACGGTTGGCCCATTTTTCGAACTCGGTGTCATGAGTGACTCCGCGCTCCAGCGTGATGGCATCGTATTCGGTGCGGCCGGGTGACTTGCGGCTGGTGCTCGGGTCGCCGCCTTCCCGGTGCTTCACGACTTCAGTCGACCGCTTCAGCATGGATACCTTGCTGACGCCGGCAACATAGCGGCCATCCCACTTCACCCGGAATTTGAAGTTCTTGTACGGATCAAAACGCTGTGGATTCACACTAAACTGCGCCATCTCTGCCTCCTTGCTATGCTGCGCTCTGTCCAGCCATCTGCTGGATCTGGATCACGACAAACTCGGCAGGCTTCAATGGCGCAAAGCCCACCAGGATGTTCACCACTCCCCGATTCTGGTCGGTTGGAGTTGTGGTTTCTTTGTCGCACTTCACGAAATACGCCTGACTGGGTGTTGTTCCCTGGAAGGCGCCCTGCCGGAACAGGTCCTGCATGAACGCGCCTACGTTCAGCCGGATCTGCGCCCACAATGGTTCATCGTTGGGCTCGAACACTACCCACTGCGTTCCCCGGTAGAGGCTTTCTTCCAGAAACAACGCAAGCCGCCGTACCGGGACGTACTTCCACTCGGAGCCGGTCTCATCATTGCCCTGCACCGTCCGGCTTCCCCACACTACTGTGCCGTACACCGGGAAATTGCGGATGCAATTCACTGCTACCGGGTTCAGCACGCCGTTTTGCCTGTCGTTCAGGGGAACCGTTACTCCATTCACGCCGATCAGCGTGGCCTCGGTTCCTGCCGGAGCTTTCCACACCCCACGGCTGGCATCCGTTCGGGCGAAGATGCCGGCCAAGAACCCGGAAGGCGGAAAATTGCGCGTCCGGTTCTGGTTCATCGGATCAGGAGCCTGTATCCACGGGAAGTACAGCGCAGCGTTATTGCCTGCGATCCCCGGGCCTGTCTGTAATGCGGTGAAGTTGGTAATGCCGGGGTCGGGATCGGCAATCAGAAAGGCGCGCCGGTCGTGACAATATTGCTGCAGGGTGGAGAGCATAGTGGCGTTGAACTCTCCCGGAACACAGAGCAGGTTGAATAGATCCACCTGATCCAGCAGGTTGAGATTGGTGGTGAGCGCGGTTTCAAACGCACCTGTGCCGGGATTAATAACCGTTCCTACATTGCCGCCCGTCAGCTTGGGCGAAGGCAGCGTTGTATCCGCTGGAGGCGTGCTCCCTGATGCAGTGGCTGTAATGAAGTTCGATCCGGTAGCGCTGTTGTTGATCACGTCATTCACAAAACGGCCCTGCGGATCAGGACCGGTCATCGAGAGATTCTCAAATGACTCGACGACCGTCTCGGTCGTGGCACCTGGCGGAACATAGAGCACCTGAACGCGAAACCGGTTGGTGCCGCCGGTCTGGTTCTTGATGGCAACCGCGTAGTTGTCGGCCCAGTCGCCTGCATTGCGGGCACTGATGGCAATGGTGTTGCCTCCCGACCCCAGGGTCGCGCCGGCAGTTGCCGTCCCGCTCCCGGCCAGCCGCAGAATGTAGGCCTGCTGCCCCCCATTGGTGAAAAACTGTGAGACTGCGTACCCCAGTACGCTGCGTGTATCCAGTCCTCCATACTGGCGGGTGAAGTCCGCGAAGCTCAGGACCAGTCGCGCCCGGTCTGTGGGTCCTTGCGGCGCCCAGCCGATAAAGGCTGCAATGGAGGTCGCCACACCGGTGATTGTGTGAACTCCACTCGGTATCTCTTCAATGTAAACACCGGGAAAGCTGACGGTTACAGGCATCGGTCATCTCCTTTTCTTGCTCTGCTGATTGCACCGGTGGAAGCCCCGGAGTTTAGTCCGGGGAGCGTGGTCCGCTCCAAATGATTCAGGGCTTTAGCCCTGGCTTCCCCGGTAAACGATGTTCAAGCTATCTGAAATTTTTCACGAATCATTGCCGCCTTGCGAATCGATGGGCGTTACCTTCTCTGCGGGAACGATCACTGTCTGCCTTCTCACAACGTCAACCACGGCAAAGGCCCGCGGCTTTGAGCCGGAGTCGGAAAAATCCACGATGGTGCCTTCCACCTCCGTTTCATCCGGCGCGGCGATAAACACACCTTCCGGTTGAGGCAGAAATACATCGGATACGGAGAACCGGACCTTGTCTCCCACCCGCGTCTAACACCTCCCTGGCTCAGCGCCATCGAGATTCTGATTACAAGTGCACGCCGAAGGCCATCACTATTGCAGGCATTGAGAACAATCTTCTAAGCAGATCGAGGATGGTTAAATCTTGCAGCGACAACAGTTACGACTGCATTTGAGCAGCGCAAGCATTCAGCGCTGCCAGTCGCAGTCAGACTGCGACTGCAGCTTCTGACAGTCCGCCCTGCAGCCTTTGGTCGAGAGGGTTTCATTTATGGCAATTGCAATTGTGGCAGTTTTGGCAATCTGGAGAAGGCTCTGCTGGGGTTATGTTTGCTAGCCGGTGTGTCCCAACCCATGACTTCGTATCTTGTTATAAAGAGTCCGCTCGCTGGTGTGCAGCCGCTGGGCGATCTCTCGCCTTGTAGAACCCTCCATGTCGATGGCAGCCTTGAGCACCCGCTTCTCGATTTCCTGGAAAGCCGTCTCATACGGAATGCCGCGCTGCGAGATGGCCTTCCACATGGCGCTGGCCGCCTCCGCGAAAAGATCGGGTACAGCAGCATTGCTTTCCGTTCCCGACTGCATCATCCAGTCGGCAACCCCGAGCGAGGCGCCTTCGGTTTTCACGAACAGCATTCGTTGCACCGCATTCTCCAGTTCGCGCACGTTGCCCATCAGTGGCCTTGATTCCAGCAGGCTCACCAATTGGCTCTCAACTTCATGAATAGGCCCGTAGAGGCTTTGGTGACGTTGAGCGAAGGCCAGAATGAGGCCCGCGAGATCTGCGCCCCGCTCCCGCAATGGAGGCAGCGACAGCTTCACAACATTCAATCTGTGGTAGAGGTCTGCGCGAAAGCGGCCTTCGCGCACCAGTGGCTCCAGCGGCTGGTTGCACGCCGCAATGATCCGCACGTCCACGCGCATTTCACGGTCTGAGCCGACCGGGCGCACCGTGCCTCGCTGGATTACATCGAGCAACTTGGGTTGGAGGTGGGATGGCAGATCATTAATATCATCGAGTAAGAGCGTTCCGTGATTGGCCGCCTGGAAGAGTCCCTTGCGCTCGGTGACCGCGCCTGAAAACGCTCCACGCTGGTGCCCAAACAGCTCGCTTTCAGCCAGGGCCTCGCTGATGGTGCTGCAATGAACGGTAATAAAGGAAGCGGAGTTGCGTTTCTGGTCGAGCTTATGGATGGCATCGGCCAGCACCTGTTTTCCAGTGCCGGTCTCGCCCTCCAGCAGGACTGTGATATCGCTGACCTCAGCGGCCTTGCGCGCCCGGCGCAGGACAGAGATCACGTTAGGCGAGCAGGTAACAAACCCCAGATCCCCGAACGTCTCCTGCAGTTCGTGGTCTGATAACAATCCGGCCATTGGCCCTCCTTGCGGCAGACAATGGAATAGGCCGTAGTTGAGACGGTGTCCTGGTTAGAAAGATAGAGCGGCGATTCTACATCTTCACGGCGAGAACACGCCACAGTGTCAAATTAATTGCGCACTCTCCCCTAAATAAAGTTAGACGCAGGAATGCGGTGAATCCCTGAGGATTTTTGGAAAATATTTTTTGAATAGGGATATAGGCCTACAAACGCGCGTGTTGCTTCCCTCATCGAAAATCGATCAGTGTTAATCAGTTTCATCAGTGTCATCTGCGGTAAGGTTTTTGATTATGGCTTCGCTATCTTTGCGCCCTTCGCGTCCTTTGCGGTTCAACCGGGATGAGTAGTAATCTCTTGAACCATGCCTATCTCCAGATTGCTCTTTGCACTGATCGCATTCTCCCTGTTCCTTCCGGCCAGCACTGCGCAACCTAAACCGGCAGCCACGATTGTGATTGCCCACGCTATTGTCATCGATCCCGGCACATCGTCGGTTCGCAAGGATCAAGCAGTTGTCATCAGCGGAGATCACATCATTTCTGTTTCCGATTCGGCAACTTTTCATGCGCCGAAGAATGCCCGCGTTATTGATGCCACCGGTCAATATCTCATTCCGGGGCTCTGGGATATGCATGTGCATTCGGCCTTCGGCGACTGGTTTCCCGGCGGACGTGACATCATTCTGCCGCTCTTTATCGCCAATGGCGTCACCGGCGTGCGTGACATGGGCGGGGACCTCCCGGTGCTCTCGAAATGGCGCAGCCAGATCGTGCATGGCCAGATCGTCGGTCCATCGATGGTGATCTCCGGTCCCATGCTCGATGGGTACCTGCCCGATGGCAAACTGCGCTTCCCGAGTTCCGTCCCGGTCACTACTCCTGCCAGCGCCGTCGCCGCCGTAGATCAACTCAAGAAACAGGGCGTTGACTTCATCAAGGTACAGTCGGTCATCTCGCATGATGCCTACCTGGCCGCTGCCGCAGAAGCTCACAAGCAAGGCTTGCCTATCGTGGGCCATGTGCCGGATAAGGTGCGCATTAAAGAAGTCGTGGAGGCAGGACAGAAGAGTATCGAACATCTCATGGGCATCTTCGAAGGCTGCTCCACCGAAGAAGACAAGTTCATTCAGGGCCAGGGCAACCTGAAGCTGCTGCTGACCACCCAGGACCAGCCAGGATGCGACTCACTCATAAAACTGCTTGCGCAAAACCAGACATGGCAGGTGCCTACGCTGGCTTGGCAGCGTGGTGGAACGTTTCTGGACCAGCGTGATCTGAAACATGATCCACTCGACAAGTACGTTCCAGCCTATTGGCGCGAAGTAACGTGGAAACGCTTCACCGATCAGATGATGCCTGACCTTTTAAAAGATCCGCTGGCACTGCGCCAGGAGTACTTCACCCGCAATCTGCAAATGGTCGGCTCCATGCATCGTGCAGGCGTGCCTTTCATGGCGGGAACCGATGCTGCTCCCGGCGTTTACATCATGCCGGGTTTCAGCCTGCATGATGAGCTTGCCAATTTTGTCGAAGCCGGTTTTACGCCTATGGAATCACTACAGACGGCCACCAGCAACCCCGCGAAGTTCCTGGGCCGCGAAGCCACCATGGGATCGATAGAAGCAGGAAAAATCGCTGACCTGGTGTTGCTGGGCGCCAACCCACTCAACAACATCCGCAACACCAGCAAAATCACTGCCGTAATCGCCCATGGCCGCCTCTTCGACCGCGCCGCCCTCGACCATCTCCTCGCAAACGTCGAGACCGCCGCAAAGCGCAAGCAAGAATAAAATAGAAAGAATCAGCGTCATCAGCGTTTATCAGCGGCAAAAAATAAATGATCAATCGGACCGGGGATTTTATAATTCATCGCAATGAATAAACTTCAAACTATCTTTGCTGTATTCTCGCTGCTGGCTGGCGCCTCCGCCCAGCAAACCGCCCTTACTCCTGAGCATCGACTGGCGCGCGACATCTTTCAGCAACTCATCGAGATCAATACCACCGATACTCCTGCCGGAAACGTGACCACAGCGGCCGAGGCCATGGCAGCGCGTTTCCGGGCTGCTGGTTTTCCTGCCCAGGACGTGCAGGTGATTGGCCCCTTGCCCAATAAGAAGAACCTGGTGGTGCGGCTGCACGGACGCGGACATGGCAAACCCATTCTTTTTCTCGCCCACCTTGATGTAGTCGAAGCTCTGCGTCAGGACTGGTCGATGGACCCATTCAAGCTCAACGAGGTAAATGGCTTCTTCTATGGCCGTGGTACCTCTGACATCAAGCAGGGGGACACCGTTCTCGTCGCAAATTTTCTGCGTCTCAAGAAAGAAGGCTGGGTGCCTGCCCGCGACCTGATCCTGGCGCTCACTGCAGACGAAGAAGGCGGTCAGTCGAATGGCGTCCAGTGGCTGCTCAAGAACCGTCGCGACCTGATCAATGCTGAATTTTGCATCAACACTGATGCCGGCAACTTTGAAACCAAGAGCGGCAAGCGGCTGCTTCTCGGCCTGCAAACCAGCGAGAAGAACTACGTTGATTTTCGTCTGGAAGTAAAGAGCAAGGGCGGCCACAGTTCGCGTCCTGTCAAAGGCGACAATGCCATCTACCATCTTGCGCAGGGACTCACCCGTCTGGAGGCCTTCGAATTTCCCCTGAGCCTGAATGAAACCACGCGCAGCTTTTTCGAACGCTCTGCCGCTCTGGAGCCACCCGCGACCGCCGCAGACTTTCGCGCTGTCATCGGATCTGATCAGGCCGGAGCAGAAGCTGCGGCGCGGCGTCTCTCCGCTTCCTCACCTTTTTACAATGCGCAGTTGCACACCACCTGTGTAGCCACACGTCTCGAAGGTGGCCACGCCAACAATGCCCTGCCGCAGACCGCCGCGGCCATCGTCAACTGCCGCATGCTCCCGCAGGATTCGCTCGACAACGTGAAAAGCACGTTGACCCGCGTTCTGGCTGATGACCGGATTTCTGTGAGCATCGTCGGCGAGGCGATACCTGCGCCTGCTTCGGCAATCAACCCGTCCATCGTGCGCGTGCTGGAAGATCTGAGCGCGAAGCTCTACGGCAACATTCCCATCGTGCCGGTCATGGATAACGGCGCCAGCGACGGCAAATACCTCCGCATCGGCGGCATTCCTGCCTATGGTGTTCCGGGAGTCTTTACCGATATAGACGACGACCGGGCTCACGGTAAAGACGAACGCATCGGCGTGAAAGACTTCTACGATGGCGTGGATTTCTATTACGACTTTCTCAAAGCCCTGGCGCAATGAAAGCTTTATCAGGAACCGGAGAACAGCCCCGCCTATGCTGGCCAGCTTGACCCCCTGGTAAGCAGTTCTTACCGGGATCAGCGGGAAACTTCCAATGTTGACCGCAAGCAGGCTATTTCGCGGGCCCTGGCTTCAGCATTCTCTTTGGCCGTAGAAACCGGCCAGAAGGAGATGCTGGCCAAAGAATATCTTTGCGCCCGGCAGATGTTTCAACTCGGCGAAATCATTCTTCCCGACAGCGCCTGGGCCAGCTACCTGCTGGCTACCGCCTATGCGCAACTGGGCGAAAATAAGAAAACCCTGGATGAATTGAAGAAGGCCAGACAGAAAGGGCTCACCAGTCGCAAGTCGCTGGATGATGCCGCCTTTGACCGCTTGCGCAATGATGAGGCCTTCAAGCAGTTTGTAGCCAGCCTGCCCGAAGCCGCGAAATAGCTTCCATTACACCAAAATCTTTATGGAGCGCAGCCCCGGGCCCCCGACACGCGCCGGTGTTGCGCGTGTTGGGGTGGAGGTGCCCCGGCTGCGGGGGAGAGATTTTTCGTAAAAGCAAAAGATTGGGTGAATAACAATGCAGAGAACGCGGAGATCGCAAAGAACCTCTCTGCGCTCTCTGCGTCCTCTGCGGTAAAGGCTTAGTTCGACTTGTTCTTCTGATGCTCCTGCTTCATCTGCTCGAACTGTTGCTTCTGTTCAGGAGTCAGCAGGCCCATCATCTGTTCATGGCTCTGCTGGTGCAGTGCTTTCAATTTGGCCTTCTTGTCGGCATCGCTCAGTGAGCTGTCATTGCGGATGGTCTTGGCCTGTTCTTTGTTCTGCTGCCGCAACTGCTGCATCTGTTGCTTCTGCTGGTCAGTCAGGTTGAGTTTCTGCGCCATCATGGCCATGCGGCGCTGATGTCGTTTATGCATCCGATGATGTGCCTGTCCGGCGGGGGCCTGCTGGTTCTGCTGGGCCTGCGGCTGGGCCTGCTGCTCCTGAGCCATTCCTGCCAGCGGTAGAAGCATGGATGCTGTAATAACTGTGGATAAAATACGTCTCATGATTGAGGGCTCCTCCAATTTAGGTCTTGGTAGAGCAAACCCGCTTCCCAGCCTGAAGTTTTTGGGACTCACATTGCCCAAAGTAACTTTTTGATTCTTAACGTGTTTGTTACAGTCGAGGGGGAAACTGGAGTGCGTATGAATAAGAAGATTATCTTTGTAGCTTTCTGTCTGCTGCTTGGCGTGTGGCTCCTGGCCCAGGACCATCAACATCATCAGGCCCAGAGTTCTGACGAGGACTTGAGCGCCACCACCGAGAGCATGTCCCACGGTCATCATCACGAGATGGGGCCGCACATGTACATGAGCGCCCTGCGCGATCCACAGCCCGGTGACCAGGAAAAAGCGCAGAAGGTAGTCGAGCAGGCCCGTCCGGCGCTCGAAAGGTACAAAGACTATAAAACGGCCCTTGCCGATGGATACAAGATCTTCCTCCCCAACATCCCGCAGAAGATGTATCACTTCACCAATTACAACTATGCCGTGGGTGAGGCATTCCGCTTCGATGCCACCAAGCCAACTTCGTTGCTCTACGAAAAGACCGATGACAGCTATAAGCTGATCGGCGCCATGTACACCGCCCCGGTGCGTTTCACTGAAGCCCAGCTCAATGAACGCATTCCGCTCAGCATGGCCCAGTGGCACCAGCATGTGAATATGTGCAAGGCCCCCAAAGGACAGGAAATCCCCATGATCAGCCCCAATTCGAAGTTCGGGCTGCGCGGTTCCATCTCAACCAAAGAAGAGTGCGAAGCCGCCGGTGGAACCTTCATGCCGCATGTCTTCGGCTGGATGGTGCACATGTATCCCTGGGAGAAAACTCCCGACGAGATCTGGTCAGTCGAACGCCAGCAGGAAAAGTCCGCAGCCGCCGGCGAGCACCATCACGATGGGCACAATCACTAAGCTGGAGATCTACCGCATTGGGAATTGGATAAATTGGTAAACGGGTAATTTGAAGATGTGCTGCCGGCCTTCATTTACCCATTTACCCAATTACCAAATGACTCATTTACTAAATTTCTCTGGTCATGCCCCAGGGCAATCGCATTTGAAATTGGGCTGAACCACGATTGCCACTTACATATGGATCTGGCAGGCATGAAGTTTCTCGTAGGAGGGATTTCATGCCGAGCAAAGAAACGCTGGAGCAGTTTGGTTCTTGTTGGGAAGGGCTGGAGGATCCGCGCAACGGGAATGCCGCGCTGCATGACTTTCGCGAATTGTTGAT
>QHVI01000173.1 GCA_003223515.1 Candidatus Angelobacter sp. Gp1-AA117
CCACATGCTCAAGGAAAATAGAGACTACGTGGACTTGGGTGCAAAATTCTTGGATCAAATCCGCTCCCAGCATCTGATACGTTTTCATACGAAGCGCTTAGAGGAACTCGGTCTGAAGGTACTCACGACACCCATGGCGGCATAGGGATTTTCAGGGCAGAGGACGCAGAGAACGCAGAGGAAGAATAGGTAATTGCGATTTACCAATGTCTCTGCGGCGTTCTCGTTTTGAGCTTCGAATTTGAGGACTGAATCCCTAAATCCCTCTGCGTTCTCTGCGCCCTCTGCGGTGAAAAGGTTTTATGTTTACAATACGCAAATGTCCAAGTTAGCTGATGCCTTCAAAGTCGACCATGGCAAATCCTTTCGTCTGAAGGATTTCGACTCTGCCGATACCGGCAAAATCAAATCCAAAGAAGAAGCTGCAGAGATTCTCCAGAACCATCTCGCCGAACTGGCCGACCTGCAGGAAAAGCTCTATGCCCAGGACCGGTGGGCCCTGCTCCTGGTCTTTCAGGCCATGGACGCCGCCGGCAAAGACAGCCTGATCAAGCATGTAATGTCCGGAGTGAACCCGCAGGGCTGCCAGGTTCATAGCTTCAAGCAGCCATCTACAGAAGAGTTGGACCATGATTTTCTCTGGCGCGCTGCCGTGCGTCTTCCCGAGCGCGGACGCATCGGCATCTTCAATCGCTCCTACTATGAAGAAGTGCTGGTGGTGCGCGTACATAAAGAGTTGCTGGCCAAACAGCATCTTCCTTCGGAGTTGGTGGACAAGAAAATCTGGAAGTGCCGCTTCGAAGATATCTGCAACTTCGAACGCTACCTGACTCACAACGGTGTTGTCATCCGCAAGTTCTTCCTGCATGTTTCCAAAGAAGAACAGAAGCGCAGATTCCTCAAGAGGATCGAAGAGCCGGAGAAGAACTGGAAATTTTCAGAGGCCGATGTGCATGAGCGCCAATGCTGGGACGACTACATGGACGCCTATGAAGACATGATCGCGCACACAACTACGCCCCACGCTCCCTGGTACATAGTCCCGGCGGACCATAAATGGGCCACCCAGGCCATTGTTGGCAGTGCCGTTATCGAAACCTTGAAGGAGTTGCGGCCATCATTCCCGACTTTGGATAAATCCCGCCGCAAAGAACTGGGGACCGCCCGCATCCTCCTGGAGCGCGAAGGCAAACCCCCAAAACAAAAGAAGTAAGTAATTGCTCAATACACATAAACTTACTTTTGCCACTTTGCTTCTTTTGCTTCCTCTGCGTCCTCTGCGTCCTCTGCGGTAAAAGATTTTTTGGTTGTGAGGCCAAACCGGTTTGTCACAATTTCGGGAATCATGGCCAGGAAGAAAAACGGCTGTCGCAGCTCTAAGGCCGAACACGCCGTTGTGGCAAGATTTCACGCATAACCTGCCATACCCTTCGATGCCCCTGTTCCTCTGTGTTGAAAAGGCTTTGCTCCTTTTTGCGTCCTTCGCGCCTTTTGCGGTGAATACCTATATCGTTTGCTAACGATTTGCAGAATCCGAAACGTGGAGCGAATTTATCCTGCATTCCTGAATGCCGCATATCCTTGCTTTCAGCCGTGCACATGACGGCGTATCCCCAATGCAAGGAGAGAATATGAAAACCCCACTCCGTATTCTGTCGGCCGCGCTGCTGCTGCTGTTGGTGGTTGGCGCACAATCTTTAAACGCCAGCCTGTTCGATGGCGGGTGCCCCAAGCCCCCATGTCCCACGGGAAGCATCTGCCCGCAATAACTAAATCAACTGCAACCCATCTCATACATACCATCAGGGCAAACCCGTTGGTCTGCAAGGTGTGTAACCACTCTTCCACCTATGGCGCTAAAAGGGTCTATGAGATGACTTATAAACAACTATTTGTCGTTTGCGGGTGGCTGGTTTATGCTGGCTACTCGCAAACGATGAACTACCTCAACCTATTATTGCGTTGGCCTGGGCTGGCCCTGCTGCTGGTGCTGATCGCGCTGCTCATCCGCAGAAAGCAGCACCGTAAATTTTCATTGTTTGTTGCTTATCTCGCCTTCTCCATCCTTGCTGCTATCGTGCGCATCATAGCCAGCCGGGATCAACTCGCATATTTCGTCGCCTACTGGTCGGCGGAAGTAATCTTTGCCACTCTTGCGCTGCTGGTCATACGCCAGGTCTTTCACCGCGTCTTTGCAGTCGAGTATCGCCTTTTCCGCTGGATGCGCTTCCTGCTCCCGGTTACCGTGGTCTTGATTCTCGGCTTCTCCTTCTATGAGGGTGTTCAGGTCTGGAACGGACACAGCCAAATCCGGCAACTTATCGCGATGATCAACGGGTTTGATATTGGTGTTCATGCCTTTCAGGCCGCTCTGCTCTTCCTATTGCTTGTCCTGCGCCTGCTTTTTCCAGCGCGATGGCTGCGCTATGAGTTCGGCATTCTGACCGGGTATGCCTTCAACTCCATCGTCAATATATGCGGCGACCTGCTCTGGCTTAAGTATGGCAGCGGCTATAGGTTGTTTTACACTTACGGGCCTCCTATGGCTTTCATGCTTACCACCCTGATCTGGCTATGGGTCTTCTCTGCCCCTCCTGAAGCCATCGCAAAGATGAACCCCAGCCCGGATAAACTCCATGACCCCCCGGACCAGCAGCACCATTCTTTCGTTCGCATCCGGCAATAGCTGCGCCACCACACGGCTTTCGTGACTCCCCGCTGACGCTGTGTTTTGATTTTGCTTTTGCTAAGTACTAAATACCAAGTACTAAATACTTTCTTGAAGCTTTGTGCAGAAAGAAGCACAATCAAAGCCTCTCTCTGCACAGCTTGGTTTGATAGTTATCTCATTTGCGCGCTCTGTTTTGCATTCTGAACGGCGTCCACAAAGGCCCGCGCCTGGGCATTTGGAATTCTTGCCTGTCCGGTCAGAATGTCCTTGAATGAAATATCGCTGTTGTACCATTCCCGCGTTGCTTTTTGATCCTGATGCAATTCAGCGCCATTCAACGATGCGCCAATGAACGCGCCTTTGCTGCCCGAATAGGTCAGGATGCCTGCCTTCCAGCCGGCTTCCGCTGAGGCTTGCCGTCCTACCGGACCTGCAACCGCGGAAACGTCAGCTCCCACCTTGAAGTGCCCGGAGAGTAGTTTATTCATGCCCTCGTCGTTCATGATGAACATCACCAGATCGGTGCTCTTTCCGCCGATCTGCGGTCCCCAACTGATGCCTGATACTGAAAATGGAGCAGGAGCGCTCCAGGTTGCGCCGCTGCGGCAGGTGGCAACTCCGGTCCCATGTTCTCCACCGATCACGAACGCTCCCTTGAGCAGCTTCGGAATCACTGCCACACACTTCGCGCCTTGCAGCACTTCCTGCGGAACGCCTTTGTCAGGCGAGATCGCGCTCATGTGTTCCACCGTTTCAGTGGCTCGTTGAAGTTCAGATACTTTGCCATTTGCAGAGTCGTCCTGCTGGTCAGTCTTGGCTGTCTGCCCCCAGCCAAGGCTTCCCATACAGAGTGTCAACAAAAGAATGCCAAGGCTTTTACGCATAGTTCACCTCATCTCCTAAAAAGGGTATTCATAAGTAAGAGCAGCCCACGAAGGAAAAGGTTGACTCGCTGAAGCGAGTCTAAGCCGTTGTATTTCAGTTATTTGCCTCCCCGAAATTGCTGGATCACCCGCAAACAGATTGCTTTCCAGCTTCCTCGTGGATAGATTTTGGTTGTTTAAAAGCCATCAAACAAATGCGCTTTAGCGCAATCGGTGAAAGAGCGGGCCTTCAGGCCCGCGTTACAGTCCGTGATGAAACAGGGCTTTAGCCCTGGTCGCAACGCAGCTACAGCATTTATGAGATGAGTTGTAAATACTAAATACTAAGTACTAAGTGCCAAGTACTTCTCTCCCAAAAAATCCGCCGCGTTGACATGTGCTAAACATCAACTATGCTTGAGGCATGTCCCGGATGATTCAGATCCGAAACGTGCCTGATGCTTTGCATCGCATCCTCAAAACCCGCGCTGCCCTGACTGGCATGTCGCTTTCAGATTATTTATTGGCCGAGATCAAGGAAATCGCAGAGCGCCCTACGCTGGCTGAGTTGCGGGAGCGCCTGCATAAGCGCCAGCCGGTTTCGGCTGAGCTCGAGACTGCGCGGATGGTGCGAGAAGAACGAGAAGCGCGGTGATCGTCCTGGACGCATCCGCTGCCATCGATTGGCTGCTCCAGACATCTGCAGGACAGCGCATCGAGAAACGAATCTATGCCCACCGCGAGTCCTTACATGCCCCCCATCTTCTCGATCTTGAAGTCGCCCAGGTGCTGCGGCGTCTGGTGCGGGAGGGAACCATTTCAGCCCGCCGGGCGGACGCGGCCATAAGCGATCTGCTAAATCTTCGCATTACACGGTATCCTCATGCACTGTTGCTGCCTGAAATCTGGCGGCGCCGTCCCAATCTTTCCGCCTATGATGCAGCCTACGTCGTGCTGGCTG
Source organism: Candidatus Angelobacter sp. Gp1-AA117 (assembly GCA_003223515.1). Taxonomy (GTDB): domain Bacteria; phylum Acidobacteriota; class Terriglobia; order Terriglobales; family Acidobacteriaceae; genus Angelobacter. Next base: position 4,496 of record QHVI01000173.1, read on the forward strand.
AAACTCTTGCTGCTGTTCTGGTCACCAGAGATACCCGGCTTGCTTCAGCCCCAGGCCACAAAGTACGAGTCGAGCTATTCAGGTAGTTTGCACAGCAATGGTAATATTGATGCAACCCCCTTAATACTCCAAACCAACTATGTTTGAACAAGCTTTCAAAAATATTGATGATGTCCTTCGCAAGGAAGCTGGCTGCACCACGGAACTCGATTACACCGAGCAAACCTCGTGGCTATTATTCCTGAAATATCTCGACGATCTTGAGCAAGACAAGGCCACTGAGGCCGCGCTGGAAGGCAGAAAATACAGCCATATTCTTGACAAACCTTACCGCTGGGAAAGCTGGGCTGCGCCCAAGGGCAAAGATGGCAAACTCGACCACAACAGGGCGCTGACCGGCGACGACCTCCGCGACTTTGTCAGCGGCAAGCTCTTCCCCTACCTGCACGGCTTCAAGCAGAAGGCCACCGGCCCTAACACCATCGAGTACAAGATTGGGGAGATATTCGGCGAGATCAAGAACAAGGTCAACAGCGGCTACAACCTGCGCGAGATCATCGACCACATTGACGAGTTGCGCTTCCGCTCGCAGAAAGAGAAGGACGAGCTTTCCCATCTGTATGAGGCCAAGATCAGGAACATGGGCAATGCCGGGCGCAACGGCGGCGAGTATTACACGCCGCGCCCGCTCATCCGCGCCATTGTCCAGGTAGTGAAGCCCTGCATCGGCGAGCGCATTTATGACGGCGCAGTCGGTTCCGCCGGGTTCCTGTGCGAGTCGTTCGTCTACATGAAATCCAAGCCGGGCCTGACCACCAGGGATGTTGCGACCCTTCAGAAGCGCACTTTCTACGGCAAGGAAAAGAAGTCTCTCGCCTATGTCATCGCCATCATGAACATGATCCTGCATGGCATCGAGGCGCCCAACATCATCCACACCAACACGCTCACGGAAAACCTGGCCGACATTCAGGAAAAAGACCGGGTTGAGGTGGTCATGGCCAATCCGCCATTCGGCGGCAGCGAGCGCAAGGAGGTGCAGGAAAACTTTCCCATCCGCACCGGCGAGACGGCCTACCTGTTTCTCCAGCACTTCATCCGGATGCTCAAGGCGGGCGGACGCGGCGGCATGGTCATCAAGAATACGTTTCTATCGAACACCGATAATGCCTCGGTGAGCCTGCGCAAGTTGCTGCTGGAAAGCTGCAACCTGCACACGGTGCTCGATTGTCCTAGCGGCACGTTCCAGGGGGCGGGCGTAAAGACCGTAGTGCTGTTCTTTGAGAAGGGCGCGCCTACGCGCAAAATCTGGTACTACCAGCTTGACCCAGGCCGCAGTCTGGGCAAAACCAACCCGCTCAATGATGAGGATCTAGCTGAGTTCGTGAAGCTGCAAAAGACTTTTGCTGACTCGCCCAAAAGCTGGAGCGTGGCAGCCAAGAGCATTGACCAGAAAACATTTGATCTCTCCGTCAAGAACCCCAACGGCGGCGAGGAGATCGCCCACCGCAGTCCGCAGGCCATCATGGAGGAAATCGCTGCGCTGGATGCCGAGAGCGCAAAAGTGCTGGAAAGCATTAAGGCGCTGCTATGAAAAATGGATGGCAAATAAAAAAGCTAGAAGAAGTCTGTCAGTTCTCCAATGGGCTCTGGAAGGGTGAAAAACCTCCCTTCGTGAATGTCGGTGTTATCCGAAATACGAATTTCACCAAAGAGGGAACGCTGGATGATTCAGACATTGCATATCTCGATGTAGAAGCGAGGAAGCTGGAAAAGCGCCGCCTCCAGTATGGTGACATCATCCTTGAAAAGTCCGGCGGTGGTCCGAAGCAACCCGTGGGGCGAGTAGCTCTGTTCGATAAAGAGAATGGCAATTTCTCGTTTAGCAATTTTACCGCTGCGCTCCGCGTCCTAGACTCCAACAATCTCGATTTCCACTTTCTCCACAAGTTTTTACATTGGAATTACGTATCGGGTGTCACCGAAGATATGCAGAGCCATTCCACGGGCATTCGCAATTTAGATGGTGACGCCTACAAGGCTATCAATGTCTCTTTCCCTCCGCTTCCTGAACAGCAGCGGATTGTCGGCATCCTTGATAAGGCGTTTGAAGCTATCGCCACCGCCAAGGCCAACGCCGAAAAGAACCTCCAAAACGCCCGCGCTCTCTTCGAAAGCCACCTCCAATCTGTCTTCGCCCAGCGCGGCAAGGGGTGGAAACAAACAACGCTTGGAGCCGAAATCGATCTTCTCGCCGGATTTGCATTCAAGAGCAGCCAATATACGGATTCCGATGAAGATGTTCGTCTTCTCAGGGGAGACAACATTATCCAAGGTTGTCTGCGATGGGATGATGTGAAAAGGTGGCCTTCCAGTGAAGCCGA
>QHVI01000112.1 GCA_003223515.1 Candidatus Angelobacter sp. Gp1-AA117
AAAAACGCGCCAGATGTTTTTCTGGCAACCAGTCGTGCAGTGAGGGTGGCAGCAGCAGATTTTGATCCAAATCGTCTGGACGGAAGCACTTTCCCATGCCCCATCCTAACCCCACTTCTGCTCTTCAACACATGTCTTATGAGATTCCCCAAGATCTATTCCCGACACACTCCTAGTAATCTGAACTTTTCTCCCTTTCCTGCTACAGTCTGCGCATCGGGGGAGAGTACAGTGAAACGATGGATCGTGGTGTTTCTCGCGGTGGCGGCAATAGTGGCAGTAACCATTTTTGCCAGCCACTGGCTGCTGCCGAAGACCTACAAGCTCAGCGAGAGCGTGGTTCGCACCTCGGTCTTCTGGAATCACAAGGAAGCATTTTTCTTTGTCTCGATGAACACCAGTGGCCGGGCGATGAACGTCCTGCAGGAAAAATTCACAACAAGCCGCTACGGATATCCGGCGCTGCTCCTTGATCCCCCCGAATCGTTTTTCAAACAGGACACGATTGCGTATCACCTGCTCGCATCCGGCAAGCTGGACCGGGTTTCACTGCCCGAGCGGACCGATGTTTTCGGAACATGGACGCTGAACGACGGAAATCTCCAATTAAATTCTGTGGCCACTCGCTATGGCAGCAAGAATGGATTCAGATGGGATGGAGAAAAGTTCGTACCGGTCGCACCGTCATCCGCCAATTCTCCTGCCCGGAAGACTGAATTAAGTCCTGATGATGAGGATGACGACGATGTACAGGATGGAGTTTCATCCGGAGTTGAGCGTGAAAGCTTTAAAGCTGCAGGTTGGCATTATAAGTTTTTGAATGGATACCAGGGCAGGAATCTGACGGCCACTCTCCCGATGCAATTGGACCAAAGCGTTTTCAACCTGACTGTGCACAGCTTTGCCATGCCCACCGATATAAGGAACGTGATTGATCTGGATGGGGTAGGCATACGCCAGATGGAGATTTCAGGGGACAAGCTGGAGCCGCAGACACTCTGGAAGCAGAATGGCCGGCGTGAGATTTCCAAAGTTGAATTCGAAAGACTACAGGGCCAATCTGGATACAGGATACAGCGGCCCTACGCAGCCATCCTCTGGCTGCTTGTGCTGCTGCTTGTGGCTTTCTGGAAGCTGGCTTCATGGGGACATTTGTTGCTGGGATTCGGGTAGGTAAAGAAAAAAGTCCTGAATAATATGGCGACCAGCTATCCGTTTCCACCGGCTACACCGGCGCAATTTCCCAGATTGGATGCTGCGGAACTGGATCGCTACACCCGGGAACTTCAATCCATGGGATTCACTCAACTTCTGGACTTCTCCCTGATTGCGGACAAAGGCAATCATCCACCGGCTTTCTGCCGTCTGCTGGTACATACGCGGCATCATTGTTTTGCCGAAGTGTCACAGCTTTTTCCCCGGAACAAAAATCCACTGCCGTTGAAATGCGGCATGCAGAGCCGCTTGCAGGATGGCTGGAGTATTACTTTTTCCGATCGCAAGCCGCTGGCTGCGAGTTCATTGGTTCGCCGCAGAAAAGGCATCGGTGTGTGTATGCCTGAAGCAACTACGATTGAACTGCTCCAGGGGTTTCTCAAGTTGCGCGGCGAGGTCTGCACAGAATTGGGCATCGCAGTACTCACAGATGACACAGTTGAGGGATACACCACTCATGTTCAATCCGTGCTGGCGGGCATCCGCGAGGCCGTGCAGAAGAAGAGTTTTGCCGTAGCCCTGCCGCAGTTCTATGCGCGCAAGCTGTCATTGATCAAGACCAAACCCGAATACGTATGGCTGGGCGATTATCCCACGGAAGCCGAGCAGCGCAAGCAGGGGATGAGCGTGCCGGCGAGTGCGCATTCATAACGTGCATTCTTAAATAGCTTTCCACGGTTTCCAGTGACAAAGATTCTCCCACGCAGCCGGGGGCGGCTGCGCTCCATAGAGACTCTGATGGTTCATTTCACGGGTACAGCGCCGAACGCGAGGACGGCGTTAAGTCCCCCGAATGCGAACGAATTCGACAACGCAAATTCAACCTGGCCTTGGCGCGCGTTGTTGGGGACAACATCAAGGTCGCATTCGGGATCGGGCGTGGTGAAGTTAGCCGTCGGAGGAATCAGTTGTTCATGAATCGCCATCAACGTTGCGACTGCTTCGAGTGCTCCTGCTGCGCCTAATGCATGGCCGTGCATGGATTTGGTGGAACTAACCGCCAGATGATCGGCATGCGATCCGAAAACCTGGCGTATCGCGCGAGTTTCAGTCACATCGTTCGCCGGCGTGCCGGTACCGTGAGCATTGATATACGCGATCTGTTGAGGTTCAAGACCGGCATCCGTTAAAGCGGCCTTCATGGCACTGGCTGGCCCAGAAACAGTAGGCGTGGTGATGTGGCCGGCATCAGAGGACATGCCGAAGCCGGTGATTTCACCATAAATCCTGGCTCCGCGCGCCCGTGCGCGATCGAGGGGCTCCAGTACCAGCATGGCTGCCCCTTCACCAAGTATGAGCCCCTGCCGCTCTTTGCAGAATGGCCGGCAGGTGCCGGGAGAAACCACGCGCATGGCTTCCCATGCTTTCAGTATGCCGAGGCTAAACGGGGCTTCACTGCCTCCGGTAATCGCGACTTCGGTCAGGCGGTTGCGAACCATCCAGAACGCCTGTCCGATGGCATGATTGGCCGAAGAACAGGCTGTTGAAATGGTGTAAGCAGGTCCTGAAATTCCGAACTGCATCGAGATATGGCTGGCGCCTGCGTTAGCCATGGTGCGCGGGATAGTCAACGGGTGTACGCGATTGAGGTTCTTTTGATAGAGAGAGACAAAGCCCTCATCCTGGCTGGATTGTCCACCTACGCAGGAACCGGTAATGATCGCAGTTTTGCCCGCCAGATCTGAATCGATGGTCATTCCAGCATCAGCCAGCGCCTGCCGGGCGGCGATCACTGCAAATTGTGCGAACCGGTCGAGCAGGGTGATTTCGCCCGAGTCAAAATGAGCGGCCGGATCGTAGCCGTGAACTTCAGCACCATTCTTGAAACGTAAATTCGATGTATCGACCAACCCGATGGGGGCTATGGCTGATTTTCCGAAGCGTATCGCTTCCCAGGCGTCGCCAAGATGATTGCCCAGCGCGCTGATGATGCCCAGGCCGGTGACTGCCACACGACGTTGCGTCATGTGCCGGTGTACGTCGTATCGCCGGTCAGATTCGCTTTGAGGACGGCAACCAGTTGTTGCACGTCTTTGATGGAGCGGGCGACATCATCAGGGACGGAAATATTGAATTCACCCTCGATTTCATAGATCAGATTGATCGCATCCAGTGAGTCAAGGCCAAGTTGCTCGAAAGTGCTTTCAGTCGTGACGTTCTCTTCGGGAATTTTCTTCACTGCGGCAATCAAATGCATAACTTTCCCTGTTATCTCATCCACCATAAAACGCACTCTCCTGTTAGTACGCCCATCGCAGCAGTGCTGCCCCCACCGTAAAACCTGCGCCCACCGAGGCGATGAGCACCAGGTCGCCTTTCTTGAGTCTTCCCTGCTGGCGCGCTGAGTCGAGAGCCAGTGGAATGGTGCCGGCAGTGGTGTTTCCGTATTCATCGATGTTAATGATGATGCGGTCTTCCTTCAGCCCCAGGCGGTCCGCCGACGACATGATGATGCGCTTATTGGCCTGGTGAGGCACAAACAAATTTACATCTTTGCCGGTAAAGCCGTTGCGTTGAAGAACCTTCTCTGAGACTTCAGCCATTTTGCGGACCGCATATTTGAAAACCGCCTGGCCGTCCTGGTGGACATAATGCATTTTCTTGTCCAGGGTTTCGTGCGATGCCGGATTCAAGCTTCCGCCCGCGGGCATGTTCAGCGAGCAGCCGCCTGAACCATCCACCTCGTGAATAAAATCGATCAGGCAATTGCCATTGTCAGCGGGTTCAATGAGCACCGCGCCTGCGCCATCACCGAAGATCACGCAGGTAGCGCGGTCCGTGTAATCAATGATGGAAGACATTACGTCCGCGCCGATGACCAGAACTTTCTTGTGCGCGCCCGACTCGACAAACTTTGCGCCGGTCTGCAGCGCATAGACGAAACCCGAGCAGGCGGCTGAGATATCGAAGCCCCAGGCTCCTTTTGCGCCGAGTTTGTCCTGCACCAGGCAGGCAGTAGCTGGAAACATCATGTCCGGAGTGACTGTCCCCAAAAAAATAGCCTCCACATCGGTGGCGCTAATGCCCCGTTCGGCAAGCGCTTTCTTGCTGGCTTCCACGGCCAGGTGGGACGTGGCAACACCCTTATCAACGATATGCCTTTGCCGGATGCCGGTGCGCTCCAGAATCCATTCGTTGGAGGTTTCGACCATTTTTTCGAGATCGGCGTTGGTCAGCAGACGGGGAGGGACATAAGTACCGAGGGCAGAGATCTTTGCCCGCACGAGATTTGCCAAAGAATTTCTCCGGGATTTTAGGATAAAGAACTATTGTACCTAGAGAGCTACCTTTGCGTCCCTGGCGGACGTCGCGGTGAAGAGCAGGCTTGAATTTATGGTGCAAAAACTGTGGGAGGAGTTCGATCTGATATGGGGAGAGATTCAGCACCGGGGAACCCGCTGCACACGCACTAGCCCGTTACCGTTGCTTCCTTCCGGACCTGGCGGGGTTGGCGGGATTGCGTCGCGCGGGACCCGGCACATTGATTCTAACATCTTTCAGTGCATTCCCTTTTGGGTAGAGGAAAATCTTTCCTGCCGGGCTGAAATCAAGGGAGAATAGAAGAGATGGCATCCACACCGGTCGCGGTAAGGCAGCGCATGGGCAGCGCGGAAAGATTTTTCCAGCGCTCTCTCTACCTTTTACTGGTTGTGGGATTCACCGCGCTGGCCGGCACCGGCAAACTGGACTTTCTCTCACTGGTGCTGGGCGGCTCCGCGCTGGTGTTGCGCGGGTACCACCTGCTCAAGAAAAGGCGCAGCTATCGGATTCCGGAGCGCTGGACCAACTACCTGACCGTCTTCTATTTCCTGTTTTACGTGCTGGATTATTTCCTGCTCTCGCAGGGATTCGTGAATGCCACCGTCCACATGGTGCTGTTCATCATGGTGGTGAAGATCTTCTCCGTCCAGCGGGACCGTGACCTGCTTTACCTGGCGGTGCTGTCTTTCCTGATGGTGCTGGCAGCGGCCGTACTTACGGTGGATACCATCTTCCTGTTGACCTTCGGCCTCTTCATGGTCATCGCCATGGCTACCTTCATCAGCATGGAGATGCGGCGATCAGAACGTGAAGCGGCTATCCTGCGGGTAGCGCCGCAGAAGGAGCACCGGTTTCACCGCGCGCTTTCGCTCGCCTCAGTGCTGCTGGCGCTCTTTACCATGGGCGGCGCGGTGGTCATCTTTTTTGTGCTGCCCCGCATGGACTCCAGAGGATACCTGCGGAACCTGGGAACGCAGAGCGACATTGCCACAGGTTTCAGTGAAGGAATCAATCTGGGCGGCATTGGAAGAATCCAGCAGTCCAACACCCCGGTGATGCATGTGCAGGTGCTGCATGGAGTGATGCCTGCGGACCTCCATTGGCGGGGCATGGCCCTTTCGAACTTTGACGGCCGCCGCTGGTGGAACCACGAGCCGGATATAGCCATGCTTCGCTCGCTGCAAGACGTGGCGGTCGATCTGCGCCAGGTGCGCGTGAATGGCCTGCCGCTCTACTCGAATGCCGGCCCCGCCTCCCCTAACTTCACTCTTATCTATCGTGTATTCATGGAGCCGGTAGGAACCAATGTGTTCTTCCTGGCGGACACGCCGATGAGAATCAACGGCTCCTATGCCGACGTGGCCATCTCCGCGAATGGCGCGGTCAGCAATACGGATGGCCGCAAATCGCTCGACAAATATGATGGTGAAGCTGATTTGCGCGACCCGGAAGTGCTCGTTCGCAACTCGGATTCGCGCGAGTACCCTGCAGGAATTTCCATGACATACCTGCAGTTGCCGAACATCGATCCGCGTATTCCAGAGCTGGCGCAGAAGATAACGGCAAACGCCACCAACAACTATGCCCGCGCTCTTGCCATAGAGACCTATCTCCGGCAGAATCTCGGCTACACGCTCGAGTTGCCGGGGGTGGAATCTGATCCGCTGGCCAACTTTCTCTTCCAGCGCAAAAAAGGACACTGCGAGTACTTCGCTTCTTCCATGGCGGTGATGCTGCGCACTTTGGGAATTCCTTCGCGGGTGGTGAATGGCTTTCGTGGGGGCCAATACAACGACCTCAATCAGACCTGGATCATTCGCGGACGCGATGCGCACTCCTGGGTAGAGGTCTACTTCCCCGAATATGGATGGGTGACTTTCGATCCCACGCCCTCCGCCCCAGAAGGGCCAGGTGATGACGCGTGGTCACGCATGGGGCTTTATATGGACGCCGCCCGCGAACTCTGGCGTGAATGGATCATCAATTATGACTTCAGCCATCAGCTTCGCCTGAGCGCAGAGCTTGGCAACCGCAGCAGCTATGTTCAGACCCGCATGCAGCACTGGTCACTGCTGAAATACCGGCGCCTGCTGATGGACCTCAAAAACGCCCGAAGCATGGAGCTTTCCTGGAAAAAGATCATCCTGCTGGCCGCCCTGCTGCTGGGTTTGACTGCTCTGCCATTTGCTCCGCGTTTATGGCGTTTTTTCCGCCAGGTGAGAATGGTCAGGAATCCGCAGCAGGCGCCCGGCAGTGCCGCCAGCTTCTGGTACCTGCGAATGCTTAAGGCCATGGAACGCCGGGGAATCACCAAAAGTCCTGCACAGACCCCGGAAGAGTTTGCCTCAGGCATTGCTGATCCACAAATTCAAAAGGATGTTGTGACCTTCACGGAACATTACGAGCGAGCGCGCTTCGCCGAATCTGTGGAAGATGCGGAACAATTGCCGAAGCTGTATGAGGAACTGGTGGGACAGAAATAGTTACTTCTTACCTCTTGCCATCTGCCGCAAAAGTATTCTTGCCCGTGCCCGCATCGCGGCGGTGCCGGTATGCGCAGCATTGTTCAGGATCTCTTCCAGGTTGAAGATCGCGTATGGATTCTGCCGAGACATGTCAAAGAGTGCCTGCAAAGCAAAGGTCTTGACGATAGAGCTTTTGTGGGAAAGATAATCCATCAGGATTGCAATAGCTCGTTTCTGCTCGGCAGATGTGAGTTGCAGGCGCGGAAGCATCAACGCCAGATGCCATCGTAATTCCTGCTCTTCGGCTCCTGCGGCCAGTCCCAACAGTTCTTTCTTAAATGGCTGCAATGGCTTGCTATCGGCATGGGTGATCTTCTCAACTGCATCAGCCGCACGCATGACCACCAGCGGGTCAGAATCCCACATATAGCGCAAAAGTTGCGGGAAGAGATCCATCCGCGATTGCATGAGTTGCAGAAGTTCTTTGGAACGGCCCAGGGAACGGCGGTCACCGCCAGTCAGATATTCGCGGAGATTGATTCGCGCACGCAATGGATCAGATCCACTTCATTCCAGTCTGACGAAGTGAATGCTAAATGTCTCCTTGAATGAAATGTTCCGGCTTTGATAATAATTATCCTTAACGAGACAAGCTAAAAGCTAATGGCTAAGAGCTGCCTTGCTTCAGGAAATGGATTCCCTTCTCTTCCGGCCCCAACCAGATCACGAAAGCCCCGATTCCCATCACCACCAGCATGGAGTACGTGAGTGACTGGCTATAAGTCAGATGTTCGCCAATCACAGATTCCAGGTACCCGATGCCTGAGGCGCACAGTACGCCCATTTGATAGGCAAACCCTGGAAAAAACCCGCGCAGTTCTCCGGGAGAGAGTTCGTTGATGTGTGCCGGAACCACTCCCCAGGCGCCCTGCACCATGAACTGCATAAGGAAAGCTCCAAACAGGATCACATACAGGCTAGGTACGGCAGGAGGAGCAGATGCGTGGGCCCATAAGGGAATAAAGCAGATCGCAAGGAGCACGGAAATGACCATCGCACGGCGGCGGCCAATTCGGTCAGAGGACAGGCCCACAATAAGGCCGCCCAGAATGGCCCCAATCATGGAAACAATCGTGATCACCGAAGTCAGGTGAATACTGAAGTGGAGCTGCTTCTTCAGAAAATTCGGATACATGTCCTGTGTGCCATGAGAGATTCCCACCATAAAGGTCATCATCAGGACAAGGTAGAGAAACCTGGGCCAGTGGCTCAGAGTGCTGCGCCAGTAAGTGTTCCAGTCGGTGCGGTGCTGGCGCCAGGCTTCCGGCTCTTTCACCTTGGCACGAATAAATAATGAGAGCAGGGCAGGCAGGCCGCCGATGAAAAACATGGGCCGCCATCCCCAATGCGGAAAGACAAAATAGTAAGCCGCTGCAGCCAGCAGATATCCGGTGGCATAGCCTTCCTGCAGCAGGCCGGAAATGATTCCGCGCCATTTGGGAGGAACCGACTCCAGGGCCAGCGAAGCGCCTACACCCCATTCACCACCCATGCAGATGCCAAAGAGCAGCCTCAGAACGAAAAATATGGTGTAAGTGGGCGCGAGGCCGCAAAGCACTGATATGACTGAATAGAAGATCACATCGAGCATCAGCGGCAGACGCCGTCCATAGCGATCCGCCATGATGCCAAAAATTAACGCCCCAACCGGCCGCGCCGCCAAGGTAGCAAATAGCGTGGCAGCTATGGCGGGAAGCGATCGATTAAAGTCTTTGGCAATCGCATCCTGCACCATCACCAGGATGAAGAAATCGAAGGCATCCAGAGTCCATCCCAGGAAACCGGCAATCAGAGCGTTACGTGCATTGGCCCGCTGTTCGCGGGTCATGGGCGGTACAGCTACAGCGGCATTCGCTTGCGGTGAGCTCATGGGCGGATTTGGTAAACAGGTAATTTTGTAAGTGGGTAATTTAATTCAATCCGGGAATCGCATCAATTACTCATTTACCAATTTATCCATTTATCCCATTTACACATTTTATTTTCCCGCCCCGGCGGCAATATCCCCGTCGTAATTCAATGCTTCAATGCCCAGGAAGCGGGCGGCGTCGGCCAACTCTTCTTCAATCCGCAGGAGCTGGTTGTATTTGGCAATACGGTCGGTGCGGGAGGCTGATCCGGTTTTGATCTGTCCTACGCCCGTGGCTACGGCGAGGTCGGCAATGAAGGTGTCCTCAGTCTCCCCGGAACGATGCGAGATGACAGCGGTATAGCCATTGCGGCGGGCAAGGTCGATTGCATCCAGGGTTTCGCTCACCGTGCCGATCTGGTTGACCTTGATCAAAATGGAATTAGCTGCGCCCTCTGCAATCCCGCGCGTGAGATAAATCGTGTTGGTTACAAAGAGGTCATCTCCAACCAGTTGAATCTTGTCGCCCAGTTCCTCGGTGAGATGCTTCCAGCCTTCCCAGTCATGTTCGGCCAAGCCATCCTCAATGGAGACAATCGGATACTGCCGCACCCAGTTGGCCCAGAAGCGCACCATATCCTCTGAACTTTTCACTGATTTGTCCGACTTCTTGAAAACATATTTACCTTTGTCTTTGTCGAAGAACTCGCTGCTGGCCGGATCGAGGGCTATGGCAATGTCTTCACCTGCCCGGTAGCCCGCCTGCTGGATAGCCTCAAGAATTACCTCGATGGCTTCAACGTTGGCCTTGAGAGAAGGAGCAAAGCCGCCTTCATCGCCAACCGCAGTGTTGTAGCCGCGTTTTTTCAAGACCGCTTTGAGAGCATGAAACACCTCTACGCCCCACCGCAGGGCCTCAGAAAATGTGCCCGCGCCCACCGGCATGGCCATGAATTCCTGGAAATCCACGTTACTGTCTGCATGAGCGCCGCCGTTGAGAATGTTCATCATGGGCAGGGGCAGCACGTTGGCGCTCACGCCTCCCAGATAGCGATACAACGGTGTTTTCAAAGCAGCGGCGCTGGCGCGGGCGCTGGCCATGGAGACAGCCAGGATCGCGTTGGCCCCCAGTTTCCCTTTGTTCGGAGTGCCATCCAGTTGAATCATGATGCGGTCAATTTCGCGCTGGGCCGTAGCATCGCAGTTGAGAAGCGCATCAGCAATGGGGCCTTGTACGTTCTCCACCGCCTGCAGGACACCTTTGCCGGAGTAGCGGTTTTGATCGTCGTCACGAAGTTCCACCGCTTCGTATTCCCCGGTGGAAGCGCCGCTGGGCACGGCAGCACGGCCCACTGAGCCGTCCGCCAGGCTCACTTCTGCTTCTACTGTAGGATTTCCGCGTGAATCGAGGATCTCGCGTGCATGAATATCGGCAATGGTGGTGTCCATGAGAGCTCCTGGGTAGGGTAAATAAGGAGAAATTATAAATCAGGAAGTGAACTACAGATGAACCGCAGCGTGGCGAGCCACAACCAAAACCCTTTTACCGCAGAGGACGCAAAGGTGGATGAAATTGGTAAATGAGTAAATTAAGATTGGGGTTCGCTGCATCTTCAATTTATTCATTTATCAATTTACTTATTTACTCATTTACCCATTTCAGTTACCTCTGCGTTCTCTGCGGTTAAAAGGTTTTTGTAGCCCCACGAACTGCTGCGCTGGTGCGAAAGGCAATCGGCAGCTCCTGCAGGCCGCGAATGACGAGGCTGCTGCGCCAGCGGATGGAATTCCGCGGCACCGCCAGTCGAATCTCAGGTAGCCGGCGCAGCAGGGCTGCAAACGCAATCTGTGCCTCCAGCCGCGCCAGGGGAGCACCCAGGCAATAATGAATCCCCTGCCCCAGGCCTACGTGGCGGTTGGGTTCGCGCGTGAGATTCAGCCCATTCGGCTGCTCAAACTGGCGCGGGTCGCGATTCGCCGAAGTCAGTCCGGGCGCAAGCATATGGCCCCTGGGAATCATGGTGCCTGCGATCTCAATATCACAGAGCGCATAACGCTGGCTCGCTATCTCCAGTGGGCCATCATAGCGCAGCAGCTCTTCCACCGCTGAAGGCATGATGGCCGGCTGTGTGCGCAATTTCTCCAGCTCTGCAGGATGGTCAAGCAGCGCCAACATGCCGTTTCCGATCAGATTGACCGTAGTCTCGTATCCGGCAATCAATAGCAGAAAGATCATCGCCATCAATTCAGCTTCGCTGAGCTTGTCCCCAGCCTCTTCAGCAACCACCAGCGCGCTGATCAGATCATTTTCAGGCTGCCTGCGCCGCAACTGCATCAATTCGCGAACATAGCGTTTGAACTTGCTGATGAGCGGCAGCATCTTCAGGCTTTGTGGACCGATTCCGGTATCCAGGATCGTGGTGATCCAGCCGACAAAGCGGCCACGATCCGCCGCCGGCACACCCAGCATCTCGGTAATCACCGTGACCGGCAGAGGCAGCGCAAAGTCGCGCATGAGGTCCATGTGACCTTGGGCAGCTATGCGGTCCAGGAGTTCTTCGCTGAGCGATTCAATGCGCGGCTGCAGCGACTCTACAAAGCGTGCGGTGAATGCCTTCTGTACCAGGCCTCGCAGACGCGTATGATCCGGTTCGTCGGCGTTGAGCATGTGCTTCACGAATGGCCCGAACATCCATGCAAACAGCATTTCTTTGCGAAAAAAACCCCGCTTAGGGGCCTTGTAAACATCTTTGGTGAAGCGCTGGTCTTTGAGCGTGAACACCACGTCTTCATAGCGTGTGACCAGCCAGGCTTTGTAGCCGAAACCAATGGATATCCGCACTACCGGAGTCTGGGCGCGAAGCTGGTCATAGATGGGATAAGGATTGGCCTTGAACCGTGGATCAGTCAGATCAATATTGGCTAGGTTGGACATTTGCAGCGAGTAGGACAATCTTACGTCGCAAAAATTACAATTTCAAATTACCAATGCCAAATCTCCTGGCTGTGACCAAACATCCTCCGCTCCGTCTATACTCTAAAATTCTCTTACATTGAGGTGTGAATGCGTTTGCTGAAAGCTTTGTTGGTACTGGCCCTCTGTTCCTCGACTCTATTTGCCCAAAATACAGCTCAACACGGTATCCAGTCAGGTGATCTTGATCGCAAGGCTGACCCCTGCAATGATTTTTTTGAATTCGCGAATGGAAGCTGGCGAGCCAATAATCCCATACCGCCTTTCATGCCACGCTGGAGCCGCCGGTGGGCAGCGGGGGAACTCTCGAAAGACCAGCTCAAGACCATTCTCGACGAAGTTTCGAGCAGGCAGAACTGGCCGGCCTCCAGCGTGGAGCAGCTTATTGGCGACTTTTATGGATCGTGCATGGATGAAGCCCGCATCAACAAGCTGGGCATCTCTCCTGTGCAACCCTGGCTCGCCGACATCGACGCGATGAAAAACACCGCTGACGTGCAGCGCATGATCCAGCGCTTCCATCGCAACAACATCGATGCGCCCTTCGGGTTGAGATCTTCTCCAGACAATCACGATCCCAACCAGACCATTGCCAGCATCGGAGCCAGCGGGCTGGGCCTGCCCGACCGGGATTACTACTTCAAGACCGAGCCTCGCTTCCAGGAAGCTCGTGATAAATACCGCACCCATGTGAAAAACATGTTCAAGCTGGCGGGCTACACCGACCAGCAGGCGCAGGCCGCTTCCGAGACTGTATTCAATGTTGAGGCGAAGCTGGCGGAGGCCTCCCTGGATAATGTTGCGCTGCGCGATCCTAAGGCTACAGACCACAAGATGGCCTTTGCCGACCTGCAGAAACTCACGCCCGCAATCGATTGGAACAGCTTTTTCCAGGATGCCAGGATTTCCCATGCCGACCTGAATGTGCAGGAGCCGAAGTTCCTTCAGGAAGTTGACCGGCAGTTGCGCGAGACCTCGCTGGCTGACTGGAAGACATATTTGAAATGGCAACTGCTGCACGACTCAGCTCCCATCCTCTCACAGCCCTTTGTGGAAGAGAATTTCAGCTTCTATGACCGTTTCCTGAACGGCGCCCAGGAGATGAAGCCACGCTGGAAGCGCTGTGTCGAGTTCACTGACGAGTCTCTGGGAGAGGCACTGGGCAAAAAATACGTTGAGAAATATTTCCCGCCGGCCGCCAAGGCCCGCATGCAGGACATGGTGAAGAACATCCTGGCAGCCATGCATGACACCATTGAAGGGCTGGAATGGATGGGGCCGGATACCAAGAAGAAGGCCCTGGAGAAACTCTCGACTTTCAACCCCAAAATCGGTTATCCGGACAAATGGAAGGACTACAGCAGTATCAAAATCCGCCGGAATTATTTCTTCGACAACATGGTGGCGGCTGTGCAATTCAACGTGGCGGATGACCGCGCTCGCATCGGCAAGTCTACCGACAAATCGCGCTGGGGCATGACTCCACCCACTTCTAACGCCTATTACAACCCTTTGTTTAACGAAATCGTCTTTCCTGCCGGAATCCTCCAGCCACCTGCCTTCAGCATGGATGCGGTGGACGCGGTGAACTATGGCGCTATCGGTGTTGTGATCGGCCACGAAGTCAGCCACGGCTTTGACGATCAGGGCGCGCAATTCGACGCGCAAGGCCGCCTCAATAACTGGTGGACTGAAGCTGATTCCAAGAACTTCCAGACGCGCACCGCCTGCGTGGTACGGCAGTTCGACAATTACTACATCGAGCCGAATATTCACCACAATGGCAAACTGGTATTGGGAGAAAGCATTGGCGACCTGGCGGGCGCGAAGCTCGCCTACCTGGCATTCAAGAAAGCCCAGCAGAGCAAGCCTGCACCTGCCATGGACGGTTTTACTCCTGACCAGCAGTTCTTTATTGCCTGGGGACAGTTCCGCGGTGACGCGATACGTCCGGAGACCCAGCGCCTGATGGTGCAGGGCGACCCGCATCCCATTGCCAAGTTCCGGGTAATCGGGCCGCTTTCCAACCTGCCCCAGTTTCAGCAGGCCTTTAGCTGCAAAGCCGATTCCGCCATGGTGCGCAAACCGGAAGAAAGATGTGAGGTGTGGTAAAGAACAGCTTTGGCTGTTGGCTCTTGGCTTTTGGATCTTAGCTGTTAGCCTTTGGCTTTAAACTCTTGGCTTTAATCTTTGATTTTGGCCTTTAAGCTTTGGCTTCTCATTTTGGCTTTTTCATTTTGGCACATGGTTCTTAGCCTGTGGCTCTTTGCCTTTATGCGATGGAATGCCTGAGCCAGCAAAGCTGGCGAGATTCTTCTAGCCCGCAGCGCAAGCTGTGGGTATTAGAAGGGGCCGGTGACGGAGCCCGCGAAGCGGGCGACATAGTATCGGAAAAGCCTTGCGGCACTGCCGGATTAAAACGCATTCGCCGGACGCACCCAGGCTGAAATCTGTTCCTTGCGGGTGATCTTCACGGCTTCACGCGCAGCTTCTTTCATGTCGGGATAATGGCCCGTGCGAACGGTGTGCCAGACGTTTCCATCCGCATCCATCACCCGGAATAGAAAGACAGGATAACCCTTGGTTTTCAGGTTGTCCCGGAGTTTGACGGCGTTCTCCTCGGTTTGAAAGGCTCCGAGCTGCACGGAAAAAGCAGGCTTTTCTTTGTCCTTTGCTTCTTCTTCTTTCGCAGCGGAGGGTTTGGCACCTGCCGGCGCGGCAGAAGATTTGCTTTCGGCGGTGGGCGCTGCAGCAGGCGCCTGTGATTTTTCCGGCGCAGCTTTCTTTGGTTCCTCCGCAGATGCAGGCGGCTCTTTTTCCGCTGCCGGTTTTTCTTTTTCAGCCGCTGGCGTTTCTTTCGCTGAAGTGCTCTTCGCTGCGGGAGAGCTGGCTTGCACCACGGGTTGGTTCTGCCCCCGGTCAAGGCCCACGATGTAGCCGGCAAAGAACAGCAGGACGCTTATGGCCACACAACCGATGGCAATCAGGATTAAGGATTTTTTCTCGAATGAAAAATCGTAGCTCATGGTTTTAATTCCGAATCAAGATACATCTGCTTTACGGATCCATCACAGTAAATTCACCGGGGCTGACGATCTGGATAACTCCTCCCCAACTGCACATCAGCTTTGACTGGTCTGTAAGTGCAGGCATGTTGCCGATCAGCACCGTGGGAGCGCCGGGCACCCAGGGCGCAGCCGTAACTGGAACGCAAGGCATAGGTGTAAGAACCCCCAATGCAGCCGCCGTGGCCGCCGCCACAGTAGGGTTCGAAGGCGAATTGCACATGCCAAACGGCGGAATATTGACGATGGGCACATTATCCATGATGGTGGCCGCCGGCGGGCCTCCGGCCAACACCTGGCTGGTGGGGAGCACCACCAGGCTGCTCGGCGCAACCCCAAAGCTGCACTGCATCATGGCTCCCATGCAAACTTGAACCGACATAACTTATTTCCTCAATAATCCTTTCGCAGCCTTGTACTGGCAATCCCGAATTTTCACTTCCTCTGTGCCCTTTGTGAAACCTTCGTGCCCTTTGTGGTTAGGGTTCGTTTTGGTTAGTTGCGTTTGGATCCTTGTTCAACTGGTTTGCCGTTTTCATATCGGACCGTCTGCTTCAGCTTTCCGTCATCGCCAAAAGTTTTTACTTCACCGTGCAGCAGATCATCTTTATAAACCGAACTCATTCGCAGCTTGCCGTTGGGGTAGTACTCCAGCGTTTCACCATTGAGGAGACCGTCACGGTAGAGAGATGTTTTGCTGACCTGTCCGTTATGGCCGAACCATGATGACACGCCATTCAGCTTGCCGCCCTTATAGAGTGCTTTCCCAATCACGGCTCCGGCAGGACTGTAAAAGAGGGTCTCCCCTTCCTGCTTGCCGTCTTTGCATAGAGCTTTCATATTGGGCTTGCCGTTCAGGAAAGTCACCAATTCTCCCTCAAGCTTGCCATCTTTGAAATTGGCCTTCTGCGCCATCAGGCCATCAGGAGTGTAGGTAACACTCTCGCCATTCAAGACACCTTGAACGAAATTGGCAGTGTGCAACAACGCGCCCGCAGGAGAGTACGCGGAGACGAGCCCCTCCACCTTACCGTCTTTCAAGGTGTACTTTTCCTTGACTTGGCCGTTGGGGTGAAGCTCCGAGATTTCACTGTCGACCGGCATAGCTAATTGATCTTCACCAGCGAACCTTTCAACGTCAGGATTCCGCTGCTCTCAACATCATGTGAGGCATTGGCTTTGCTGGTGATAGAGACATTGGCTTCGTTGCTCATGCTGGTTCCTGCTTTATTAGTCAGGGACGTTCCGGCCTCATTGGTCAGCGCAGTGCCCGATTTGCTGGTCAACGCGGTTCCGGCCTGAATGTCGAATGACGTTCCGGATTTGATCGTGACCGAACCGCTGACATCGATGCTCAGATTGCCGGACACCTTCAGCGTAAAGTTCCCGCTCACATTCTGGGTGAAATCTGCTTTGTTGGTATGAGTCTCATTGCCGGTAATCGTAAGATCACGTGTGCCTTTCACCTCGTGGGTCTCGTTGCCGGTATTCACTTTAATAGAACGATTTCCCTGATCCACAATCAGGCTGTCATTTTTCTGGCTGACCGTGGTCGTGCGATTGTTCGTCACTGTTGTGGTCAGGTCATTCAGGATGGTGACGTTCATGTCTTTCTGCGCCTGAATGAAGATCTCTTCTGATCCTGCTTTATCTTCAAATCGGAGTTCGTTAAAACCTGAGCCGCCCTTGGAAGAATTTGTCTTGACGGTGCTCTTGGTCTGCTCGTCAGGCAGGGTATAAGGAACTGTTTGCTGCGCATTGTAGACACAACCTGTAACCAGCGGACGATCAGGATTTCCTTCCAGAAAGCTGACGACTACCTCCTGCCCGATGCGTGGAATGTAGATCGATCCCCAGGCCTTCCCTGCCCACCCCTGGGCCACCCGTATCCAGCAGGAACTGGTCTCGTCACTGGCGCTGCTCTGGTCCCAGTAAAACTTGCACTTGATGCGGCCATACTGATCAGTCCAGATTTCCTCGCCTGACTTGCCCACCACCAGCGCCGTCTGCGAACCCACGATCTTAGGTTTGGGTGTAAGCTCCGGCGGATGAAACACCGTGGTCGCAGGGAAAGCTTCGAACGAGTTGGAGTATTGATCCTGGTCGCCTTGGTGAGTCACGGAACTCA
Organism: Candidatus Angelobacter sp. Gp1-AA117; assembly: GCA_003223515.1. Lineage (GTDB taxonomy): Bacteria > Acidobacteriota > Terriglobia > Terriglobales > Acidobacteriaceae > Angelobacter. The sequence goes on from QHVI01000112.1 coordinate 17,018, forward strand.
ACACGTATGAGGTGTTCGCGTCGGAACGGGAATGGTTGGCCAGCGTGAACTTTGCTCCAGCATGAAAGGCGCGGCACATGCTGCTGCCCTTGAGTAACTTGGCGGGAGCCTGCAGTGCATCGAGCCGCAAGCTGGTCACGGTTTCGCCGTCGCTGGCAGTCGAGTACTCGCCGGGATAGAAATAGACAGAGCGGCTGGTATCCGTTCCGCTGGCCGTGGCCAGAAGATCGGTGAATGGTGTAGTGAAGTTGTAATCATCCGACTTGTATTGCCCGACCACTACTTGTTGTTCGATTTTGCACTCGAGTATGGCATCCGCAGTTTCCCATGAGCGTCCTGATGCGGATGCCTGTACCGTTGTCAGGCCGGGCATGGTCAGCCAGGCGCTGGAATCGTCTGCCAGCACCAGCGTGTGCGTGGAACTGCTGTGATCGAAGAAATAAAAGATGCCCTCGCTTTCCATCAGCCGTGAAACAAAGTTGAAGGCGCTCTCACCGTATTGCACACAGAATTCCCTGGAATTGTAGGTCTTGGTCAGCGAGTCCTTGAAGTCAGTGAATCCCAGATCGGAAAAAACCTGCTTGATGATGTCCGGCGCAGTTTTGTTTTGAAAAATCTGGTGGCTGGCATTCATGGTAAGCAGCCACAGCCAGGGATAAACCTCGGCAAAATACGTGGTAAAGCGCGCCGACTTGCCGCCCTGAGTGAAATGTCCGACCACGCCATTGATATACTGCTGGTCACTGCCGCCCGGCAGTTCGATGGTGATGGTGATGTTCTTGCCTACGATCTGGGTAAAGTCAATCGAGTCGTCCTGCGAGAGCAGCTCAAGAGAGTAATGAAACAGGCCGGAGATCTGTTCTTCGCCGTGAAAACCCTTGAGAAGAAATTTGTCCGCACCCAGTGGAGTGGTGAGGGTGAAATGCCTGGTGCCTTGAACAAAAGTTGGGGAGGACATAAGAAAGCTGCTAGCTCCTGGCTTCTAGCTGCCAGCCTAAGTACTTACTTAGAACTTAGGGAAACCTGTTTGAATCTGACACTCTGCGACTTGTTCCGATTCTCAACTATCCATTTGAGTTCTGCTTCGGGGCAGAGTGCTGAATACTGAGTGCCTGCTGCCTGTAATCCGACGACAACTCGACCTGGGAATCACGTTTCGCCGGACGCGTCTTCAACCATGTCGTCCAGCCCAGTTTTGCTTTGCCCAGGCGCAGCTCCGGTATTTGCGTGGCGCGCAGCTTCAGGCGGATACGGAATTCAAACTCCTGTCCGGCATAGAAACGAGCCAGCTTGCCCAGCGGACCATACGCGCTGCCTTCCGGCAGAAAATCGAGATATTGCTCCAAGGAAAGTGGTCCAATCAGAATCAGGAAGCGGCCCTGCTGGTCCCAGATGCGCGTTCCCAGCACAACATTTTCCCCGAGGATCTGATTTCTTCCCAATCGCCCCAGTTTGGTGTATTGATCCGGCTCAATCTGCCGCCATACTCCGGAGAATTGCTGCACCTGCACGGGCACGTTGAAGTGATCGGAAAGAATATGCTCCATTCCCACGACGGACCGGGGCTGCTGGCTCAATAAACCGGCGTAGGGGAGCAGCACGCGGTCGGGCATTTCCTTGCCCATGCGATTGCGCAGGCCGCTGATGCCCAGGCCCAGGAAGGCATAAAGATAATTCGCCATCGGGCCCTGCTCCGGAGATTGCGAGGAGAGCGTAACCCGGTGAACCTTGCGCGCCCGGTACATCAATGAAATCAGGCGATGGTTGAAGATATCGAGAAAGTCCCGCAGCCCGGTGTCTTTCTGGCGGATTCTCTCCAGCACCAACTCTGCCAGCGGCGCCGGCAGAGGCCCGGTTGCTCCGGCCAACCCAAAGAAGTTGGTCACCATGCAGGGCGCATTGCCACCGGCTGAAGGCAGCAGGTCATGAACCTCACCGGCAGGAAAATCAAAGCCTACACGGGCGCTGAAATGGACCGGCTCTTTTTCCGGCTCACAGCTTTCACCTACGGGGGCGCACTCTGAAAAGATCAGCTCCAGCAACCGCACAGCCTGAAAGAAGTCGAACCGGTAGGCTTCAGTGAAGAGCCACTCCTGCACCGATTTTTCACGTTGCCACCCGAAAGCAGTTGCCATAGCCGTTTGTGGATACTACCTGATCTGTGCCCTGAAGGACATCAGGTGAGTTACATAGTTCTGGATGAGGAATTAAAGATTATAAGTCCAAAACCGGTGCGTAACCGCTGGTAAGCCCAGCTATTTTCCTGCTTGACCATATTTTTTTTCGGTCTACAATAGCTCTGGATTCCGCCTTACATTTTGAGAGGTTCCGGTGAATAAGAATGTTTTGGGTTCCCGGCAATCAAATCCATTGATGAAACCAGTACAGCCAAAGATCGTCCATCAGCCTGCGCCTGCAACAGTGCACCGGCCAGCAGTTGCTATTCAGGGTACCCTGATGCCGGGCTCCATCCAGCGGATGAGAAGCATGCATGGGAATGGCCTGCAAAGGAAGACTGTGCCCGGCGTTGAAGCTTTTGAAGTGAACCTTCAGCGGAAATCCGGCGGATGGATGTTGCCCAAAGACATCCAGGCAAAAATGGAATCTGCGCTTGGCGGAGATTTTTCTGACGTGCGTATTCATGTCGGTTCCGAGGTCGCTTCCATAGGAGCTGTTGCCTTCACCTGGGGATCAGACATTCACTTCGCTCCCGGATATTACAACCCCCACAGCATCCAGGGACAACAACTGCTCGGCCACGAACTAACCCATGTATTGCAGCAGCGTGCCGGCCGCGTCCGAAACCCGTTTGGAAACGGCACCGCCGTGGTGCAGGATCATGCCCTTGAAGCCGAAGCCGACCGCCTGGGCATGAAGGCCGCCATGCACCGCGGGTAAATCCGTTTTTAACCACAGCGTGGCGAGCCACAACCAAACGGCTTTCACCGCAGTCGGACATGGGACTTGAGTCCCACCCAGAAAAGATGAAAATAGGTATGAGCGACTGCGTGGGCGAAAGCCGAATCTCTGTGGCGCCTGCAAGAGCCCGCACCGCAGTCTGGCTTGGACATCGCATCGTACCCGAAACTGTTGCTCCTCTCAGGAAGCACGCAGGGCAGACTGATCCTGAT
>QHVI01000030.1 GCA_003223515.1 Candidatus Angelobacter sp. Gp1-AA117
GGTGAAGGTAGATGGCGTTCCCTCACCTTCTTCGGGCGAGGCTACGCCACGGTTGTTCTCGGCACTATCAGGACGCTCAGAACTGGAAGCGGATTTTTTCATGGGACCTCCTGCGCATTTGGCTACAAGCTGGACCAGGCAAGGTCCAATTTCGCTGGCCGGCAGCACATGATCAGCCCCTCCGTACTGCAGAGCCGATTGCGGCATCTGGCTGGATTGGGCATCGGCGGGGTCCTGCACGATGGCAGTGCCCCCGCGTGAGCGGATCACGCGCAAGCCCGCCGCTCCATCATCCAACTGCCCGCTCATAACCACCCCCAGCACGCGCGGGCCATAGACGCGGGCGGCGGTGCGGAAAAGAGGATCGATGGCCGGACGGTGGCGGTTCTCGCGCGGTCCGCGTTTCACGCGCACCATGCCTTCCTCCAGCATCAGATGGCGGTCGGGCGGAGCAACATAGATATGCCCATGCCTGATGGATTCGCCATCCAGTGCATGGGTGGCGGGAAGGGCGCCGGCACGGGAAAGAATTCTGGGCAGCATACTCTCAAAGTCCATGGGGATATGCAGGACAATGAAGATGGCTGCGGAAAAGTTCTGAGGAAGAGGGCGCACCAGTTGCTGGAAAGCTTCCACGGCGCCCGCCGATCCCCCCACTACGATAATGTCGCAAGGCGGCAATTGAGCTTCTTTCGCTCAAGTAGGATGCATCCCTCTCGTGGCGGGATTGCGAGGATTTACGGCAAAGGACGCAAACGCATTGAGCTACCAGCTTCTAGAGCAAAACCAGAGTTGCTGTAGCCGGGAAGGAACGTGTGGCACAGCCGCCCCCGGCTGTGCGGAAGGCTCGCTCCATTTCTCACTGGTCTCCAGCGTTCTCACCCACGGGCAGCTCTTTCTGCATAAGAGTGAGGACTGCGCCCTCGATCTTGTTGTCACTGGTGCGATAAGGCGCCAGGCGCAATGTATAAAATGCGCCATTCGCATGTCTCACCTGCCGGCGGGTGGGAACCATATCACGCAAGACGTTGAGCACCGCCTCTTCCAGGTTATCCGCTGCAATCTTGAGTTTCACGCTGCTGATGGAGCGGCCCACGTCCACTGCTGACAGCCCCAGCACCTTCTCCGCCTGATGGGTGAAGCGCCGTATGCTCAAGTCGGGCCCCAGCATGACAATGGGAATATTCACGCTGTTGAGCAGGTTCACAAGATCGTCATTGAGTTGCGCAAGCTGGGCGTTGCGGTGCTGCATCTCTTCGTTGACGGTGTTGAGTTCTTCATTGGCGGATTCCAGCTCTTCCTTCGAGGTCTGCAATTCCTCATTAGTGCTTTGCAATTCCTCATTAGCTGACTGGATCTCTTCATTGGCCGATTGAAGTTCCTCATTGGTGGCTTCGCGCTCTTCGATAATGGATTGCAGGTATTCCCTGGTGGACGCCAGTTCCTGCTTGAGCTGCTCAAGCTGGCGGTCTTTCTGCAGGTCAGCCTCAGGCGCGGCTTTGGCTGATTTCTGGCGGGAGACCGGCTGTGAGTCAGGGTTGGAGCCGGAGCTGTCTTCAAACACAATCATGTAATTGGCAGGGGAGCTGGCGCTGGTCTTGAAGGGAATGATCTCCAGGTTCACAGCTTTCAGATGCTCGTTGCTCTCCACCTGCACGCCTTCTTTTCTGACTGCCGCGCCGCTCTTGCGGGCTGACTCCATGAGCCTTTGCAGTTCAAACATCAGGCCCGGCCGCACCATGCGCGGCAGATTGAGGCTGGCCTTTCCGGGAGAGAGTTCGAGATATCTTCCGGTGCGTCCGCGGCTTTGCAGAATGTCCATCTGCTCGTTCACTACCACGGCCGCGGGAACATACCTGGCCAGCAGCAGCCGGTCCGCCTCCTTCTGCATGTCGGGAATAGCTTTGGCGGTTTCATTTTCCTTGCCTTCTGCAGGCGCAGCCGGCAGAAGCTCGGCATCGACCATCGCAGACCGGTCGATAGACATGCCGAACGACACGGGAGAAAGAACTGCCTTTTTGGAATAAATCTTATGTTTTTTGTCAGCCATTTCAAACAACTCCGCGCCCGAGCCGACCAGTCCTTCGTTATTGCCTACCATCAGGAATCCGGACGGTTTCAAGGCGTAGTGAAAGATAGGTATTACACGCTTCTGGAGCCCCGGCCCCAAATAGATAAGGAGGTTACGGCAGCTCACAATATCCAGGCGGGAGAAGGGCGGATCCTGAAAAACATTCTGTCGCGCAAAGACGCAGTAATCACGAATGGTTTTGCTGATCTGGTAGCCCTCTTCCACTCTATTGAAAAACCGCCGCAGGCGTACCGGGGCAACATCGGCAACGATGTTTTCCTTGTAGATTCCGGCGCGGGCGCGCTGAATGGCGGTTTCGCTCAAGTCGGTGCCGAAGACCTGCACTGTAAATTCCGCTCTCAGGTCGCTCAGGAACTCCATCAGCGCAATTGCGTGCGAATAGGCTTCTTCGCCGGTAGAACATCCGGGCACCCACACCCGGATAACGTCGTTTTGCGCGCGGTTTTTGAGCAGCGCGGGATACACCACCTGCTTCAATGCTTCGAAGGATTCCGGGTTCCTGAAAAAGCTGGTTACGTTGATCAAGATGTCCTGGTAAAGGGCGTCGGCCTCGGAACGGTGCTCGCGCACGTAGGCGATGTAATCGCTGAGTTTCTCGATCTTATTCAGCGCCATGCGCCGCAGGATCCGGCGCTGGATAGTCCCGGACTTGTAATCGGAAAAATCTACGCCGCTGACCTGCTTGACGATACGGAACAGGTGGATAAGATCATAATTGCCTGCGGCCAGCAGGTCTTTTTTCTTACCGCCTCCATTCGCTATGTAAGGATGGTTCCGAAGCTGCGCCAGCTCGGCGGCGATGCGCGCCGGCGGCATCACGAAGTCCACGCAACCAGAGGCTACCGCGCTGCTCGGCATGCCGTCAAACCTGGCCGATTTTGCATCCTGGGCAAAGGTGATGCCCCCTTCTCCCTTGATGGCTGCCAATCCCAGGGTGCCATCGGAAGCCGTGCCGGAAAGCACCACGCCGATGGCGTTGCTTTGCCTGTCCTGTGCGAGCGAACGCATGAAGGTGTCAATCGGCAGGTGCTGGTGGTCGCGATTACGCGTCTCCAGCCTCAGGATTCCCCCAGCTATAGTCATCTCCATATTGGGAGGAAGGACGTAGACATGGTCAGGCTTGACTTGCGTTCCATGCCGTACCTGCAGCACCGGCAACTTAGTCGCGCGCGCCAGCAGTTCGGTCATGGCGCTTTCATGGCTGGGATCAAGATGAGGCACGATGACGAAGCCCATGCCGGGTGTTTGCGGAAGCGCTTTCAACAGCTCGGTAATGGCCTCCAGGCCGCCGGCGGAAGCCCCCACGCCTACAATCGGGAAATCGCTGTCCATAGGACCGCTGGAGCCTGCTTCACCCCCGGACTTTGCGGAACTGCGCCCGGCATTGCCGGACTCGGTACGCTTCCTGTCAGGTTTGGCCATAGTTGGAATCAGAGAACATGGTTGGGCTGCCTGCAATCCCAATCAAGTCATTAGATTCGGAAATACTGATTAGATTATAAGCGCCGCAATTCACCACCGAACTCTTTTTTGCACCGGGGTTGCAGCAGCAGTCGCGGAGCAGGAGTGACAACGAAGCGCGGCATTGCCCGTGAGGGGAAAGTGAATTTTTGCCCGTGAATCTTCATCTATCTTTTATCTTGCTTCGCGACTTCGGTCTCCGCGTCTTCGTCCTTCCATAGCGAACTTCGATTCAGCTTTGCTCCTCGGTATCATTCAAATCAGTATCATCAGTGATTTCCCTGCTGGCGCGAGCTTTGCTTAACGATTTCCAATTTTCGTAATATCTGATGCGCCATCCTGCCCACTTCTGCGATTTTCGCTTGTTATTGCCGGCATGGCGCAGTAATATTTCAACAGGGTTCGAGGACAAAGTCGGTCTAGGCGGCAGGACAACCATAGTTCTTTCGGCAACATCATAGATTACGAAATTTTTGAAACAGAACTTGCCCATGAGTGCCGTCGATCAAAATGATCTTCTGAATTCATGATGATCTTCTGAATTCATGGAAAGAGATGGCCCCAATCCATAGCTTTTCTGTCTTAGGAGTTTCCAATGACTGCCGTAAACCAGCACGATCTTCTTAATTCATGGAAGGAGATAGCCGCTTACCTCAACCGGGGTGTGCGTACCGTGCAACGCTGGGAAGCAGAACTGGGACTGCCGGTGCGCCGTCCACGCGGCATGAGCCGTAGCGCGGTCATCGCCATGCGTTCAGAGATTGACGCATGGTTGAAAACCTGTCCGGTGACGGAACACGCCGGGAGCCCCCCTGCAAAAGTTATACAGGTGGTGCAGCGGCCCAGTCCGCCCATCGGTTCTCTTATCATCAGATCTCATGAATTGCAGCACTCTGTCTCCCGCACCCGTGAAGAACTGGGCGACAGTCTCAGCCGCCTGATGAATACGCTGGAGAAGATGGTGGGCAAAAAGCCAGCTCCTAGCCTTTAGCTGCTCGCTGACTGCACCTTGACTTTTTACTTCCCCCTATCCTCAGTTCTACTCTATGTTTCTCTGTGCCTGCGTGTCTCCGTGTTGGGTTTCCTCAAAGACACACAATAATTTCTTCGCTGTAATGTGTGTCTCCCGCGGATAGCCGAAAGCATTATTGATATATGTTATGCCCCCGCGTTCGGTGCGCTGGTTCACGTGGTAGTGTCCGTAGATGTGCATCGAAGAGCCAAGCTTCCTTACATGATCATCAATGGCTTCTGCCCCAAGCACCGGCCGCAGCAGCTCAATAGTTTTTCTGCCACTGGGCAATAGGTCGCTGCGCGGCACAAAATGCGAGAAGGAGATGACTGTCCGGCCCGGATCGGGCGTGAATGGCGGGTTTGCGGAGAGAAAATGCCGGGTAATTCGGGGCTGATCAAAATTCTCAGGCCACAGACACATCTGATAGTCGGCCCATTTTTCCCGAAGCTCTTCTGACGGCTCAGCAAATGAATGATCGTACCAGGCAAGCACCGGAACCAGGGAAACTGCGTCGAGATGTACTACACCGGTTTGCACGCCTGAACCGGAGGCCACATTTTGAATGTCGCGGAATTTCTCCAGCGAATCCTGTGTCGATTGATACCGTACCCAGAGCTCGTGGTTTCCGGGCAGATAGGCCACTACCTGAAAGCGTTTCTGCAGCGTGACCAGCGTCTTTTCGATCTGCGCGAGAGTATGCGTGATATCTCCGGCGCAGATGAGCGCATCCTGCCGGTAATCCCAGGCGGAAAGCTGCGACACCCAGCGGGCATTCTCGGGGTGGTCTACATGGAGATCTGAGATGGCGAAAATTCTCATTCACAAATACTTAGTATTTAGTATTTAGTATTTTAGTATTTAGTACTTAGTACTTAGCTGCTAGCTTCTAGCTGCTGGCTTTTAGCTCTTGGCTCTTGGTTTTTAGTTCTTGGCTTTTGTTATTGGTAGAGCAAGTTTTGAGTCAGATCATCCGATCATCGATCATCGATCACCGGATCACCCGATCTCCGGATCTCCCGATTCTCCGTTACCTTTGCGTCCTTCGCGCCCTTTGCGGTTAAACCGGTTTGCTGCCGATGAGCAAAAGCGCCCCAATCCGCTTGAAGTCCTTCAGCTCCGCGGCATTCTTGAACCACTTGCCTGAATACTCTTCCGGCGAAGGGCTACGATCGGGAATGCGCCGGGCTTCAACCTGCTCAAAGCCGTGCTGCTGCAGCAAAGTAATATACTCGGCCTCGGAGAGGGCCTGCACCGGCACTTTCAACTCAGTAACCCAGCGCAGCGAATAAGGATTGTCCCTATAAAGGTTAATCAGGATGAAAAGCCGACCGCCGGGGGCCAGCACGCGCCGTACCTCGTCCAGCGCCTTGCCCTGGTTGGCATAGTAATAAAACGATTCCACCGAGAGAACTTTGGTGAAGAAGTTATCCTGGGAGGGGATGTTCTCAGCAGAACCCCAGATGTAGCGAACGTTTTTGGTTCCTGCGGAAGCCTGCTCGGCGCGGCGCAACATCTCGTCGGCCACGTCAATGCCCACGATGTCTCCGCCGGTGGCGATGCGGGCCAGGCGGCGCGAGGCCCATCCGGTGCCGCAGCCCAGATCGAGGACGCGGTCACTGGGTTGAAGATTCATGAGCGCGATGGCCTGCTCGGTGATGTCGGAGTGGTGGTCTTCCATCTCGTCGCCGCGTCCGGCCTGCGCCCACTGGTTGAATTCCTGCTGCAGTTTCTGGTCTGCCTGGTGAATGACTTGGTCTTTGGTCTCCATAAGTTCTATGCTACAGAAGCATGAGCGAACCAGCCAACCCCAGGCAGCCTGTCCCCGAGGCGCTGTATTGCCCCAATTGCGCGCGCGAGGTTCACGATCCTCTCACCTGCGGCGACTGCTCCGCCGTCATCTGCCGCGTGTGCGGTATGCCCCTGGAATCGTCGGCTGATCTGGGGATCGGATAACCGCAGAGGAATTTGGTAAATGGATAATTTGGTAAGTGGGTCAATGAAAACCGTACATCTGCAATTTACCCATTGACCAAATTACCCACTTACCCATTTCTAGATTCGATCCAGAAGAGTCTCTCGATTTTTAGTAACGGTTCACCTTTGGAGCGCATCTATTCTTGTGCATGGCAGCGTGGCTCCGGAATCTCGGGATCGAAGTAGCAGGTTGGGCTCTCTTAGGTCTGGCTGTAATCGTTCTTCCTTTGCCCATTGTTCCTTCTTTGCTGCTGATTGCCGCCCTGGCGATTCTTTCCTCCCGCTACATATGGGCCGAGCGCCTTCTGGATAAAGTACGCAAGAGCGTCCCTTTATTCACACGCCAGCGCAAGACCATGGAATCTTCGCAGAGCGTTTGAGACCATCGTTTCAAATCAGCCGTCCCCTTCGGGACTGAATTTTCATCCGCTTATATACCCGGCATTCCGCTGCGCTTCATGCCGGGCTACTTTCACGCCGTGCCTTCGGCACTTCTGCATGTCAGCACAACAGGTGGTCACGCCTGCATTCCAGCACAGGCAGTGGTCACTTCTGCATTCCAGCAGAGATAGGTGGTCACGCCTGATTATCAATTCCGGCGATTTTGGCAATTATGCGCAATTCAGGTCACCCGATCACGGCGATCTCCCGATCTCTCGATCTTCTGTTACCTCTGTACCGTTGTCCCCCTGTCCTTTTGCGCTTCTAATACCCGCAACAGAAGCAAGACTGCCCAAGAGATTCAAGGAGTGCGTCCGCCATGACGTTCCAGAATTCGTTAATCCATAAACTCCAGGTATGTATCCTGATGCTGGCACTGAGCGCCTGCCTCTGCGCTGAACCGAAACCGAGCAGCAGCGGAATGCAGATGAGCACCAGGTCTCCGCAGGCCCGCGCCTTCTTTGAAGAAGGCCTGGCCAAGATGGAGACCCTGCACATCGAAGCCGGACTGCAGGCCTGGCGCAATTCAGCCAAGGCTGACCCGAATTTCGGGCTGCCCCACATCTTCCTGGCCTATTTTGCGCAGGATCCCACCGAGCAGGTAGCTGAGCGTGAGAAGGCCCTGACTGCGCGCCATGGAGCAGGTCCCGAGGAGCAACTCATCATCGATTGGCTGGCCAATGCCGGGGAGAGCAAATGGGTGCCGGCCATTCAGGCCATGAACGGCGCATTGCAGCAGTATCCCAAAGACAAGCATCTGGCATGGCTTGCGGGCTGGTGGCTGCTGCTGGCGCAGAACGAACCTATGCGCGCCATCCCGGTTTTTGAACGCGCCATCCAGATTGACCCGAATTTTGCCGATCCGTGGAACGAAGTCTCGTATTGCTATGCGCGCACCGGAAACTTTGACGAGGCGTTTCGCCACATCAAGCGCTACACCGAACTGCTGCCCACAGAGGCCAATCCGCAGGACACCTATGCTGAGATTTCGCGTATGGCCGGCAAGTATGAGGAAGCGCTGAAGCACTACCGCATGTCGCTGAAGATCGATCCCACTTTCATCGAGTCGCAGCTTGGCCTGGGTGACACCTACGCTCTGATGGGTGAAGAGACCCAGGCCCGTGACGAGTATGCTGTTGCCATCCGGAAAGGCACCAAGGTGCAGGGCGTGTTGTGGGGATTGCAGTCAGCCGCGACTTACGTGCGTGAAGGCAATTGGAATGGCGCAGACGAAGCTTTTCAGTCGGCGGCCAACCAGGCCCATGAACTGGATTTTGCCAACCTCGAAGCCGAGGCTTACCGCAGCATGGGACTTTATCGTAGGAACCCGGCGGCAGCCATGGCGGCGCTGGATAAAGCCGAAGCTGCCCTGAGCGAGAAGCACAAGGTTCCGCAGGCGCTGATGGACCTGGAAATGGCATCGGTGTTGAGGACGCGGGTGGATCGCGCCCTTCAGGATCACAACATGGAAGCGGCATCAGCAGCGCTGAAGAAGCTTGAGAACCTCGCCAATGCCAGCCCCGATGCAAACCTGCAGGTGGCCTATCACGGCGCAGCCGGCGCCATGATGCTGGCCCAGGGCAAGTATGACGATGCGGTGAATCACCTGGAAGAAGACACCAGGAATCCGTTCTCCATGCGCGGGCTGGTCATTGCCTACGAAAAAACTGGAGCGCATGACAACGCTATCCGCATGACCGCGCGACTCTCGACCTTCAATGAGCCTCTGATCGAGCAGGCAGTGGTCGTCCCGGCCTTTCGCGCCGACAGCTCTGCGCCCTCGCAATCGCAGGCCCGGCTGGATAGAGAACGCAGCGAACCAGAGTGGTAAGAGGATCGAATGATCGGTAGATCCGGTGATCGGGTGATCTGAAAACCCGGTCAGTAATCCATCCTCAAAAACAAAGATGTCATTCTGAACGCCCGTTAAGCTCACGCGCGTTTTCTCCAGCGCGCGAGTCGGGCGGAGCATCATCTATTGTAGTAATATTTCTATTTAGGTTAAGCATCAATCGTAATTGGGGTGGAATTTGCAAGGACATCCAGCGGCTACAATTGGGGCATGGCAAAACTAACGTTGGTTTACGGTATGCGTCTGCTGCCCGAAGGAGAAGTTACAGAAGTGGGCGAGGCCCCCATTAAGCTGGCTAACGGCCGCACCGCTCATGTCACCATGCACGTGCTCGAAGGCAGCAAAGAGGACATTGAAGCCCAGCTCCGGCAGAGTGTGGAGGCGTTCTTCGACCTGTATCCGGAGATCTAGGGGAATGGGTAAATGGGGATGGATAAGTGGGTAATTTGGTAAGTGAGTAAATGAATTACTCCTAGATCGTTTTTCCGCAAGACTCTTCCGCGCAGCCGGGGGCGGCTAATGTCACTTACTTTAGGACACCATGCTGTATCCCAATGAGAGATGTCATTCCGAACGCCCGTTAAGCTCACGCGCGTTTTCTTCAGCGCGTGAGTAGGGCGGAGGAATCTGCCCCGCTGCCGCCCGCCCATGCGAAAATTCTCTTAAATTCATGCTCGAATGTGCAAAGTAAGTGACATTGGCTGGGGGCGGCTGCGGTCCATCGAGAATTTTTTTCTAACGGGCGTTCGAATGGCAATCTCTGTCTGGAGATATTGCTTTGACCTGCAAATTTACCCACTTACCAAATTACCCATTTACCCATTCCTCGTGGCTCATGGGTGCTTCTTGATGTGCTCGTCTACCCACCCATTCACCGTCTGATACCACAACTGGCTGTTGAGCGGCTTCAGCACCCAGTGGCCTTCGTCGGGGAAATAGAGCATCCTGGATGGAACCTTGAGGCGCTGCAGGGTGGTGAAGAGCTGGAAGCCTTCAGAGACGTCGAGGCGGTAATCAAGTTGTGAGTGGACGACCAGCGTGGGCGTCTTGAACTGGGTGGCGAACAGGTGCGGCGACCATTTGCGGTAGAGTTCGCGGTTGTTCCAGGGCGTCCCTTTGAACTCCCACTCTGGGAACCACAACTCCTCGGTGCTGCCGTAGGCCGACTCGGTGTTGAACATGCCATCATGCGAGACCAGGCACTTGAAGCGGTTGGTGTGGCCAAGAATCCAGTTGATCGCGTAGCCGCCATAGCTCGCGCCCAGGGCACACTCGCGGTCTTTGTCCACGAAGGGATAGCTCTTCTCCACGTAGTCGAGGCCCTTCATCAGGTCTTCATAGGGTTTGCCGCCCCAGTCGCCGTTGATGCCATCGATGAATGCCTGGCCGTAGCTGGTGGAGCCGCGCGGGTTGATCATCACGACGATGTAGCCATTGGCCGCGAATAGCTCGGCATTCCAGCGGTAGGACCACTCATCGCCCCACATGCCCTGCGGACCGCCATGAATGAGGAACTTCATGGGATATTTCTTCTGCGGATCGAAGGCCGGAGGCTTGACGATAAGGCCTTCCACCTTCGTTCCCACCGCGCCGGTGAACCAGAAAGGTTCCACCGGCTGCATGGAAACCTGCGAGAGCACCGCATCATTCAGGTGGCTGAGCCTTTCTGCGTCTTTGCTGCCCAGGGCCAGCTTGAAAACTTCGCTGGGCGCCTGGATGGACATACGCGTAAACACCAGCGTCTTGCCATCGGGAGTGACCACCAGATCGTCATTGGAGCCGCGCGTAATCTCCTGCGGCGCGCCGGCCGGATCGACGCTGATGCGGTAAATAGGAATCTCGCCCTTATCTTCAGAGGTGAAGTAGATGGATTTCGAATCGGGTGCCCATGACATGGTGCCTACCCAGCGGTCGAAATTCTCGGTGAGGTTGTTGATCTGGCCGCTTTTGCGGTCATAGACGACCAGGCGGAAGCGGTCACTTTCATAACCGGGGCGCTTCTGCATGCGCCAGGCAATGAAGCGTCCATCAGGAGAGTAGAGCGGGGTGGAATCACTGCCCGGGCTGGTGCTGATCTTCTTCGGCGTGCCGCCGGTGATGGGCACCAGGAAGACCTCGTTGTTGGTGCTGATAGCTTCCACTTCATCGATGTTGCTGGTGAAGGCCACTTCCTGGCTATCCGGCGAGATGGCATAAAGATCCTGGCCGCCAAGGCTGAAGGGAGGAACGTCGTGATCGCCGGGAGTGATGTCCTTGGCCACGCCACCCGAAGCCGGAACCACGAACAGATGCGTGCGCTTGAAATGAGTGTAGCTGGACCAGTGACGGTAGAAGAGCCGGGTGAAGATCATGGCCTTTACCTTGGAATTGGCGTGCTCCTCGTCACGTTTTTTGTTGCAGGCGTCGTCGGGGCAATCGAAATAGACTTCCGAGGTAAAGAGGATATTCTTGCCATCGGGTGACCAGATGCCGCCATCGGCCTCGGTAGAAATACTGGTGATCTTCTGCGGATTGCTGAGAGCGCCGCTACCGGAATCGAAGCCGGCCAGCCAGATTTGCGAGCTGCCATCACGGCTGCTGGTGAAGATGACCTGGCGTCCATCGGGCGAGAATCGTCCGCGGTCCTCACCGGCGGGATCATTGGTGAGCTGTCTGGCCTCGCCCCCGGCCACAGGCACAAGCCACAGATGCGGCGTCTTCTTATTGGCCTGAAGATCGACGCGCACGGCGGAAAAGAGCACCCATTTGCCATCGGGAGAGACCTGCGGGCCTCCAATGCGCTGGAGCGCCATCATGTCTTCAAAGGTAAATGGACGTTTGCCGGTATTCTGGTTCTGGGCGACTGCCGGAACCCGGAGAACGGCTGCCATAAGAATGAGAATCGCGATAAAATGCCGCATTGTGCCTCCTGCAAGCGGCCAGTCTAAATAGTTTTCAGCTTTACGGCCAGTCTTGCAGCGCCTATTTGCCCGTTCTCATCAGGGGGAGGATGGACGCAATGAGTCTTTTTTCAATTGCTAAGATTTTTTCCCCGCAGCCGGGGGTACCTTTACCCCACCACGCGCAACATCGGCGCGTGGTGGCGGCCCCAAAGGCTGCGCTCCATAAAAATTTCCGTTTTGGTTGCGGACATGTCGCGCTGTGTACCGCGATGCTCATTATGATGCTGTTGCCGGTGGCCGTTTCGGCACAGACCAACTGCAATGAAGGCGCGGGGCCGCTGGTCAACGAGCAGCCCAAGGGCATCACCACGGACGCAATGATCCAGAAGTTCACTGCACAGGAAAGTTTCTTCAAGGAAGCGCAGACGCATTACGCGTTCACGCAAGACGTCGCCGTACAGACGCTGGCAGGCAACGACGTGGATGGCGAATTCCGCCGCGTATCCGACATCAGTTTCAAGACAGGGAGGCGCTTCGAATACGTGACCTTTGCTCCGCAGTCGAGCCTGCGGCGTATTTCACTGGAGAAAGAGGATTTCGAAGACATCGATGGCTACTCCAACTTTGTGCTGACCAGCGAGCACGCGCCGAAATACAACTTCCTTTATGCGGGCCGGCAGAAAGTGGATGACATCGATACGTATGTGTTCGATGTAGCACCCAAACAGCTTGAGCCCGGCAGGCGCTTTTTCCAGGGCCGCATCTGGGTGGATGACCGCGACATCCTCATCGTGAAGACCTGCGGCAAGAATGTTCCGGACAAGCCTCCGGTAGCCAACGAAAAAAAGAAGAAGAAGAAAAAGAAGAGAGGGCAGATTCCGGAAGAAAACATTACACCTACGGTGGTCACTTACCGGGAACTGATCGACGGTAAATATTGGTTTCCCACCTATGTCCGCTCAGACGAGACGCTGCACTTTGTCTATGGAGATGACATACACGTGCGTGAGGTGATCCGCTATACGAAGTACAAGCGCGTGGATGCTGTGACGCCGGGAAATGCGGTGGTGGAGGCGAAACAGCCATAGCGCATTAACCGCGAAGGGCGCCAGGGGCGCAAAGTAACAAGGAATCGGGAGATCCGGTGATCCGGTGATCGGGAGATCTGAAACGGCGGTTTCTCTAAGACCGATAACAAGAGCCAAAGCTAAGAGCCAAGTACTAACTAAATACTAAGAACTAAGTACTGCCGCTCCAGCAACTCTCACGGCCAGCCCCGCATCTAATAGATGTATTCCAAGGAAAATTTTCTATGTCTTCATTGAAACGCCCTTGGTGGGCAGGTTTTATCTTTTTACTGGCATTCATTCCCGCATCCGTGGCGGCCCAGACCAACTGCGATGAAGGTTCAGGGCCTCTCAACCGCAACCAGCCCCAGGGAACCACTCCTGAAGAGGTCATCCAGAAGTTCGCGGCCAAGGAGGCGGTCTTCAAGCAGGCCCGTGACAACTACACCTACACGCAGGATGTGACGGTACAGACGCTGGACGGCAACACCGTGGATGGCGAGTTCAAGGAGGTCACCGATATTACCTATGACGATAAGGGCCGTCGCAACGAAAACGTGACCTACGCGCCCCAGTCATCGCTGCAGCGCGTGCAGATGACCAAAGAGGATCTCGACGACATTCGCAACAAGATGCCCTTCGTGCTCACCACAGTAGAGCTTCCCCTGTATGACGTGCATTACGAGGGCACGCAGCACGTAGACGAGATCGATACTTATGTTTTTGACGTGGCTCCCAAGCACATTGAAAAAGGCAGCAGGTATTTTCAGGGGCGCATCTGGGTGGACAACCATGATTTTCAGATTGTGAAGACCTGCGGCAAGGCGGTTCCGGAAATTCGCGGCAAGGGCAATGAAAATGTCTTTCCCAAGTTTGTGACTTATCGCGAACAGGTGGACGGCCAGTACTGGTTCCCCACTTATACGCGCGCCGATGATTACCTGCGTTTCAGCGGCGGTGAGGTTCACATCCGCGAGACCATCAAGTACACAAACTACAAGCGTTTCGGCTCGCATTCCAAGATCATCTTCGGTGGTGAAGTCTCGCCGGACAAGCAGCAGCCGCCACAACAGCAACAGCAGAAGAAGCCGCCACAGTAAGGCCTAAAACCTTTAACCGCAGAGGACGCAGAGAGCGCAGAGGAATAAAAAAATTGAGATTATTCTGACTGAAACGGCAACTTGCTCAGCAAGTTTTGTCATGTACCAGAAACTTGATGCCTGCAACTCTTGTTCTCTTACATCCAGCGGTAACGATCCGAAATCGTTAGGGCGAGATCGGTGCCAGACAAATTGAACAGATATAAATTACTTTTCTTCCTCTGCGGTCTCTGCGCCCTCCGCGGTTAAAAGGTTTTGGTTGTGGCTCGCCTACGCTACGCAGCCGCAACTGGTGCCAGTGATCTCTGTGCCGCCTGGTGGATGAATTTCTTCATCACGTTGGCCCACATCACCTTCTTGCGCACGGCGCTTTCTTTCACGTTCCTTCCCTGGGCGAACATCCCCAGCAACGCCTTCATCTTGAGCACGCGCAGGACGGCCGCGTCGGCCTGGGTAATGCCGTAGGAATCGAGAAAGTTTTCCTGGATCTGGCTGGTGATGGTGCGGTTGCAGAAAGGATATTTCTCCAGCGCTTCCACCGAGGCCAGGAACATGGCGACATCTTCAAAAGAATTGCCGCGCTGCTTCATGCGGGCAAACTCGCAGAATCCTACGCCATCTTCGGTGACCACGATATTCAGCGGAGTGAAGCCGGTTAGAACGGCGGAGCTGGGCAGGCTCTTTTTCGTTTTTGCAAGCACGTTGCGTGCGCCGCCGAGAATCACCCTGATGGATATCTCATCAAGGCCTTCCGTGCGGCAGCTTTCGCAGAGTTTTTCCAGGCTGGTCATGAGGAGATTGCCGTCAAAAGGCTCCGGCATCTCGGTTGTGGCTTTGTGGAAAGCCCTGAGCCATTCACCGGCGCGGCGGGCTACCAGCGCGATGCTGCCATTATCGGCAAAGCCCGGCAGAAGAGCGGCCTTCATGATCACGGATTGCAGAGGCAGGCCCGAAATCTTATCGGTGACCACGGCCATGTGCTCGCTGAAATCACCCAGCGAACGCGGCACCCCGGCCAGCTTCTTCTTGATCACCGCACTCTGGATGAACTGCAGGTTGGCATTTTCAGCCTTGGCGACGGCTTTGGCATTCCCACCGCACTTATTGGAACGATAGATTTTTACTGCCAGCTTTTCATGGCCGCCGGCAAAGTCAGCACAGAGGTCATAGATGAAATGATCATTTTTGGGGGTGTGCCCGACTACCCGAAGGTTCTTGAACTCGCCCCGATGCGAATATTCCTGCGCCACGGTCGGGCGCAACTCCGTAAGAATCTGATCCAAAACCGTTTCTGCCATTCTTGCTCCAAACTGGGTGAATGAGGTGTAGGCAAAAAGATACCTGGTTGAGCCAAAAGACACTGGCTGGCGCTCTTAAGTGCAGCAGTTTAAGTGCCACTCTGGACTTTTAATTAGATGCTAAATGTCTGGAAATGAGCAGCTTACAACAAATTTTCATGGGAAGAATTTACCCGGTGGAACCGGGGTACACACATTGGGCAACGGCACTCCGGAATTGAAACCGCAAAGGGACGCTGAACACTGAGGACGCAAAGGTAGCCAATGTAAGGAAGTCAGATGATTGGAACCATACACTTCTGCGCCCGTCTAGGATGACCGGATGATCCGATGACCGGGTGACCCGATTTTCAGATCACCCGGTTCTAATATGTAATCCGCACAGCCGGGGGCGGCTGTGCCACACGTGTTTAATAGCTGTGCCGTGCTTAGTAGAAGAGGTATTTTCTCCACTTGTTGTCAGAACGGCCGATCATGCGCATGATGTGGCGGCTGGTGTGGAGGGTGAACGGACGCGGCTCCTTCAGCAGCTTCATGTCGGTCTCGCCCAGCAGGTGGTTGCCCTTCCTGCGGTTGCAGGAATGGCAGCAGGCCACTAGGTTCTCCCAGGTGGACGAGCCTCCGCGGGAGCGTGGGACCACGTGGTCCAGGGTCAGATCGCTCGATGACAGCACCACGCCGCAGTACTGGCAGGTATTGCGGTCGCGCAGCAGGATGTTCTTGCGGGAAAGCGCGCGCGTCTGATGCGGGATGCGGCGGTATTCCAGCAGGCGGATCACCGAAGGCACACGCATGGCGATGCGGGCCGCATGCAGGCAATGCCCGTTCTCCTCTTCAGGCATGGCAAGGCCTTTGAGCACCAGCACAATGGCGCGGCGGGCCGCGCAGATGTTGATGGGCTCGTAGGACGCATTCAGCACCAGCACCGGAGTCTGCATGAGCAGGCTCTTGCGGGTGGGTGCGTCCTGGCGTACCGGCTCACCATGGCTATATTGGCGTGCCTTGTGTTTGCCTCTGTCCCGAGTGTCGTGCATGGCCCTGTTTACCTCCGAATCAGGCGTGGGCCGCATTGGCCCAGGCGCTCTGTTCATCGAACCGAATCTCAATCTCTCTGGTGGCCCGCGCAACCGTGGCCACAAAGACCTGTTTGGCGCCCGCGCGCAGCAGTACCCGCGCACACTCGCCGGCGGTGGTTCCGGTGGTCATCACGTCATCGACCACCAGCAGATCCCGGCCTTGAATACGCTCCGGCCTGGCCACCGCAAATGCGCCACGGATATTGGCCCGGCGCTGGTGGCGAGTGAGTCCTGTCTGGGAGGCGGTTTCGCGTATTCGCGCCAGAGAAGATGTGTCTAATTGGATGCTTCTGGCCCTATGGCGGATTACAAAAGCTTTGGCAATGGCTTCAGCCTGGTTGAACCCACGGCTGCGGCGTTTGCCTTTGAACAAAGGAACCGGGATGACCAGCAGCTCCTGCGGTAACTGGCGACCCTGGATAGCCTGATCCATGAGCTGTCCGAGAAGCGGCGCCACCGATTGCACCCGCTGGTACTTCAGCAGATGGATAAGATCGCGGAGCACGCCTTCATAAGCGCCATACGCCGAAGCCCAGGCAAAGGGCGGCGCGGCACGGCGGCACATGCCACAACGCGGACCTTCTTCCGTCTGCACATGCTCACTGAAAAGCTTTTCGCCGCAAAGGCTGCAGAAAAGACCAGTGCGGGGGGCGACCTGCTTTAAACATGCCTGGCAAACAGGCAGGTTCGAGATGTTGAGCAGCGAGGATTGGCAGATACGGCAATCAGAAGGAAAGAAAACCGCAAAGAGGCTCTCTGCCGCGGTTTTTAGCGTCCGTTGAGCCCGGTTTAGGTCACCGCTACTGCTGAAGACGATCCTCCTTGCAGGGAACCGTTGTGGATAGCTGGGTTCAGTATAAGCCGTGTTGTACATCAGGTGCAACGAGGAATCACCGGATCGGGTGGTCGCCGTGATCTGCAGATCGGGTGATCGGAATCTTTGTTGGCTTCAGATATTCCGATCTACCGATCTCCCGGTCTCCCGATCACCCGATTTGTGTAAAATCCCGTCACGTGCTAACTTGCGGCAATTCAATGCGCTAACCATCGGAGGACGCTGTGGCCGAAACCATCGAAGCGAATGCAGCAGCAACACCAGAAACTAAATTTCAGCCGTATGTATCGCCAGGAGAAACTCGGCCCGAATTCACGCCACGCGCCATCATTTTTGGCGGGCTTTTCGGCATTTTATTTGGCGCGGTTACGGTTTATGTAGGCCTGCGGGCCGGACTGACTGTCTCCGCTTCGATACCGATCGCGGTGCTCTCCATCAGCGTTCTGCGGGCTTTGGGCAAGGCCAGCATTCTCGAAAACAATATCGTACAGACGGCAGGGTCAGCCGGGGAGTCGGTCGCTGGCGGCGTCATCTTCACGCTTCCCGCGCTTATCTTTCTGGGATATTCCCTGGGTGACTCCTATTGGCGCATCACTTTGCTGGCCCTGATCGGCGGGTGGCTGGGCGTGCTTTTCATGATCCCGCTGCGTCGCCAGCTCATTGTGAAAGAACATGGAAACCTTCTTTACCCGGAGGGCACTGCCTGCGCGGATGTCTTAATTGCTGGTGATCGCGGCGGTTCTTTTGCAGGCCGCGTCTTTGCCGGCCTCGGATTGGGAGCGCTGTACACAGTGTTTCAGAACGAAAACCTGTTTTCGGCGTGGCCAAGTACTCCGACTTACACACCAGGCTGGTTTTCGGGTTCATCGATACGCGCCAATACAACTTCTGAATATTTAGGCGTTGGGTACATCATTGGGCCGCGCATTGCCGGTGTGATCTTTTCCGGGGGCGTCTTCGCATGGCTGGTGGTAATGCCTGCCATTAAGTTTTTTGGCTCCCACGTGGCTGGCCCTCTCTTTCCCGGAACCATACCCATTTCTGAAATGGGGCCTGACCAGATTTACCGCGCTTACATCCGTCCGATGGGCGCCGGGGCGGTGGCTGCTGCCGGTCTCATTACTCTGGTAAGGACCATTCCAACCATCATTAATGCTTTGCGTGCGGGGGTAAAGGATTTGGCTGCCGGGGCCGCAACAGCTGCCAGCCAGCGGCGTACGGACCGCGACCTGAACCTGAAATGGGCCCTTGCGGGTTCGCTGGTACTTATGATCATCATGTGGGCTATGCTCACGTTCTATCCGGTACCCGGAGCGCCCACCTCGGCTTTGAATAATATTTTTGCGGCAATCCTGGTGGTGATCTTCGGTTTCCTGTTTGTCACGGTTTCTTCGCGCATCACCGGCCTGATCGGAAGTTCGTCGAATCCTATCTCCGGCATGGCTATTGCAACCCTCATGGCCACGTGCGCTATGTTCCTGGTCATGGGCTGGACGGCAGGCCCGTTCGCAGCTCTCGCCATCAGCATTGGTGGCGTGGTTTGTATCGCTTCTGCGAATGCCGGCAATACCTCGCAGGATTTGAAGACCGGGTTTCTGGTGGGCGCTACGCCGGCGCGGCAGCAGATGGCGCTGATGGTGGGCGTGACGGTTTCGGTATTTGTCATCGGCGGCACGCTGATCAGCATGAACCGCGGGCTGGAAGAGTTTCGTCCAGCCAGCATTGCTTTGGATGTCAACAATCTTCCTGCCGGAGTGAGCCAGGATACCAATACGCAGTTCAGCCGCACCCAGATCACAGTCACAACACCGGCCGGAGCGGAAAATAAAACAGCTACGACAAAACAACAATCTGTAAGCGGCATGGTGCTCTATAACGCCATCAACTCCCCAGCGGTGCCTAACGGAAAGTATTTCTACAATGCGCAGACCGGTAAGCTCGAGATTCAATGGATTCAGGGCATCGGCAGCGACCGCGCCGCCGCGCCGCAGGCGCAACTCATGGCGACGGTCATCAATGGAATTCTTACCCGGAAGCTGCCATGGGGATTGATCCTGCTGGGGGTGTTCCTGGTGGTTGCGGTCGAATTGCTGGGCATACGCTCACTGTCTTTTGCGGTGGGCTTTTATCTTTCGATTGCTACTACCCTGGCGATCTTCTGCGGAGGCGTGGTGCGCTGGCTGGTGGAACGGCAGGCGGCCAAGGCAGGGGAAAAGGTGGAAGAGAGCGAGATCAGCCCCGGCTCGCTTTATGCCAGCGGCTTAATTGCGGCTGGCGGCATCGTTGGCCTGATTGGAATCGCCATCAAATTGATGGAAAAAGCCGGGTGGCTGAAAGAAGGCGCAATTGCCTGGGGCGCAAAGATAGAGTTCCTGCAGAATGCCAACTGGCTTGCTGTAGTCACATTCGCATTGCTGGCATTCTCGTTGTATCACTTCGCGCGCAAGCCGCTGGATAGCGACAAACGGTAAATCTTTTTTACCGCAACGCGGCAGGCCGCAACCAAAACGAGAATCTTTATGGAGCGCAGCCGCCCTCGGCTGCGGCGGATAAATCTTTCGTGAGTCGAGAAGGATTTGACGAATAGTAATACAAAGGGCATATAAGGAACACCAAGGAAAGGCAGGCAAGATACATTGACTTCGTGTTCCTTCGTGTCCTTTGTGGTTGCTGGTTTTCTGCATGTCTATTCATGACAATGTGGCGGGTATTCGCGAGCGGATTGCCAAAGCTGCGGCTCGCGCCGGGCGCAGTGTGGATTCCATTACCCTGATGGGCGTAAGCAAGACCGTGGAACCGGAGCGCATACGGCAGGCCTACGAAGCGGGGATTCGCGTGTTCGGCGAGAACAAGGTACAGGAGTTTGGCGGAAAAGCGGGGCTCCTGGCTGATCTTACCGAAGCTCAATGGCACCTGATCGGACACTTGCAGAGCAACAAAGTCAAAAAAGCTGTTGAGCTGTTTCAAGCAGTGGATTCGGTCGATTCCTTGCGGCTGGCGGAGAAGCTGAATCAAGCGGCTGAGCAGATGAACAAAATTTTGCCGGTGCTGATCGAAGTTAACGTCGGCAGTGAAGAGAACAAGAGCGGCCTTGCGCCGGACTCCTCAGGATTGGAAGAACTCCTTTCCGGCGTGCAGAGTCTCAAGAACCTGCGGGTGCGCGGATTGATGACCATCCCGCCATTCACCGAAGACCCGGAAGGCGCCCGGCCTTATTTCCGCCAGTTGCGTGAATTGCGCGAGAAGATTGCCGCCCGGAAATTACCCTGCATCGAGATGGATGTGCTTTCCATGGGCATGTCTCATGATTTCGAAGTGGCCATTGAGGAAGGCTCAACCTGCGTGCGCGTGGGAACGGCCATCTTCGGGTCTCGGCCTTATCCCTCAAAATGATTCCTATCCGTGAAACTTCTGCGGGTGTGAGTTTCAGCGTGAAGGTGCAGCCACGTGCCCGCAAGAATGGCATTACCGGCACAGTGGGTGACGCGCTGAAGCTGGCCTTGACCGCGCCCCCGGTGGAGGGCAGGGCCAACCAGGCGGTCATCGAATTCTTTGCAGATTTTTTCCAAATTGCGCGTTCCTCCGTTACCATAGCGAGCGGTGAATCCAGCCGATTCAAGGTCATTCGCGTGAGCGGAATATCCGCCGGGCAGGTTCACCAGTGTCTTGTACGTCATATAGCCGAGTGATCAAGGAGAAACGATTTGGCCTTCTCTGAGCGTTTGCAGGAAATCCGGACCGGTTTTGAGCGGCCCTTCTGGGTCGCCAATATCAGCGAGCTTTTCGAGCGGCTGTCCTACTACGCCGTCTTCGCTTCACTGGCGCTCTACCTGAAAGAGAACCTGCAGTTTCCCGTGGAACGGGCCACCGGCTTAACCAGCATATTCGGAGCAGCGGTATGGTTCCTGGCAGCCGTGGGCGGTACCATGGCGGACCGGCTGGGATTTCGCCGGGCTTTATCCCTGGCTTATCTGATCCTGAGCTGTGCTTATTTCATGGTTGGATCTATCACAGCACCATGGTTGGCGCCGGTGCGCAACGTGGTACCGCTCACGATTCTGGCTACCTTCATATTGCTGCTGCCGGCGCTGGGCGTGGCGCTTGTAAAGCCCAGTGTGGTAGGGACCACGGCGCGGGCTTCGAAGGAAAATGTCAGGTCGATCGGTTATTCGATTTACTACACCATTGTGAACATTGGTGGCGCAGCCGGTCCCTATCTTGCCGGATGGATACAAGATCGCATGCGCGCAGAGATTGTTTTTCGGATGGCGGCGGCCTGCGTCTTTGTCATGTTTTTCTTTGTATTGCTGTTTTTCAGGGAGCCGAAACGTTCCAGTGATGAACGGCCTCCAACTTTCGCGCAGGCTGCAAGGAATTTCTGGACGGTGGTGACAAACCCCAAGTTTATGCTGTTCCTGCTGATCTTTTCCGGTTACTGGGTGATGTACTGGCAGGAATTCATTACGCTGCCGATCTACATACATGATTACATCAATCCCAATGCTAATACTGCAAAAATACTAGCTACCGGGCCCGTGGTGGTCATTGTGTTCACGATGGCAGTGAGTGTAATCATGCGCAAGCTGCCTGCATTTCATGCCATTGTTCTTGGATCACTCATTTCCAGCCTCGGATGGGTGTTTCTGATACTTCAGCCCACAGTAAAGATGGCAATTGCGACGCTGATTGCCATTGCCATTGGCGAGATTATCCAGTCACCCCGCTACTACGAATATATTTCGCGCCTCGCCCCGGCAGACCAGCAGGGTACCTATCTGGGATTTGCGTTTTTGCCCATCGGAATCGGATCGCTTATTGCAGGTCCGGTTGCCGGAAAGCTTCTTCATCATTACGGTGAAGTTACGCATCAACCGGTGCGCGTGTGGTGGATCATTACCGGCATCGGCCTGGTGACCACGCTACTGCTTTGGGTCTATGACAGGACCTTGAAGCCAACTGAGGTGACGGAAACAGCAAAAACCGGGTCTTCACCGCAGAAGCCGCGGAGCGCGCAGAGATCATAGAACCTGACTCCGCCCTTGCAAGACAGATATAATGGAGCTTCAAACCATGGACATTGCCGCAATCCAATCAGCCCTGCGGGAGCGCAGCTTTGACTGCTGGCTTTTCTACGATCATCATCACCGCGATCCCATCGGCTACAAGGTACTGGGCCTCTCAGAGCACCAAATGGTGACCCGGCGCTGGTTTTACCTGATTCCGCAGAATGGCGAGCCCACCAAGCTGGTCCACCGCATCGAGGCCGGACATCTCGATTCGCTGCCCGGCAGCAAGCGTGAATACTCCTCATGGCGGGAGCTTTGGGACCATCTCAAAGCCATGCTCGGGCCACATAAGACGGTGGCCATGCAGTATTCGCCCAACAACCTGATTCCTTATATCGGGCTGGTGGACGCAGGCACGGTCGAACTGGTGCGCAGCTTTGGCAAGGAGATTGTCAGCTCCGGCGACCTGGTAGCCCGCTTTGAGGCGGCATGGAATGACGAGCAGATCAAGAGCCATTTTGAGGCGCGCGATGCGATCGACCGCATTACCGAAGAGGCTTTCAAAGAGATTGGGCGGCGCACCGGCAACGGCGGCACTCACGAATACGAGATCCAGCAGTGGATTGCCGAGGCCTTCCGCCGCGAAAACCTGGTAACGGAAGACCTGCCCATTGTGGGAGCGAATGTCAACAGCGGCAATCCGCATTACGAGCCGAAGGCAGAGACTTCAGCGCCGATCAGGAAGGGCGACCTTATCCTGTTGGATATCTGGGCCAAGAAGAACACGCCCAACGCCGTCTACTACGACATCACTTGGATGGGCGTGATCGGCACTCCTTCAGAAAAGCAGGTGAAGATTTTCAACATCGTGCGCGATGCCCGGGACGCCGGTGTAAAGAAAGTGCAGGAGGCATTCTCTGCAAAACGTAAGATTGCCGGGTGGGAGGTCGATGAGGCCACGCGGGGGCATATCGCATCTGCCGGACTGGCCCAGTACTTTACCCACCGCACCGGGCACTCCATTGGCGTGAATGTGCACGGTAACGGCGCTAACATGGACAACCTTGAAACCAAGGACGACCGCGAGATTATCCCTAATACCTGTTTTTCTATCGAGCCGGGAATCTACCTGCCCGGCGAGTTTGGCGTGCGCAGTGAAGTGAACGTCCTCACCAGAAACGGCTCAGCCGAGGTGACAGGTAAAATTCAACAGGAACTGGTTCGAATTTAATGGCAAATAGCGAAGTGACTACAAGTGAAGTACGGCCCAAGGCGGCCGCGCAGCCGTTCACAGCGATGGCGGCAATTGCACCTCTCGTTGGCTGGCTCATTCCCGGCGGCGGGCACCTCATTCAGCGCCGCTGGATACGCGGCCTGCTGTTGCTGATATCTATTCTGGCGATGTTTGAAATCGGCCTGGCGATGAACGGCAAAGTGTACCAGCCGAACACCGGCGACCTGCTCGACATGCTTGGATTCGTGGGTGACGTGGGCGCAGGCGGACTGTATTTTCTGGCGCGGATGATGAACTGGGGAACCAATGCCATTGCAGTGGCGGTGGCGGATTATGGAACCAAGTTCATCGTGGTTTCCGGACTGCTGAATGTAATGGCAATGGTGGACGCCTATCACATCGCGATTGGAAAAAAACAATGATCCTGGCCTTGCAACTCTCTCATTTCAGCGCCGCAGTGGTGTTTGCTTTCTTTGCGTCGATTGTCTTCGGTATAACTCAACGCAGTGAGTCGCGGGATATGCTCCGCTACGCTGGATATTGCTTCATGGTGTTTGTGGTGGGCATGTGGCTTGCGGCATGGGTGATGTGGCTGTTGCATCACTGACCAGTCAGCCGTCAGTATTCCAGCGCTCAGCAAAAGAAGCCGCGAATGACGCGAATCTAACGAATTACGCGAATTCCAGAAGAGCTATTCAGCAGATTAAAGGGCCGGCTATTTGCATTTCCGCCGTAATCACGGGACGAAGGCAGAAAGTCGGAGAACAGCAAAGCCAACAGTTTGTGCAGCCTTGCTTAGCCGCTGATCTCCACAAATAAAGCATCTTTTAGAAGGTCGTTGCTGACACCACATCATCGCTGCTGCCATTTGTAAACTGTCAGCAGCACGTAGATCATGTTTATCCAGCACGAGGATAGCTAATTCTCGTAAGTGATCACTCGGCAGAATTTCTTTCCAGCCACTGCTGAGAACTGAAAGTCGAGCTAAGGCTCGTTTTCTCTCGACATCCGTTAGCTTGCCCGTTCGATCCAGCCTCGCAATTGCGCTGTGCACTTCAACCTTGCTTCCCCACCATGTAACCGGAGCAAGTTTACGAAGAAAAGATCGGGCCTGTCCGGTGGTTGGCTCATAGAGGCATAATGGAACGAGCGCGCTGGCATCCCAGAATGCTGTTTCTTTTGTCACAGTCCTTCGTCGCGATCGGCTAACAGCGCTTTCGTACCCTCGCCTGATGACATTTTTCCTGTAGGGATTTTGAATAATGTGTCTAAATCAATTGGAGTCTCTGGAATGCGCATTATGCCGGCGGCCACCAGCAATGCTTCTTCATCAGTAAGATTGTCTGCCGAAAAAGGCACTAGTTTGGCAACGGGCAGATTACGATCCCGGATGATGATTTCTTCACCATCCTTCGCAAATGTCACGTATTTGCTGAGCTGATTTTTGAGTTCTGCAATATTGACGCTGCGCATGAGCTTTGTCCTTCATGGCTATTATAGCCATAAATACCAGGAATAGCATGTGCGCCTTAATTACTCCGCGATTTGGGCGATTTTGCTGATGTCTTCGCCGTGGACCAGCAGAAATTCGCCTTTTGATCCGGCCAGGCGGCGCTCGCGATAGGGACGGTATTCCTCGCTGTCATAAAAAGCTTTGGCTGCTTCTTTCGATGGCCATTCCAGCAGCAGGCAAATCTGCGGGACCGGGCGCTCGCCTTCCCATTTCTCCACGTTGGAAGTGCGGGCCAAGTAGCGGCCACCATGAGATTCCACCATTTTAGTGACGTTCTTCACGTAATCGCGCACCCAGCTCTGGTCGGTGATCTCGATTTCTGCGACAGAATAGAATTTCATCGATTGTGTCCTCAAGATATTTGTTAAGGGAGAAATATGTCGCCAGCTTCGCTGGCTTGTTTTGCTCACGTGCGACTACGTCCTTCTACGCGATCCAGCACAAAGCGGTCCAGCGCCAGCAGCAGCTCTTCACGGTTGGAATACGGGCCAGGCAGATAGCCTTTTGAAGAGATGCCTTGCTGTGCCATATCGGAGAGTTCCCAGTCCTGCTGGTTGGTGATATCCCAGAATTCGATGGCATCGTTGGGATTGAATCCCGGCCTGGCGATTTCATCCGGATGGAAATGCCATTCGCAGATGATCTCCGTCTGGTCCACGGCATGGGGCCACATGGTGAAAGTCAGCATGTAGTCAGGATGCAGGTTCAAAAAGAAATTGGGCAGCAGGCAGTAGTAATAGACGTGGCGCTGGTCGTCACTGCTCAGGCCCGGCAGCGCACAGCGGCTGGTATTGCCGTCCATGGTGAGGCTCTTCACGCCGTCGCGCAGGTCCATGCGTCCGCCGAGATAGGTGGGTTGCGGCGGCTCGTTGGCTCCGCTCATGTAATGCGATTGTTTCTGCAAGAGAGGATGAACAATGGGGCAGTGCAGGCATTCCGAGTAGTTCTGGATAATCAGCTTCCAGTTGGCCTGCAGATGATAGACGCGGCGCTCCACCATATGCAGTTCTTCCATTCGCCAGGGACGAAATTTCCGATCGAGCCCGGCGAGATGTTCAGGGAAGGGGACTGGATGCGCGGAGAGGTTGATGAAGATGTGGCCATCCCAGACCTCAGCGGCCACGCGATTGAGCGGATAATCGGCCTCGCAGAAGCCCTCAACTTTTTCCATGTGCGGGGCGCGAAGCAGGGAACCATCGAGCTTGTAAGTCCAGGCATGATAACCGCACTGGATGCTGCCGCTGAACGTGCCTGATTCCTGCTTGCACAACAAAGTCCCACGGTGGCGGCAGACATTATGAAAAGCGCGGACGGCACCCTGCTCATCACGCACGATGATCACACTGGCGTTGGCCACGCGGCGGATGAAGTAGTCGCCGGGATGGGGAATCTGGTGGACGCGTCCGGCGCACAGCCACATGTCGAAGTGAATGGCTTCCATCTCGCGCTGGAAGTGCGCAGGATCGGTGTAATACCGCTGCGGTAGCGTCATGGCTTCCGAAGCGGCTAACGCCGGCCTGCTGTTTGCGTATGTGGCGGACATGGGGGCCTCCTGATTCATTTACCGCGAAGGGCGCAAAGGAACCAATCTATTTTCTCAAGTTTTTCAAAATTTCTCTGGCGGCATTTGCTCCGGAGCCGCCAGTCAGCCCTGCGCCCGGATGCGTTCCCGAGCCGCAGAGATAAAGATTCTGTATAGGAGTGCGATAGCGCGCCCAATCGAGCAGCGGACGCATGGTAAAGAACTGGTCCAGCGCCAGCTCGCCATGGAAGATGTGTCCGCCGGTGAGGCCGTAAGTTTCTTCGAGGTCTTTGGGTGTGATGATCTGGCCATCAATGATTAATCCCCGCAGGTCAGGTGCATACTCGCTCAGGGTATTCACCACGGTGTTGCCAAAGTGGTCGCGCTGGCTGTCCCAGTCAGTGCCCTTCAACTGAAAGGGTGCGTACTGCACATAAATGGACATCACGTGTTTGCCTTGCGGCGCGAGTGAGGGATCGGTGAGCGAAGGAATGGCCACTTCGAGATACGGATGCTGAGAAAAGTTGCCGTACTTCGATTCATCGAAGGCCCGTTCCAGGTAATCGATCTCAGGGCCAATATGAATGCGTCCACGCATAGCGTCACGATTGCCGTTGCTCAAAGCTTTGAATTTCGGCAAT
Organism: Candidatus Angelobacter sp. Gp1-AA117; assembly: GCA_003223515.1. GTDB lineage: Bacteria > Acidobacteriota > Terriglobia > Terriglobales > Acidobacteriaceae > Angelobacter. The sequence goes on from QHVI01000030.1 coordinate 27,010, forward strand.
GCCGAGAGCGCCAGGTTCATCTTGGCGACGGTTCCAGGCATACGGTAATGCTGGAGCTTCAGCACGAAGTCAGGCGTGAGATGCGTGGGATCAACCAGCTTCAACAATGTACGCTTGGGATCGGCGTTGGAGATTACTGCCCTGGCGCTGATCTCTTCGCCATTGGCCAGCACCACGCCATTGGCTATGCCATCTTTGACCCGCACCTGGGCAACACCTACGCCGGTGCGAATCTCCGCGCCCGCTTTCTTTGCCGCTGCCGCCATGGCCTGCGTGACTGCGCCGATTCCGCCGGAGACAAACCACGATGAACCGGCCGGATGCGCATCACCTGCGCTCCGCAGCAGCAACACCAGGCTGCTGCCTGCCGACCATGGGCCAAAAAACGTTCCGAAGATTCCGCGGGCGGCAACTATAGCGCGCAGCAGTTCGGTCTCGAAGAACTCCGCCACCAGGTCGGCCACCGCCATTGGTCCCCAGCGCAGCACGCGGTAAAGATCCTTCTTGCCCAGTTTTCGCAGCGCGCGTCCGGTCTGCAGCATGCTCCACAGGTCGCCCTTGCTGGGATCGTCAATATCAGGTGGCGTGAGCTTCAGCGCCTCGCCAATGACGCGGCCGATCTTCTCGAGTGACTGCTGAAAATCCGGCCAGGCAGCCGCGTCTTTTTGCGAGAATCTGGCGATCTCCTGGGCCGAGCGTTTCGCGTCGTTATAGAGAGACAGGGCGCGTCCGTCAGGAGCAAGCGCTACAGCACTTACATCCGGGGTGATGAACTTGAGGCCGTGCTGCTCCAGTTCCATATCGCGGACGATCTCCGGACGTAGTGGCCCCACTGCATGGGAAAGTATGGAGCACAGGAAGCCGGGATGGAACTCTTCCGTGATCGCCGCTCCGCCAACGATGTTGCGGCGCTCCAGCACCAGCGGTTTGAAGCCGGCTTTGGCAAGGTAGAAGGCCGTGACCAGCCCGTTATGTCCCCCGCCGATGATGATGACATCGCGAGCTTCGGCCACGGGGCTACGCGCTCCCCTTCATGTCTTTGAGAATCTCCAGCGCGGCCAGCCGTCCCGGTGCTCCCATGATACCGCCACCCGGATGCGTGGCTGAACCGCACATATAGAGATTTTTGATAGGAGTGCGGAACTGCGCGTATCCCGGCACCGGGCGCAGGAAGAATAGTTGCTCCAGGGAAAGCTCACCCTGGAAGATATTGCCCTCGCTCAAGCCAAAGTCGCGTTCCAGATCGAGCGGCGTGAGCACCTGCTTGTCGATGATGATGTCTTTGATGTTGGGCGCGTATTCGGCCAGCGTATCAATCACGTTGTTGCCGAAGGCTTCGCGCTGCTCGTCCCAATTCAGCCCCGGACGCAGCTTGTAAGGCGCGTATTGCACGAAGCAGGAGAGCACGTGTTTTCCCGGAGGCGCTACCGAGGGATCGGTGAGCGAGGGAATCACCATGTCAATGTAAGGATGGCGGGAGAAGTTGCCGTACTTGGCGTCGTCGTAAGCTTTCTCCATGTACTCGACGCTGGGCGAAATCGAAATCGCGCCGCGCAGGTGCGCACCGGGTCCGGGCAGGCACTTGAAATCAGGCAGGGCATCGAGCGCTATGTTCACCTTGCCTGACGAGCCACGAAACTTGTAGCGGCGAACGTCGGCGAGAAACTCGTCTGGAAGCTGGCCTTCTTCCATGAAGCGCAGGAAGGTAAGCCGGGGATCAACGCTGGATGAAACCACATCGGCGTAAATCTCATCGCCGTTTTCCAGCACCACACCCTGGGCGCGGCCATTCCTGGCAATGATGCGCGCAATCGGCGACTTGGTGCGAATCTCCGCACCGGCTTCGCGGGCGGCTTCGGCAATGGCGTTAGAGATGGCTCCAGTGCCGCCACGCGCGAATCCCCAGGAGCGGAATGCGCCGTCAATCTCTCCCATGTAGTGGTGCAGCAGCACGTAAGCGGTTCCCGGCGAGCGCACGCCGAGGAATGTGCCGATGATTCCCGAGGCAGACATGGTGGCCTTGAGCACGTCGGTCTCGAACCACTGGTCAAGAAAATCGACCGCGCTCATGGTCATTAACTGCACCTGGTTGTATTTGTCTTCGCTGCTAAGGCCCTGGAAGCGGCGCCCGATGAACAGCAGCTTCATCAACTCGCGCGGATTCAGCGTGTTGGGATCGGGCGGCACCATGCCCAGGATGGGCTTGACGAAGCGGCACATGGCCTGCATGGCCTTGCCGAATTCCTCGTAGGCTTCAGCATCGAGCTTGGAATGTCGGGCAATCTCGCGCCGCGTTTTGCCATGGTCATTTACGCGCCACAGGTAATCGCCATTGGGCATGGGCGTGAAGGTGCCGTCCAGGGGAAGGATTTCCAGGCCGTGGCGGGGAAGGTCGAGATCGCGGATGATCTCCGGCCGCAGCAGCGAGACCACGTAAGAGCAGACAGAGAATTTGAAGCCGGGAAAGACCTCCTCGGTCACGGCGGCCCCGCCCAGCACGTGGCGGCGCTCCAGTACTACAACTTTCTTGCCGGCACGCGCAAGATAGGCGGCATTGGTGAGCCCGTTGTGCCCGCCGCCAATCACGATTGCGTCATATTTCGATCTCGCGCCGTTGGTAGAAGCCATAGAAAAGCTGTGCTTGCAAATGATTTCAGACGAACAGGAGTTGATTTCTCATTCTACTAAACATCGGCATTATCAGCGTTCATCAGCGGCCAAAACGGGTTTTTCACCACGTATAATCAAACGTCATCTACACTTTTGCTGAGGAATCACTGTGCCGGTTGGAACTGCTTTCCACGAACGAACTTTTGCCCTCTGCCAGAGCCTGAACTACCGCGAATGGTCGGGGTATTACACGGTCAGCGTCTATGAGATGCATCATGAGCACGAGTACAACGCCATCCGCAACGCCAGCGCGCTCATCGATATCACGCCGCTCTACAAGTACATGATTACCGGCAAAGATGCCACGCGGCTGGTGAACCGCGTGATCACCCGCGACATCAACAAGGTGAAACCCGGACAGGTGATTTACTGCTGCTGGTGCGATGAGCAGGGCATGGTGATCGACGACGGCACCATCACCCGGCTCGAAGAAAACAAATACCGCTGGACGGCCGCCGATCCCAGCCTGCGCTGGTTCCGCCAGAACGGCCTCAATATGGATGTGCAGATCGAGGACATCTCCGAGCAGGTGGCGGCGCTCGCCCTCCAGGGGCCAACTTCGGGCAAGCTGCTCAAGAGCATTGCCGAGGCCGATATTGCCAACCTCAAATATTTCCGCATGACCAGCGGCAGGATTGCAGGCGTTCCCGTGGACATCTCGCGCACTGGCTATACCGGCGACCTTGGCTATGAAATCTGGGTGCCTTGGGAAAGCGCAGTCAAGGTATGGGACGCGCTCATGGAAAGCGGCAAGCGCTTCGATATTCATGCGGCCGGCATGCTGGCCCTGGATGTGGCCCGCGTGGAGGCCGGACTGCTGCTGATCGAGGTGGATTACATCAGCAGTAAGAAAGCGCTGATTCCTTCACAGAAGTATTCCCCGTATGAGCTGGGCTTCGGACGCATGGTGCACCTCGACAAAGAAAACTTCGTGGGACGATCCGCTCTGGTGCAGCAAAACAAGAATGGCGTGTCGCGTCAGCTTGTGGGGCTGGAAGTGGACTGGACCGAAGTGGAAGCCGGTTACGAAGAGTTTGGGCTCACCCCGGTGGCTCCGGCGCAGGCTTCGCGCGTGCCCGTGCCGGTTTACTCAGGCAGCAAACAGGTAGGGCCGGTGTAACCGCAGAGCAGAACCACAACCTTACCGCTGATGACACTGATGAAACTGATGGACGCTGTTCCAAATTTTCACCACAGATCACCACAGATGAACAGTGATCCTTGTTCTTCAACCGCCGAACGTCTCCAGCGGAACAAGATTTGGTAAAGATACCCGCTTCAATGCACTCACTATTCTGTCATTCTGTTCTTTCCCTTTCACCGCAATCCGCAGGAAGTTGTCATGAAATCTTGGGCTCATGGAATCGCAATGGCGGACGAAGATGTTTTCGGCTTCCAGTTGTTGCTGCACCCAGGCGGCGCTCTGCTGCAGGCATTTCAATAAATAAAAGTTGGCGCAGGAACCGAAGGCCTGCAGTCCTTCAAATTCTCCAAAAGACTCCAGCGCCGCGCAGCGCAGAAGGTGAGTGTCACGATAGCGCTGCTGGTAATACTCAGGGTTGGACAGCGCTTCAACCGCGGCTACTTGCGCAGGCAGGCTGACCGACCACGGAGGAAGATAGCGGCTGACCTTGCGCACGATCTCTTCTGCGGCCGCCATATAGGCCACGCGCATACCGCTTAAGGCATAGACCTTTGACATGGATTTGAGCACCACCAGGTTTTTGAAACGCGTGACCTGGCTTTCCAGCGACTGATTGCCAAACAGGTAGTCGATATAGGTTTCGTCGACCAGGCAGAGGGTGTCGGGAAAGCGCTGCAGCAGCTCCAGCAACTCTGCCCGGCGCCAGTATTGTCCGGTGGGACTGTTGGGATTGACCATGATCAGGAGGTCAGGCTGCAGCACACGCACATGTTCGAACAGAGGCGCCGAGTCGATCTGAAAACTTTCTTCTTCATACAGATGGTGGCGGCAGACATTGCGATGCAGCACCTGCTCCAGCACGTGCGCGTATTCACCATACATAGGATCGAGAATCAGGACGCGGCTTTTCTCCGAGGTGAGCAGCGGCAGCAGGGTGAAGATCAGGTGAGAGGAGCCGCCGCCCAGGCAGAGATTGGCGGCTGGAATTCCGCGCACTTCAGAGATAGCGCTGGCCAGGCCATCGCCATGCACCGGCGGCGATGTCCGCATGAGGAATGGAAGATACTCTCGAAGTTTCTCTACGACTCGCGGAGCTGGATCGAACCAGGCATCGAGCACATCGGCGCTGATGACAGAATCTGCGCGCGAGAGATCGTGGAAGCCGATTCCTATGGTCTCAAAAAACCTGCCTCCATGAAAGGCTTGCGGTATGGATGGCTGCATGAAAGCACGATAGCAGGCTCATTTGCGGGCGCAAGCGGCAAAGCACGGCAGCACCAAGCTGCCTTTGAGTGCCGCGCCGGATCATAACAGACATGAGCTAAGGGCATGGCAAAAGCCCGGTATTGAAATCAGCTTCGTCTGGATTCTTTTCCGCCTGCTTCGCCTGGTCTGCCTGCTTTGTATAGGGGGTCACACACATGGCAGCGCGCACGCTGTCACTGAGAAGGTCGTGGTTGTACTCTCCCTGGTTGAGGCCTTTCGCTTTCTGGATGGGAACGAATTGTGTGCCAAAAACCTGCGCCTGTTTCATAGAATGCAAGTACCGGTCCAGTGTGGCTGCAGCGATCCAACGGCCTCCTTTTTCTCCTTTGCTTACCGCAGCCATGGCCAGTACATGGGCCAGCAGATAATCATTAGAAGTCCGGCCGTGCTGAAATATAAGCGAAGCCCAGATGTAATCATTGCCGGTCCGTACGGTTCCCGAATTGAGCATCTCGTGCACGCGTGCTTGTCTGGCAAGATCATGCTTGTTGATCTCGTCCCAGGGCAGGTCCTTCCATCCTTTGGCCGGTTTTTCTTTATCAGAGAATGGGTCTGCTCCCCGGTCGTGTTGATCGTCGGCAAACAGTTGCTGGAGTTCCTGGTTATCGGGTTGTGGAGAAGATTGGGACTTATTGGATTGTGGCCATAGTGTTATCCACACCAGAAGAGCAGCAAAAAATCCAACTGAGTAAAACTTCATCGTAAACTCCTCATTTCAAAAACTTCTGGCATTTTGCTGTCCCACATGCGCAGGGCACTTTGCCATAATGGTGGGATTCACCGTAGTCAAAGGTCAGTTCTTCACCGGCCTTTACATCTCTCAGCGCATAGAACTCAGCCCGGCCATAGGCGATGCGCATGTAAACATTGGGGGAGCAGGAATGATTGATGTAGGTAAACGGGCCGCCGTTCACGCTACCATCGATGGCCACCTTGCCGGAAACTTCTACAATCGTTATGCAGCGCTGCGTTTTAGCACGTCTTCGGCCTTCGCTAATAGAGATGCGTTCGCCCGAATATTCACCAATTTTGGTGCGGGCACCAATGGTAGAATCGGTGAATACTCCGGTTCCGTGAATCGGGCTTTTACGCGTGAACAGCATCGTTGACTGGATTTCCTGCCTCTAATCAGCGTTATCAGCGTTAATCAGCGGCAAAAATCATCCTGCTTGAATTGCAGAAATGTTGTTACTCCAACTGCTTTCCCCGGGTTTCGGGCAGTTGTGTCGCCATGAGTGTGCACAGCAAAAAACCGGCGGCGCACAGCCAGAAAGCAACGCTCAACCCATTCTTATCCGCAACCCTTCCAACCGTATATGGCGCAATGCAGCTTAAGGCGCGTGCGCCGTTGTAGGTGAATCCCAGAGCGCGGGCACGTATGGAGGTAGGAAAGATCTCGCTGCCGATAATCCCGGACCCGGCGAAAAAGCCGGTGCCGAAGAATGCCACGACCGTCCCGAAGATCATGATCAGCCATGGATTGCGTGCCGCAGCATAGGCAGGAATCAGCAGCGCGGCGCACAACGTGTAGAACATGAGCGAACGTTTGCGCCCCAGGCGGTCTGCCACCCATCCGTAGCAGAGATAGCCGGGAAACATGCCGACAAGGTTCAGGATGACAAGCAGAGTGGTCGTTCCCATCAAGCCCAGACCACGTCCGCCGCGTTCCACTGACAGGGTGAGATAAGGAGGCATCCAGCTAAACAGCCCCCACCAGGCAAACAGGCCGAAGAGGTTCATCAGAAACAGGAAGATCGCATGTTTGCGCAGTCCCGGAGCGAATATACGCGAGAAGGGTTCACTCCTGGGCATTGCATCTTTCTGCTGTTTCCACATCTCTGATTCAGGGACGCTCCTTCTGATCCAAAGCGTCACCAGCGCTGGCAGAATGCCCACAAGGAACACCAGGCGCCAGTTCTGGCTGGTATAGCTGAGTACCATGCCGCTTACCAGGGCTGCGGCGGCCAGACCCCAGGCCCAGGAGCTTTGCACCACAGCAATGGCCTTGGCACGCAGATGCATAGGCCAGGTTTCCGCCACCAGCGTAGCGCCCGTATTCCATTCGCCGCCCATGCCCAGGCCAAGCATGAAACGGAAGAAGATCAGCACCGCAATCGATGTTGACAGCCCTGAGCCCAGCGAGCATACAGAGTAGGTGAGGATACTGAGCATCAGGGCTTTCTTCCGCCCGATACGATCGGCGATCAGCCCGAACAGGATGCCGCCAATTCCTGAGGCCAGGAGCATGAAGGTGTTGGGCAGGCCTGCCAGAGATTTGCTCACAATGCCCAGCGACGTCATCACTCTGGCCTGGACATTGCTGTAGAGCATGACATCAAAGCCGTCGAGCCCCCAGCCCAGCGCTGCGGCAACCAGAGTACGTTTCTGGCCAGAAGTGATCTCGGAATAGCGGAATTGACCGGTGGCAGACACGGGCAGATTCTAACAGTGATCGGGTGATCTGGTGACCGGGAGATCGGGTGATCTGAATTCAGACCTCATTACATCGCAATAACAGCGTTTTATTAAGTGCTAAACACTCGCTTGAAAACTCCTGTCTATGAGTAACTTCCGATCACCCGATCCCCAGGTCTCCCGATCTTCCGATTTCAATTCCGGTGATTACGGGAGTTTTGGCAATTATGGCAATGTTGTGACGGGCGTCACAGCCCCCGGTATCCGGCCTGCGGATAAAATACCCTTTTGTAAACATCAACACTTACTTTCGTGTACCATACCTCGTTTTACTGGAGAGACAATTCACATGAGGATTTCGGTCCCACTCGAAAGACAGTCGGGAGAGACACGGGTTGCACTTGTCCCCGAATCGGTCAAGAAACTTGCGGGCTTGGGCGTGGAAGTGGCGGTGGAAAAGGGCGCAGGCGATAAGGCCGGCTTTCGTGACAGCGATTACACCGCCGCCGGAGCGCAGATCATGGATCGTGCTTCTCTGCTGGCTGGAGCAGACGTTCTCACGGTTGTGAACCGTCCGGAGCCGGACGACTATGCGCGCCTGAAGCCCAATACCATCATCATCGGCTTTCTGAAACCGCTGGATGATCCTGCCGGGCTCGAGCCCGTCGTGAGAAAACAGCTCAGCGCGTTTGCCGTAGAGCTGGTGCCGCGCATCACACGCGCGCAATCCATGGACGCGCTTTCCTCCATGGCCACCATTGCCGGATACAAAGCAGTGATCCTGGCGGCCGAGAATATCCCCAAATTATTTCCATTGTTAATGACCGCCGCCGGAACCATTCCTCCGGCCAAGGTGCTGGTGCTGGGCGCCGGTGTGGCCGGACTGCAGGCCATTGCCACCGCCCGCCGCTTAGGAGCAGTGGTTGAGGCCTATGACGTGCGCGCGGTTGCGGGTGAACAGGTGCGTTCGCTGGGGGCCAAGTTCCTGGAAGTGGATTTAGGCGGCATTGAGACTCAGGATGCCGGAGGTTACGCGAAAGAGCTGACCGAAGAGGCCCTGCAGCGCGGACGCGACATGGTAGCCAAACACGCCGCTACTTCTGACGTGGTGATTACCACCGCCCAGGTGCCGGGGCGCCGGGCGCCGCTCATGCTCACGGAGCAGGCCGTGGCCAATATGAAGCCGGGGTCGGTGATTGTCGATCTGGCGGCCAGCACCGGCGGAAACTGCGCTCTGACCAGGCCGGGAGAGACGGTCAATCAGAATGGCGTGTCCATTATGGGTCCGCTGAATATTCCGGCCACCGTTCCATTGCATGCCAGCCAGCTTTATTCACGCAACCTGGTCAGCTTTTTATCTCTGATCATCGATAAGGGCGCGCTGAAAGTCGATATGCAGGACGAGATCCTGAAAGGCGCGTGCGTGGCGTTCCAGGGCGGCAGCGTGCATCCGAAGTTGGCCGCAGCCATTGGACAACCGGTGGGATGACTGTGACAAAAGTAAATCGCGAATGAAAAATTTGGTAAATGGGTAATTTGGTAAATGAGTAAATGAAAGCCTTTGGCCCTTAGCACTTAGCATTTAGCCAAACAAACAAGAGCCAAAAGCTAAGAGCCAAAAGCTAAGAGCCAAAAGCTAAGAGCCAAAAGCCAATTGCTATTTGCCAGTTGCTCGTATGGAGAAATACACATGATTCATGCGGTAATGCTTGCATTCATATTTGCCTTCGCTGAAGCTGAGTCGTCGGCGCAGTTCAGTCCTCCGGTGCTGATCGCCTCGCTTTATGTCTTTGCGCTGGCAGCATTCCTTGGTTACCAGGTGATTTCGCGCGTGCCGCCTCTGCTGCACACGCCGCTGATGTCCGCGACCAATGCCATTTCCGGCATCTCGCTGATTGGCTCCATCGTGATTGCCGGACGCGAGTCCCATCTCACGCTGAGCACCATCCTGGGCTGCGTTGCCGTGACCTCGGCCATGATCAACGTGACCGGCGGGTTCCTGATCACCGACCGCATGCTGAAGATGTTCCATAAGAAGGAAGCCCCGAAGGCAGAGGAGAAAAAGTGAGCAACGCCCAATACATTCTCGAAGCCACTTATCTTGTTGCGTCCATCCTCTTCGTTCTCGGCCTGAAGGGACTAAGTCATCCTGATTCTGCACGGCGCGGCATGATCATGGCCGCCTGTGGCATGGCCGCCGCCGTTCTTGGAACACTTTTCCATCCTGAAATCGTCAGCTACACGTGGATTCTCATTGGACTGGTCATCGGCTCCGCCATTGGCATACCCATCGCCATGGTTCCCATGACTGCCATGCCACAGCGAACCGCGTTGTCACATGCCTTTGGAGCACTGGCGGCATCCATGGTAGGCGTTGCCGAATACATCATTCACGGCGCAAACATGGGGCCGATAAAGATGGGAGCCCTGGGATTTGAAGTCATGCTGGGCTCGCTGACAACTACAGGCAGCTTGATTGCCGCCGCGAAGTTGCAGGAGTTGATGCGCGGAACTCCCATTCAGTTCAAGGGCCAGCATCTCGTGAACCTGCTGCTGGCTCTCAGCATGGCCGGCTGCTATATCGGATGGCTGACGCATCCGGGCATGGCTGTTCTGTTTTATGGCATGATCGCCTGCGCGCTGATCTTCGGCGTCCTGCTGGTAGTTCCTATTGGCGCCGCCGATATGCCGGTAGTGATGTCGCTGTTGAATTCCTATGCAGGTCTTTCATCCGCCGCTACCGGCTTTGTGCTTTCCAACAACGTATTGATCATCGCCGGCACACTCGACGGTTTCTCCGGGTTCATTCTCTCCATCCTGATGTGCCGTGCCATGAATCGCTCCATGGCCAACGTGCTCTTTGGCGGGTTCGGCGCAGTCGTCGGCACCGATACAGGCGCAACCGGAACCATGCGCGAGGTCAGTCTGGACGATGTGGCCGTGCAACTTGCCTATGCTAACCAGGTGGTTTTCGTTCCCGGTTACGGCATGGCCACAGCCCAGGCGCAGCATGCGGTGCGCGAACTCGGCAACATTCTGGAAGAGCGTGGGGTGGGGGTGAAATACGCGATCCATCCTGTGGCTGGCCGAATGCCAGGGCACATGAACGTCTTGCTGGCCGAGGCTAATGTGCCTTATTCGTCACTTTACGAGATGGAGCAGATCAACCCCGAACTGCCCAGCACGGATGTCGCGGTAGTCATCGGCGCGAATGACGTGGTGAACCCTGATGCCCGCGATAATCCCCAGAGTCCGATTGCGGGCATGCCGATTATCGAGGTGGACCGTGCTAAATCGGTGGTGGTGCTGAAGCGAGGCAAGGGCAAAGGATTCTCCGGCCTGGAGAACCCGTTGTTCTTCAAACCTGTTACCGGCATGCTCTACGGTGATGCTAAGAGTTCACTTACATCGCTCGTCCAGGCAGTGCAGAAGGTGTAATGGGGTAGTGTCCGTCAATCAATGAAATGGGGAGTGAGTTGTGATCACTCCCCATTTTTACGTTCAATAGTTAAGATGTTTTAGTCATGTCGTCGTGTCTTGCTTGATGAATGCCGGCCCATGCAACCCCGAAATGTCTCAGGTATAACTTTAGCTCTAACAACCTATCGCCAGGAAATTCCAGCCATGACAGGAGCAGAGGACAACGGCGCACGTTTTGATTTTTAGGAAATTCGTGCAGTTGTTGGGCAGTGTCACGTCTATGAGAAATTTATAAACTCAGGATGCCGAAGGGGAATTCCAATATGGAACCTGCCTCTACGGCTTTGTGTATTGCGGCGAACTGCCGTCATAGAACCTCAACACTGCGGAAGTCACCTATCTCGTTGAATTTGTGGATTCAAGCATTTCAATATCAAAGTAATTCCTGGCCCGGTTTTTGTCCCAAAATGGAACCAGGAAAGCGAAATTCCTCTAAGTCATTCGCCTTATCTGGGTACATGTACTGTCTAACTTTCCATTGGCCAATCTGTACTTCAAAGTAACAATCTACAGCAGGAAGTTTTCAGAATCCGGATTTTTAAACTATGACGGTTATTTCCGGCATTCCGGGGCTAGAGTCGCGTAGGAGAGACAGAGATGCTCATGAAGAGTACCCAAGCCTCTCTAAATCAAAGAAAAGGAGAGAGTCGCATGATTGACACCCGGAAAGCAATCAACTTAGCCGACCTCCGTCCTGAGGAACTGGAATCCCGACTGGAGCTGCAAGTACTGAGCTTTGGCGGTGGCGATGGTAGTGCCACTGGCGGCGGGTTCTTCGGCGGTGGTGACGGCAGTGCCACTGGTGGCGGGTTCTTCGGCGGTGGTGATGGTAGTGCCACTGGCGGCGGCCTCGTCAGTTAGGCCAGTAACGGCCTCGCAAGGTCCTATCTGGTTCGCCGGCAAAAGCTTTGCGAGGCTTTCTCAGAGAAATGCCTACTCATCTTTTCCTTAAACCTGGTTGCACGTTCCATCCATTTCATAATGGATCGGCACTGCGGGATTACATTTTGCGTACTCCTGACCAGCGACAATTCCGCATCTCAGAATCCGCTTATGCGATATTGAACGACCTAAATCAGGGTAGATCGCTGGAACAGATTTACGCCTCACGGGAAGACAAAACGGTCAGCTTTCCCGAGTTTTACCAATTTGTTGTTACCCAATACCGGCCTTTCTTATTAGAGGGTTCCAGCCCCGAATCTCCTGCCGCACCGATTGCGAAGCGAATGAAGCTCTTATGGCATCACACGTTGATTTCGCAGACGATTGTGGTGCGCTTGTCCCGGTACTTAAGCAGCGCATACCGGCCGCTGGCGGTATGGGTAATGCTTGCTCTTATTGCGGCGGCCCATGGGGTGCTCTATCAGGTTTATGCGCCCGGCCAGGGTGCGAAATTTCATCCCAGCCTAGTACTCGTGGCTGTTTTGTTCAGCGTTGTAGTCCACGAATTTGGCCATTCTTCAGCGGTCTTCAGGTTCGGCGGAACTCCGGGCAGCATCGGGGTGGGGTTATATATTCTCTTGCCTGTCCTTTACGCAGATGTCTCTCAAGTCTGGACTTTTCGGCAAAGGCAGAGAGTAGTCGTGGATTTAGGGGGAATATATTTCCAGCAAATCGTCTTCGCAGTGCTGGCCGTTGCTGCGGTGCTGGCGCATGATCCATCACTGCGCGCGGCCTGCATCTCCATTGACGTGATGACGCTGGTGGCCATCAATCCGGTATTCCGGTTTGATGGTTATTGGGTGCTGGTGGATTGGCTGGGAATGCCTAATCTGCACCGTCAGGCAACGAACTACTTGCGGCAGTTGATACGCTCGTTATTAAGGCTGCAAGGGCGGTCGCCACAGCATACTTCGTTGAATCACAGCCGCTTTAAAGCTGCTATTTTCCTGTTCTATGGTATTGCAGGAAATCTCCTGCTTGCGTTTGTGATTGTCCTCAATTTGCGCTGGATGCAGTCCACTTTCACCGGACTGGTCAGGCATGCGCCCGTCCTGTGGATGCAGGCGCAATTGGCGATTGCGCGGCATCAGGTGTGGAGCACCATCGATCTGCTGACCGCGCTGTTCTTCCTGCTTGCTTCCGGCCTCACCCTGATGGGCGCGTTATGGCTGCGTGGCCGGGAAATGCTCAGCTTCAGGCCGCGTCAGTAGCATCTTCGGTGGAAGGATCTCCCGATTAGTCGTGTCTCAGCATCATGGTCGGATTGGCCCGTGTCGCGCGATAGGCCGGTAAGAAACTTGCCATTACAGCGCCTAGCATAAGCAGCAGAATCACGGTGCAATAGGTCGTTAAATCAACCGACTTAGTGCTGGCCGTATCAAACAACTGGCTGCGCAGAAAAGGCGCCACTCCGAGCGAGACCAGCAATCCAATGGCGGTGCCCAGAACTACCAGTTTGAGTCCGGTGCTCATCACCATCCGCATGATGCTTGCGCGAGGCGCGCCCAGTGCAATGCGTATTCCAAACTCCTGGCGGCGCTGGGTAACGGAATAGGCCATTACTCCATATACACCCAGTACAGCGAGAATCATGGCCAGGCTGGCAAACAGGCCCAGAAGAAAAGTCGAATAGCGTGTGCCCGAAATAGAGCTGTCAATAATTTCGTCCATGGTAGCCGGTGTGGCGATGGGCTGGTCTATGTCCGCCGTAAGCACCGCGGTTTTACCGGCATACAGGGCGCTCCTGGGATCCAGGTTCGTCCTCGCAATCAGGGTCATCGATGAACTCGGATACTGAAGCATGCTTAAGTAAAGTTGATAGGAAACGGCTTCAGGACTGCCCGTTTTCATGTCAGGCACAACCCCCACGATTTGCTGCCAGGTGCTTTGATCGGAGTCAATTTTTATGAACTTGCCAATAGGATCGTCTCCGGGAAATACCTGCCGGGCTGTGCTCTGGCTGATTACCACGGCTTTTACGCTGTTCTCATTGTCTTGTTCATTGAGGTAACGGCCGGAAATGAGAGACATGCGCATTGTCTCAAAATAATCTGGAGCCACATAATGCTTTTGTGCCCATGGCAATTGGGCAGGGTCTACTGCCCGTCCTTTTATCTCAAAGGTTCCGGTCTGGCCGCCTCCATACGGCGAGAAGGAAGTGGCTGAAGCAGCAGAGATGCCAGGTTGTACCCGGAAGTTCTGCAGTACTTTTTGGAAAAACCGTGAACGCTGCTCCGGTTTCGGATATTTTTGTTCAGGTATGGCCACCCGGAATGTAAACAGGTTTCTGGTATCAAACCCGTGATCGACATTCAGCAGCTGGACGAAGCTCCGCATCGTGAAAACGGCGGAAATCAGCAAAATAGTGGCGAAGGCAATCTCGGACACCACAAATATATTGCGCAGGATACCGCTGCCTCCTCCTCCCGTATTTTGCGTAGATTGAGATTCCCGGATGCTGCGAATAATGCTCTGTCGTGAGACACGCAGCGCGGGGATCAGGCCGAATAGTACCGTGCTCAGCAGTGCAACCACCCCGGTGAAAATAAGCACGTGCCAGTCGATTGCGATGGCCTCTGGCCTTTGCAATGTAGAAGGCCACAACTTGAAGGCCTGTATTCCAAGAAAATAAGAAAACACCAATGACAGCATCGCTGCGAGAGTAGTCAGAATCAGGCATTCCACGAGTAATTGCCTGATGAGGCGGCCACGGTTCGCGCCCAGTGCTTCGCGCAGGGCCATTTCCCGGGTCCGTCTGGTGGCCCGGGTCAATATCATGTTGGCCACGTTGGCGCAGGCAATCAGCAAGACCATGCCTACAGTGACCAGCAGTACGTTGAGTGCGCGTTTGGCGGTGCCCAGCACAAAATCTGGCACGGTCACCATGTTCAGCGTGTGTTTATTGGCGGGATACTGGGCATTCAGCCTGGACTGGATGACTTCAAGGTCTTTACGTCCGGAATCAAGGTCGTGTCCAGCCTTCAATTTTGCGATGGTCCAAATGTAGTTGTAATCTTCGGCCTCGTGCGGTGGGTTGCCTTCCAGCGGCAGCCACACTTCATTCTTTAACGTGCGGAAATCAGGTGCGTCATTGGGGACAATACCGACAATGCGGTAACGCTTTCCGTCCAAGGTAATGGAGCGGCTGAAAACTTCAAGATCATTTTCGTATTGCTCATGCCAGAATTCCTGGCTGATCAGGCAGACAGGTTCAGCACCCTTTTCCTGTTCTGAGTCAAGAAAAAAGCGGCCCAGCCGTGCCTGGGTGCCGAATACTTCAAAATAATCACGGGTGATTAATGCAGCGCGGAGTCTCCGTGGCTCTTCAGTATTCGTAAACGTCACACTGGTAAGGTAATATCCGCCCATCTTGGAGAAAGCCTGGGTTTGAGATCTCCAGGCCGCAAGATCAGGCAGAGAAGTGCCTAAGACGACATTCGGATATTGGGTCCGGATGAAAATTAAGTTATCAGCGTCTTTGAATGGGCCGTGAAAATTCAATGCACTCACGATGCTGAAAATCAGGGTATTGGCGCCAATCCCGAGCACTAACGTGAGCAGCGCAATAATGGTGAAACCTGGTGCGCGGCGGAGGACACGGAATCCATAACGAATGTCTCTAAACAGCATATGCATAATGAGCCCTACTCCCCTAAACCAATGGTGGTGGAGACATTCTCATACGAAGTGGGCCTAAACCCGGTACTTACTTTAGTAATTTCCTGTTTTCGGAATATTTTAGATTAGAAGATTAAGTTGCCTAGGTTTTAGTGGTACGCCGCAGGCCCTGCCTGCCTGGGTTTATTGGGAATAATTAATGCAAAGGGACGAACCTTTAGCGCTTCCGTCTTTTTGACGTTTCCGCTTAACGCCCCGCCATTCACAGGTCACGCATGTACTCTATGATGAGTGCATGTTCGCCGGCCGCACCAACTGGAACCTCACCACCAATAAGCTTACCCAGGCCTTGGCCGGACATCGGGCCAGCGGCAGGGAGGTGCTGGACCTGAGTGTTTCCAATCCTACGGAATGCGGCTTTCGCTATGACCAAAAGGCCATCATGCGGGCGCTGTGCAGCCCGGCATCGCTTGAGTACCATCCTGACCCCAAAGGACTTGAGCAGGCGCGCAGGGCAGTTGCGGGCTACTATGAGGGGCGTGGAGGAATGGTTAAGCCGGAGGAGATCATCCTCACCACCAGCACCAGCGAGGCATACTCATACGTTTTTCGTCTGTTGTGCAATCCGGGCGATGAACTGCTGATTCCGACTCCCAGCTATCCGCTGTTTGATTTTCTTGCCGACATTCAGGACGTAAAACTCAAACGCTATCCTCTGATCTATGACCACGGCTGGCAGATTGATTTTCATGGCTTGCAGCAGGCCATGACTGAGCGCACGCGCGGGGTGATCGTGGTGCATCCCAATAATCCCACCGGACATTTCACTAAGCCTGCCGAAATGGCCCAGCTTAGCCAAATTTGCGCCACACGGCAGATGACGATCATTGCCGATGAGGTATTTCTGGACTTTGCCTTAGAGGAGCAGCGCCCGCAGAGTTTCACGAGCAGTCAGGAAGCCCTTACATTTACGTTGAGCGGCCTCTCCAAAATTTCCGGGCTGCCGCAGATGAAATTTGCCTGGCTGGCAACCAGCGGCCCGGAGAACCTGAAAACGGAAGCGCTCTCGCGCCTGGAGATGATTGCCGATACATTTCTTTCCATGAATGCGCCCGTGCAACTGGCCGCAGCGGCATTTCTCGAACAGCGGTACAGCTTCCAAAGCCAGCTCATGCAGCGCGTGCGCAACAATCTGAAAGAGTTGGCCGGGCAACTGGCCGCACAGCGGCATTGCAGCCGTTTGGAACTCGAAGGTGGCTGGTATGCCGTGCTGCGCGTTCCGGCTACCCGCTCAGATGAAGAGCTGGCGATTGCATTGTTACAGGAGAAAGATGTCTATGTGCATCCAGGACATCTCTATGACTTCCATCAGGAAGGCATTCTGGTGGTGAGTTTGATTACGCCGGAGAGCGTATTTGCGACGGGCCTGGCGAGGTTGTTGGAAGTGGTTACACGTTGATGTATCGAAGATGTATCTGAAAATAAATCGAAATATTTCTCTTTGTGAGATTCTCTCTCAACTTTGTCATCTTGAGCGTAAGATTCTCTTTCAACTTGTCATCTTGAGCGGAGCGCCTGAATAATGTTTGTTTCACTGGAACCTTATGGCGCGAAGCGAAAGACCCCGAGAATATTTCGAGTTGCTATGCCGCGTCAGGGAGTTCTCACGATGGGTGTTCCCGTTGAATTCCCTGCTGCGGCGTGGCGGCCGAAAACACTTCGGGTTCTTCGCTGTGCTTTCCTCCTTCGTCGGTCGGCTTGCAGAATGACAGGCGGGAAAAGAAATGTCTTACTGCAGTGGAACCATCCCGGTGAAGAAGCCGTCCGTTACATTCCCTACAAGCCTGTTATTGCCAAACGAGAGCACCTGCCCGCCAAACGATGGAATGCCCTGCATGTTATCGGTGATCGTCGAATGGCTTACACGCGCCAGTGATCCACCATAGGAGACGATGCCATTGTTATTGTTCTTAATGATGCACCCTTCAATGTTGGCCACTGCGTTTCCGGGTGACCCGGCTGATACCTCGATTCCATTCTGGAAATTGTCTGTTATCAGGCTGTTGGAAATCACAGCCTGAGTGTTGTTCCAAACCCCGATTCCGGTGAATTGATTGTTCTTGATATGGACGCGGTCGAACGTGGCATGGATCTGGCCGGAACTCGTCTGCATCGCCACTCCCATCTGGTTGTCGCGGATGAGGGTATCGGTCACGATGATCTTGCCCGGCCCATCCACCCGGATTCCATTGGTTAAATCGGAAAGAACGCAGTTTTCCACCAGCAGCGCTCCTCCTGTCCAGAAGTGAATGCCGGTCCATCCGGATGTTGCCGAACCGTTGATGGTCAATCCGTGTAGAACGATGGAGTCCGATGATCCGGCGTTGATTGCAATGGCGTCTCCGAATCCAGAACTCAAAATGGTTACATCGGCGCCGGGGGCTGCTTTGATCGTTACAGATTGAGTGATGTTAAAAGGCATGTAATTTCCGGAATCGAGCGCCACCAGCTCTCCATGGGATGCGGTTACGCCCAGGGCAATGTTGAAGTTGCGGCAGGGAGCGATCTGCTGGCATCCCGAACTCGCATTGCTGTCATTCCCGTTGACTGATACGTAGGTGCGATATGGAGACGCAGGCGGAGGAGGCATCTGCGCCTGAACAGCAATGGAAATAAAAGTAAACAGTGACAAGAGAAGAAAAGATTTTGCTTTCATGAGACTCTCCTGAATTTGGATTGAATTGAAGCGCGGGCAATGTAGTACGGCTTTGCGTGATCTCCCGAGCGCCTCGCTGGAAAATTCCAGAGTTGGAAATCCGGAGCTGAATTACTTCCATTTGTTACCTTTGCGGCTCACTTGCCTTCCTCTGCGCTCTCTGCGTTCTCTGCGGTTAAAGCCTTTTGGTTGCGGCTCGGCTGCGCTGTGGTGAAAATCTGAAAGACCGCATTTGATAAAATTCCTGCGTGCCCAAAGCCCTAGTCACCATTTTTCTTTTTGCCAGCATCGGTGCGTTTGCCCAGCAGGAGCAGCCGCAGGTCAGGATGAATTACCTGAATGTCTGCACGCCGTCAGCAGAAGACCAGGCGGCATTGAAGAATGCGCTGGCCAAAGTTTCGGGAAAACCCGCCTTTGCCCCGGATTTTGAGATTTCCCGCGGACGAGCCACTCTCAAAGACGCTCCCGTCTCGCGCTTCGTGCGACTGCGCCGCGAATTTGCGCCGGAATCCGCGCTGTTGACCGTGCAGTACTCGATGAGCGCTGATGAAAAAGCCATCATCGAAACTCTGGTTCTGCGTGTACGCGATCCAAAGGACTTTCACGAGATCGCCATTGAAGACCGGGTCTCGGCGGGAGCAGCCGCTCCCCTGGTAGTGCTCTCCACCGATACGCCTGCGGCCCGCATCCGGGTGGAACGGCTGGGGAAAAGTTCGGTGACTTTGTCACGCTGTGAAGGGGCCGATCAGGGCGACTATGAGCCACTCTTCCGGCAGGCTTCAGAGCTGATGGCCAGCTATCGCGGGAATCTGGGCTTGCGTACCACCTTCCGCTCTGACGTTTCCTGGCTCACTCAGCCCAAAACCGGACAGGGTGCTCGAAAATAGTCTTGAAACTAAATCGATATTCGTGAATCTAAGGAATGCTATGGAAAACTCCGTTCGTGACACTGTAATTCTGGGCACCGGTTGTTCCGGTTTGACCGCAGCTATTTATGCCGCGCGCGCCAACCTGAATCCACTGGTGATCGAAGGCCATGAGCCCGGAGGACAGTTGTCGATGACCACGCTGGTGGAAAACTTCCCCGGCTTTCCCGAGGGAATTCAGGGGCCGGAACTGATCGAAAACATGCGCAAGCAGGCGGAACGCTTTGGCGCCGAGTATATGGCAGGCCATCTGGTCAGCGCCGACCTGGGCCACTATCCGTTTACCTTGAACTTTGGCAGTAAGTCCGTTCAGGCGCGCACGTTGATCATTGCCAGCGGCGCTTCGGCGCGCTGGCTGGGGCTGCCCAGCGAGCAGGCATTGATTGGTTATGGGGTCTCTTCCTGCGCCACCTGTGACGGCTTCTTTTTCCGCGACAAGCCAATCACGGTGATCGGCGGCGGCGACTCTGCCATGGAAGAAGCTCTTTTTCTGACACGTTTCGCCAGTAAGGTCACACTCATTCATCGCCGCGACCACTTCCGCGCCTCCAAAATCATGCTGGACCGCGCACGCCAGCACGAGAAAATCGAGTTCCTTCCCGACACGGTGGTGGAGGACGTCTACGACGTGCAGAAGAAAGAGGTCAGCGGCCTCAAGCTTCGCAACGTGAAATCTGGAAAGGTCTGGGACTTTCCCACCAGCGCCATGTTCCTGGGGATTGGCCACCATCCCAACGCCAAGATGTTTACCGGACAGCTCGACATGGATCAGGACGGCTACCTGAAGACCCACGACTTTGTTTTCACCCGCGTGCCGGGTGTGTTTGCCTGTGGTGACGTGCAGGATCGCCGCTATCGCCAGGCCATCACCGCCGCAGGTTCAGGTTGCGCCGCTGCTATGGAAGCCGAGAAGTTCCTGGAAGAGCACGGCAGGTAATTTGCAACCTTCGCGTCCTTGCGGTTAATCCGGCACAATGCGCATGGTACATTTGTCTGCCATGCACAAGAAGGCCCTGCTCCTGACCTTGCTGGTTTCTGTAAGTTTTAGCCGTATGCAGAACCGGCAAGCCTCGTCGCAATCGTCTTCAGAGAGCACTATGAGCGCAGGAACAGCGGAGCGGTTCTCCAGGCTGGCGCTGGCCTGCGTGCATAAGGAATACCCGAATAAGCTTGCCCACTCGTTAAATAGCGATGCTGACGTGGCGCCGCCCCGCCAGCTCACGCCTGCGTTTTATGGCTGCTATGACTGGCACTCCTCGGTGCACGGACACTGGCTGCTGGCCCGGCTGGCGCGGACTTTTCCTGATGCCGTCTTCACCGCCGACGCGCGCAATGCCTTACGCCAGAGTCTCACCGAAGCCAACATCCGCCATGAAGCGGCGTACTTGAAAGCTGAAGGCCGGGCGAGCTTCGAGCGTCCGTATGCACTGGCCTGGCTGCTGCAGCTTGGCATGGAACTGCGCGAATGGGAGAAGGCAGGCAGTGATCCGCTTGCTCACGAACTCTCCAGTAACCTGCACCCGCTGGAAGAAGCGGCTACAGAACGTTTGAAGACGTGGTTACCCAAGCTTTCTCATCCGGTGCGATCGGGCGAGCACAGCCAGACGGCATTTGCCCTGGGTCTGATCATCGATTATGCACGCTTCATAGATGACAAGGATTTTCTGAATCTTCTTCTGGCCAAGTCACGTGATTTCTACCTGCAGGACAGAGACTGTCCGCTGGCCTATGAGCCGTCAGGCGAGGACTTTCTCTCTCCCTGCCTGGCTGAAGCGGATGTCATGCGGCGAGTACTTCCGGCGAATGAATTTGCCCGATGGCTGCACCAGTTCATGCCGCAGGTACCCCACAATGGTTCCGACGCGTGGCTGCATCCGGAAAAATCCACCGATCCTTCCGATCCCAAACTTGCACACATCGACGGCCTAAATCTCAGCCGCGCCTGGATGCTCGATGGCATCGCCTCCGGTCTTTCTAAAAACGATGCACGGCTCAATGCGCTACAGAAATGTATTGCCGCCCATCGCGCTGCGGGCCTGGCGGCGGTCACAGGAGAGCACTATGAAGGCGGGCACTGGCTGGGAAGCTTCGCCGTATATCTGGTAACCCGTAGAGGCATAAGCCGATAAGAACCACTGATCAGCACAGCGCAGCGACGCGCAATCAAAATATGAAGATCTTTATGGAGCGCAGCCGCCCCGGCTGCGGGGATAAATCTTTCGTAAG
Organism: Candidatus Angelobacter sp. Gp1-AA117; assembly: GCA_003223515.1. Classification (GTDB taxonomy): domain Bacteria; phylum Acidobacteriota; class Terriglobia; order Terriglobales; family Acidobacteriaceae; genus Angelobacter. The sequence goes on from QHVI01000030.1 coordinate 48,413, forward strand.
TCGAGAATGACACAAGGTTCCACAAAGGGTAACAGAGGAAGAAAGTCTTTGCGCGTCCTTAACCCGATTCCGCCCTCATGAAAATTTGTATTTATCTGTGTCGACCTGTGGTTGGGTTTGTTTTTTTCAGCGTTCATCAGCGGCAAAAGAATTGGCTATGGTTTGGCTACGCTGTGTCCCCGTGGTAGGTTTGTCTCAGCCGAAAAGCTTCATCAATCCTTGAGCCTTCAGGTCGGGAATCAGGAACTGCTGTGGGTTTCCAATTGATCTGGTCAACGCTTCGGCGGCGAGATAGCCGCTGCGGACTGCGCCTTCCATGGTCGCAGGCCAGCCGGTGGCTGTCCAGTCGCCCGCCAGGAAGAGTCCTGGCCACTGTGTCCGGGCTTGCGGACGGAAGCGATCCAGCCCGGGCATAACGGAATAGGTGGCATAGACTTCTTTGATTACGGCCGCCTTGAGCAGTTTGGCTTCTTTCGCGCTGGGAAAGAATTCGGCCAGTTCAGCCAGTGCCAGATCGATTATTTCCTGGCGGGATTTTTCGACAAGGCTCTTGGACGCGCTCACCACCAGCTCAAGATAGCTGCCCTGCGAGTCGTTGCCATTGGAGTGGAACTTATTTTTCTGGAACATCCATTGAATAGTGCGGTCAAGCAGTACCGCGTGGGGCAGGGAAGTGATCTCGCGGTCAAACCAAAGATGAATGCCGGTGATGGGGGAGGCTTCAAATTGGCCCAGGTTATTTTTCAAAGGCTCGGCAATTGGACCAGCGGGCAAAAGGCTGGCGGCGGTCTGGAAGGGAACAGCCAGAATGGCAAAATCAAACTGCTGCTCGCCCGGATTGCTGGTAATTTTCACTCCGTCAGGTCCAGAGTTGATGCCAGTCACGGAAGCGCGCAGCAGCACCTCTCCTCCGTGGCTGCGGATAAATTCGGCAGCGCTGTTGTAAAGCTCGGAAAGCGGGATGCGCGGCACTCCCATTTTTCCGGCCTTCGCAGATTTCAGAAACGACTCGCGAAACACCTGCACGGCATAACGCACAGAGATGCGGTCCAGGTCTTCATTGAGCGCGCTGACCAGCACCACTTTCCAGAAGCGCTCGATGGCGCGTTCTGTCTGTCCATGCCGGCGCAGCCATTGCAGAAAATCTCCGTCGCCATCCTCGGGAAGGCGGCGCATCATGGCGGTGAGTGCTCGGGAAATGCCCAGCTTGTCGCCTAATGACAGTGATGATGTTCCAAAGAACGCAGGCATGCTGTGCAGCGGAGCGGGCAACATGGATGGAGATAGCGTGCTGGCGCGTCCGCCGGGCTCGATAAAAGTGAGTTCGTCAAACCACTGGATTTTGTCGCTCACGCCTATGTGCTCGTAGAAGTGGGTCAGGTTGGTGCAGCAGCCGAGCAGGACGTGCTGGCAGTTATCCACGACCTCTCCGGTGCCCGGATGCTCGTAAGACGAGGCGCGTCCACCGACATAGGGGCGGCGCTCAAATAGTGTCACTTCGAATCCGGCATCAGCAAGGGCGCACCCGGCAGCAAGCCCGGCAAGCCCGCCACCGATAATGGCAACACTCGAGTTGGAAGAGTGATCAATCATCACTTATTGGAGCATTCTCAAATAACATAGACCGTCCAGGAGCGAGACAAGTAACAGGGTATGACTTCAGTCGTACCGAAAATGTCAAAATGATCCCGGGCTTTAGCCCCTGCCGCTGTGTCCTCCGGATGAATGCTGGTCGGCCATTTTCAGATTAAACACAATGTCGATGATCTGCTGGTACATTTAGAACTGGTACGGGTCTGTTTTTCAGCGAGCAAACACATCAGCAGGGGCTAAAGCCCAGGCATATAAAACTTTATCGGCACGACTGAAGTCATGCCCAGTTACTTGTCTTTCGATATCTATCGGCAACCCGAAATAGTGGCTACATAACCCGCATCACAAATCCGCGCGAGAGTATTTTTAACTTCTCCCATACACTGAGCTGGATCCGTTCCGTGAACACATCATAATTGCGTTCGGCGATTCTTTTCAGCAGGCGGCTGTAGATTTCCACCAGCACCCACAGCGCCGGACGGCTGTCTTCTTCGATGAGTTCCATCAGCCACCTGGCGGACTCGTAGTAGCGGCGGGCGCGCTCAGCCTCGAATTCCAGCACCGGCTGAATCGCTTGTGACTGTGGGCCGCCATTGAGGTTGGCAACCGCAAACTGCTCCGGCGATACGCCGAATTTCTTGAGGTCTTCGACTGGAAAATATAAACGGCCAAGGCCTGCGTCTTCCTTCACGTCACGAATGATGTTCGTAAGCTGGAAAGCCAGGCCGCAATCTTCAGCCAGCATCTCTGCCTTTGGGTCGGTGTATCCCCAGATGCGGATGCAGACCAGTCCTACGACGGACGCTACGTAGTAGCAGTAATGCTTCAGGTCTTCGAAGGTCTGGCAGACCACCGCAGGAACATCCGATGGCGGAGGGATATCGAGATCGAGGCTGGTTCCGTAGACCAGTTGTTCAAACAGATCGGCTGGAATCTTGAAACGGCTCTGTGTGTCCGCCAGCGCCATCAATACAGGATCGTCGGTCGGCTTGCCGCTGAAAACAGCTTGGGCGGATTCCAGCCAGTCGCTCAGCTTCTGCCGTTTCTGTCGGGGATCGGAGCCGGGATCATCAGAGAGATCATCGGCATGACGCATGAAAGCATAGACGGCACAAAAGGCGTCACGCTTTTCTGAAGGCAGTACGAGAAAGCCGTAATAGAAATTCTTGGCCGAACGGCGGGCGATGCCTCTGCATACCGCATAGGCATGGGCGAGCTGCGAACTCACAGCAGCTTGCCTGCGGCCGCGCGCAGTACCAGCCACAGCTTGCGTGGTTTGGAGATGACCGGACGACTGCTCAGCACATCGAAGCCCTGCCGCTCAATCGCATTCAGAATTTCCTGGCCGCCACGGCTGAACAGTTCCAGATCGACGGCCAGTTCGCGGTTTACCTTCTTTACCAGCGGCAGGCCACGGTCGAACCATTCACGCGCGCGCTGCACTTCAAATTTCAACATCTCGATGAACTCGGGCGTGGCGCGACGATTGGCAATGTCTTCTTCGCTAACCCCGAAGCGCTGCAGTGACTCCAGCGGAAGATAGATGCGTCCCTTGCCGTAATCGACGGCCACATCCTGCCAGAAATTGGCGAGCTGCAGCGCGGTGCAGGTGTAATCGGAAAGCTGCTGCCTCTCGGCATCGCTGTAGCCGCAGAGATAGAGCACCAGGTGGCCGACCGGATTTGCCGAATACCTGCAATAGCCGAGCACGTCATCAAATGTGGGGAAGCGGGTAACCGTCTGGTCCTGGCGGAAGGCGATCAGCAGATCGGAAAATTCATGCTGCGGAATGCCAAACTGGCGTACTGTCTGAGCGAGGGCTACAAATACAGGATGCCGCGGAGAGCCGTGATAACAGGCCTCCAGCTCTGCTTCCCATTGATCGAGCAACTCCAATGACTGTTGCGCATTGCCTACTTCATCGCCCAGATCATCGGAGATGCGGCAGTAGGCATAGACATTATAAAAATGCTGGCGCAGAGCGGAGGGAAGGAACCAGGTGGCAACCGAAAAATTTTCGTAATGGGTGCGCGCCAGCCGCCCGCAATAGCGTTGCGCTTCTTCGAGAGAAGGCGCAGATTCGGGAATGCGGTATGACTCCGGCAACGCCTTCCAGCCCAGCGACTGCATGGGTAGCGAAGGGCTGTTGGTGCGCGTTGCTGCCATAAGTCAGTGGCTCAGTGGCCGGGAATGATCGCAGTCTTGATCTGGCTTCCCCGCTCGAGCATCTGCTGCAAGACCTGCTTGAGTTTCGAAAGCGGCGCTTCCCCGGTTACATAGTCTGTGCTCTTGATCTTCTTTTCGGTGATCAGGGCGAATGCTTTGCGCACAGTTTCCGGTGTATGGTGGAAAGTAGCTTTCAGGCTGATCTCGGAGTAGTGCAGCCGGTTTGTATCCAACTCCACCTTGGTTCCGGCAGCGCAGCCGCCGAAGAAGTTGGCAACGCCGCCACGGCGCACCATATCCACGGACCACTGCCACGCCTGCGGACGGCCAACAGCTTCAATCACCACATCTGAGCCGCGGCCTTCCGTGAGGTGAACCACCGCTTCGACGGGATCTTTGGTTTTGGCGATCTGGACGACATCGTCTGCGCCAAAGCGTTTGGCGGCGCTGACCTGCTCGTCGCGCTTCACCACGGCAATCACTGAGCAGCCGCTCAGCTTGGCCACCTGCATCAGCATCAGGCCCAGTGGCCCGGCGCCGATGATGGTCACGTTGTCGCCGATATCTGCGCCCGTCTCCTGCAATCCACGCAGGGCGCAGGCCAGGGGCTCAGTCATGGCAGCGGATTCGAAGCTCACATCATCCGGCAGCGCCAGCATGTTCGATTCGACGATGCGGCGGGGAATCTTGATGTATTCGGCATAAGCGCCATTGTTGAACAACAGGTCTTCACACAGGTTTTCCTGGTGGCGCCTGCAATAGAAGCAGGAGCCGCAGGGAGCGGAGTTCAGGGCGACGACTCTCATGCCCCGGCGGAAATCTCTTACGCCCGGACCGACTTCTTCGATCACTCCGGAAAGCTCATGCCCGAACAGGGCGGGAGGCACGATCATGCGCGCGTGATAGCCACGCTTAAAAACCTTGAGGTCAGTCCCACAAGTCAGGGCCACGTTCACCTTGACCAGCACTTCACCGAATTCCAAAGGAGGTATGGGAACCTTTTCGATTTTTACGTCCTCTTTGCCGTAGAGGACAGCCGCTGTCATTTGTTTTTTCACTAAGCTTTCTCCACTCACTTTCGCATCGCATAGCGACGAATCAATCTTGTGTGCCGGACTCCCATCCGATTCCCGGTTGAATCACGACTTTCATTGAATCGGGACCCGGATGTGCTGCAAGATCAATGGCTCGAATCGCCTGGGTCAGGGGAAATCTGTGGGTGATCAGGCGGGCAAAATCCACTTCGCCGCTGAAAACCAGCCGGACATTCTCCTCTTGTAAATCAACCGAGGCACTATAGGAACCAAGCAGTATTTTTTCGTCTACGCAGATGGCTGCCGGATCGATGGCAGCTTCGCTGCGCTGCGTCTGCGCAAACAGCATGACCCTGCCGCCCGGCCGGGCTGCATCCATGGCAGTACAAATCAAGCTGTTTCCAGCAACTGCCAGGATGACTGCATCTGCGCCACGCCCATCTGTCATCTCCCGCACTCCTCTGAGGAGGTCATCAGAAGAAGCGTCGACATTTTCCGTAAATCCGTAACTTCTACTTATTGTAAGCCGTTGAGGATACAAATCGGAAGTTACGACAGACGCACCCGTTCGTTTGGCCAATACAGCAAGAATAATGCCGATTGGGCCTTGTCCGATCACAAGCACGGTTTCGCCCTTCTGGAGATTGAGCGACGCAATGCCTTTCATGCAGGTGTTGACCGGCTCGATGAAAGAGGCCTGCTCATAAGAAACACCGTCAGGCAATTTGACTACACCCTTCTGAACGATCCAATCCATCACGCGCACATACTCGGCGAAGCCGCCACCGCTGGCTTCGAATCCGGCCGTGGCTCCGACCTTTTTGTAGACCGGACACTGCGCAAAAACTTTGTGGCGGCAGTAGTAGCACTTGCCGCAGGGGATGTGATGAAAGACCATCACGCGGTCACCGATTTTGAAATGGGTGACGCCTTCGCCAACCGCGACGATTTGTCCGCTGGTCTCATGCCCAAAGATACGCGGCGCGGAATGGGAGCCGGTAGAAATCTTTTTCAGATCGGTGCCGCAGATGCCGCAGGTGTGCACGCGCACCAGAATTTCGCCGTCGCCGATCTGCGGGGTGGGAACAGTTTCCAGGCGGACATCGTCTTTGCCGCGATAGACAGCGGCCATCATCTGCCGGGGAATGGCGGATTGAGTTGTTGAAGATTCCTTGGTTGCTGTTTCCATCTATGCTTGTGTGCTGCCTATAACCATCTTATTCGTTTTCGATAATTCCTGCTGAGTCATACATCCTCAGTTCACTCAGAGGTCGCAGAGAACGCAGAGTCATTCAGATCCTTCTGTCATTAACATTGATCCTTTGTCATTCTGAGCGGCGCGCCTCAACCGTGCTTCCTCAGCAATAATCTGTGGCGCGGAGCGAAGAACCCCGAGAATGCCTATTCCAACCATGCTGCATTAAGGCATTCTCACCAAACTGCCTGATCCGAACTCTTACCTTAAATTCCTCTGCGCCCTCTGCATTGCTATCTTTCAAATTCTTCGCGACCTGAAAAGAATTTGGCGCTTCTCCGTGACCTCCCTTTTCCTCAGGTATTTGCAGATGAGACTTTGTTTTCGGCGGGAAGGTAAATATCGGATCACCTCCACAAAATTCGTATTTGTTTAGCGTGTTTCGCATAATGGAATCAGTAACTTACAAAGCACCATCCGACATTAGCAGGTGATTTCTGGTACGGCGGCTTCTTGGAAATCACGAAACATTGGGAAATTGACAATTCGCACCCTCCAATAAGGGCGAAAACACGCTAAACAATACCAAAATTCTTATCGTTTTTCTCCGTGTCTCAGTGGTTAAGGTTTTGATTCTTATTGCCTCTGCTTACTCTGTTCCTCTGTGTTGCAAAGGTTTTGCTTTTGTGTGCGGCTAGGCTGCGCTGTGATTAAAAGGTTTTGGTTGTGACCACACCTGCCGTCTCACTCACCCTCACAACCCGCGAAGGCTGCAACCCGGTCGCGAGATGTTGCTTGAGCCATGCGCACAGCGCCTGCGCTGCACGGTTGCTGTTTCTGCCCAGCGCAATCATTCTGGGCCACACTGCAGGACGAAGACTCGCCCATGCCGCAAACTTGCCGGTCTGCAGGTTGCCTTCCGCATCCACAAAGCGATTCAGTGGAGGCATGGGAAAATCCGCTTCATCAGAGATGGCCTTTACGCAGCGAAAGCCAATCTGCTCCTGGGCCGCAACCGCGGCCACGCCTGCGGCCTCCATGTCTACAGCCAGGGCGTGAAAGCGTTCCACCAGTTGCTGTTTCGATTTACTGCCGGCAATTTCACCGGCGCTTACCAGAACGCCTCCGCCGGATTCGCAGCGGTATTCAGAACCGGTGGCGGCATCAACGATTACATTTGGGGTAATCACGTTGGCCACCTTCAGGCTGCGTATCAACGCGCCGGCCAGACCGACGGAAAGCAACATCTGCGGCCTGTATTTCGCAATAATGGCCTGGGTTGCCGCAGCGGCCGGCCTGGGCCCGATGCCCCCGGATACTGCAATCACATTGTCATACTCATAGACATGGTACGTATGATCTTTGTGCGTGAGCGCAGAACTCTTCCAGCCTTTCACCAGCGGGTGCAGTTCGCGCTCCAGCGCGGCGATAATGGCAATCGTGTTCATGCGCGCGCGGTGGCGATCTCTCCTGCTACTTCCACGTAACCGTGTGCCAGGAACCACTGAATCGCCCGGTGCAGGGCGTCGCCTACGGGAACAACTTTGTATCCAAGCGCATGCTCGGCCTTGCTGGATGAGGCAAACATCTTTTTCCGGCCCATGCGCACGGCATCCACAGTTGCACGGGGCTCTTTGCGCAAAATCATGCCAGTGAAGAACTGGTCGAAGACGGCAAAGCCCATCGCCACAGCGTGCGGAACCTTCATGGTCGGAGAAGGCAATCCAGTAAGGGCCGCGAGTTTGTCGAGAATCTGTTTCAAGGTGAGGTTCTCGCCCCCCAGGATGTAGCGCTCCCCGGGAACGGCTTTCTCCATGGCCAGCAAATGTCCGCGCGCGACCTCTTTTACGTCAACAACATTCAATCCCGTGTCTACGTAGGCAGGGAAGTTGCGCTTGAGAAAATCGACGATGATGCGGCCTGTGGGCGTAGGCTTGATATCCTGCTCGCCCACCGGAGTGGTGGGATTTACCACCACAACATTCACGCCGTTTTTTCCGGCTTCGATGGCGATCTGCTCGGCCATGAACTTGGAACGCTTGTAGTGGCCTACCATTTCTTTGATGGAAACCGGTGAGGTCTCTGAAGCGATGTGGCCTGTAGTAGTAAATCCCATAGTGGCCACAGAACTGGTGTAGATCACCCGCCGTACGCCGCTCTCCTGGGCGGCGCGGATAATGGCCCGCGTGCCTTCTACATTGGAGCGATACATCTGTTCGGGATCGCGTACCCACAGCCGGTAATCGGCAGCCACGTGAAAGACGAACTCACACCCCTGCATGGCCTTCTTGAGGGAGTCGGGATCGCGCAGGTCGCCGGTGACGCGGTCGGCATTCAGGCTGGCGATGTTTTCCATGCGGCTCAAGGGACGCACCAGCAAACGCAGATCAGCGCCGTGCGCAGCCAATAGCTGCGCAACATGGCTGCCAACAAACCCCGTAGCTCCTGTGACAAGAACTTTCATGCTTCTCTGCGTCCTTTGCGCCCTCTGCGGTAAATTCGGAGGCCTTTCTGCTCGGATGAGACTTGAGGCTTACAACACTGGGCAGGGGCAGACTGCTGAAGCTTTCAGTCCAGCGCTTCCGGCTTCAGCTCGATATTCTTCTCGCCCGCCATTCTCTTTTCCCAGTACTTGCGAGTCCAGGCTTCAAAGCTCTTTCCGGCAGCGGTATCGCGTCCGGTAAAGGCGAGCGCGGCAATATCAGCATAAGCAATCGAAATTTTCTGGCTCGAATCTTTGGGGAACAGCCGCACGACTGAATCCACCAGTGTCCTGCCGGTACGGCGGTCAAAGATGTAGCCTTCCACTTTGCTGCCATCTTTGCGGGTGATGGTCACATCGCCACGATAGTCGAAGGCTTTCTCCATGGCTTCACGGACTTCATCGTCGCTGGCCATCTCCGGAATCGAGCCTTCGAGTTGTTCATGGGCAAATCCGGGAACAACTTCCAATGCATCAGGATTCTTCTGATTGGTAGGAGCGCTCATGCCCGGGTTTCCTCCAACTGGCTGGTGGCGTTTTCGATCTGCACCAGCGGATTGTAGGCGTGCACCGGACGCACCGGCTCATTCAGCAGCTTGAGCGCGTCTTCATCTTTGTAGGCAGTGAAGAAGGTTGCTTTGGCGGTGGCCAGCAGGCCGCGCAGCGAACTGAAGGTGTCATTGACGGCAGAGGCTTCATAACCGCTGTGCACCATGCAATTGGCGCACTTGGCATTGCCTGATTCTGTGCCGTACTGGTGCCACTCGACGCTCTGCATCAGTTCATCAAAGCTTTCCGCGTAGCCATCCTGAAGCAGGTAGCAGGGCTTCTGCCAGCCGAAGATGTTGTAGGTGGGCATGCCCCACGGAGTGCAGGAGTACTCGCGCTTGCCCATCAGGAATTCAAGGAACAATGGCGATGCATTGAAACGCCAATTTCTTTTCCGGTTCGCAAGAATTGATCGAAACAGTCTGCGGGTGCGGGCGCGCCCCAGGAAGTGTTTCTGGTCGGGAGCTTTGTCGTAAGAATAGCCCGGTGAAAGCATCATGCTCTCCACGCCCAGTTCCATCATCTCGTCAAAGAACTGGCGCACGCTGTTAGGATCGGCGCCGTCGAACAACGTGGTGTTGGTGGTCACGCGGAAGCCGCGCTTCAGCGCTTCCTTTACGCCTTCCACGGCCGCCTCGTATCCGCCTTCGCGGCAGACGGAGAAATCGTGGTGCTCGCGCTGGCCGTCCACGTGGACAGAGAACGAAAAATATTTACTGGGATTGAACAGATCGATCTTTTCTTTGAGCAGCAGCGCATTGGTGCACATGTAGACATACTTCTTGCGCTCGATCAGCCCGGCAACGATCTCATGGATGCGCGAATGCATCAGCGGCTCGCCGCCCGGAATGGCCACCACCGGAGCGCCGCATTCCTCCACGGCTTTGAAGCATTCTTCCGGGGAGAGTTCCTGCTTGAGGATATGGGCAGGGTACTGAATCTTGCCGCATCCGGCGCACGCCAGGTTGCAGCGGAACAGTGGTTCCAGCATCAAAACCAGCGGATAGCGCTTGCGTCCCACGAGTTTCTGCTTTACGACGTAACTCGCTACCGTCCACATCTGTGAGATTGGTACCGCCACTCAGTGTCCTCCAATAAGCTCATGTAGCACAGCCGCCCCGGCTGTGCGGATTAACCTCAGCTAATACGTAGCTGCTTTTGCAACAGTAATTCGGTCTTGGTTTTCATTTACCCATTTACCAACTTACTCATTTACCCAATCCCCTAGCCTCTTGCATACCCGACTTCTCCCTCACCGTATAACGCCGCGAACTCACGCGAATACGCCGAGAGGGCAATCAGCGGGAAATAATCGCGGTACAGGTGATAGGCGAGATAAAAGACTCGCGGGAAACCCGTTCCGGTGTACTGCTGCTCGTCCCAGGAGCCATCGGCCCTCTGGGTTTCCAGCAGGTATAAGATGCCGCGCTGTACCGAGTCGCTGCGGGTATCGCCCGCCGCCAGCAATCCCATGATGGCCCAGGCAGTCTGCGATGGAGTGCTCGGCCCGATACCCCGCATCGTGGGCTCGTCATAAGAGCCGCACGTCTCGCCCCAGCCGCCATCAGAGTTCTGTACCATACGCAGCCACTCTGCCGCCTGCTGGACGTATGGCTCATGATTATCGATGCCGATGGCCTGCAGCCCGCGCAGCACCTGCATGGTGCCATAAATGTAGTTCACGCCCCAGCGTCCGAACCAGGAGCCATCCGCCTCCTGCTCGCTGAGGATGAACTGAATCGCCTTCTTTACCTGAGCATCATCATTGCTGTAACCGTAGCTGGCCAGCATCTCCAGGACGCGCCCGGTGATATCCACGGTCGGCGGATCGAGCATGGCATTGTGATCGGCGAACGGGATGTGTTGGAATACCATGCGTGTGTTGTCGCGGTCGAACGACGCCCAACCGCCGCTCTTGCACTGCATGGCGAAGATCCAATGGATGGCGCGCCTGGCGACTTCATACTGGTAGCGCTCGCGCGGATTATCTACCTGGTCGAGGCCGAGCAGCACCATCGCGGAATCATCCACGTCGGGATAAAACTCGTTATTGAATTCGAAATACCATCCACCGGGTTCGACCTTGCGCACCTTCACCGCCCAGTCACCCTTTTGCCGGACTTCTTTGCTCAGAATCCAGTCGGCAGCCTGTACCAGCCGGGGATCATTCTTGGGCACGCCGCTCTCTCCCAGGGCAAACATTGCATACGCGGTGTCCCACACGGGAGACATGCACGGCTGCATGCGGAAGGTTGGTTCGGAATGGTCGGGAATGCCGTCTTCTTCAATGCCCAGTTTTTCAAACTCATCGAGGGCGCGAATGACCTGCGGATCGTCGGTCGAATAGCCCAGGCAACGCAAGGCAATGAGTGAGTTGAGGACGGCTGGGTAGATTGCGCCCAGGCCATCAGACATCTCGAAGCGTTCCAGCATCCACTCTTCGGCCTTCTTCAAAGCGCGCTGGCGCAACGGACGGATGTGGAACTTCTCGCAGAAATGCACAATGCGGTTCAGCACCAGGAAGAAGTTGCGCCAGGAGATGAGTCTCTCATTCCAGCGCAGGTGCAGGTGCTTGCCGTGGCGTCCGCCAACGAACAACTCATCAATGCCCATCTCCGCCGGAATCTTCTTGAACGGCTTCTTGGCAAAGGTGATGGAGAGCGGCACCAGGATGGCGCGCGACCATGACGAAATCTCGTAGATGTTGAACCAGAACCAGTTGGGGAAGAGCACGATCTCCGGTGGAATCGCAGGGACGGCCTCCCAGTCATACTGGCCGAGGAAGCACAGATAAATCTTGGTAAAGGTGTTGCACTCGGTGGCCCCGCCCATCGCCAGGATTTTGGTGCGGGCGCGCTCCAGCATCGGATGATCGGACTTCGTTCCCATCAGCTTCAGCGCAAAGTAGGCTTTGACCGAGGCGCTGATGTTCGATGGTCCGCCCGGGTAGATGGGCCAGCCGCCATCTTCATTCTGGTGGCGGATGATTTCCGGCACCGCGCGTTCCAGGCGGCGGCGGTTGCCGGTCCCTAACAGCGTGTGAATAGCGATGTAATCAGATTCCAGGGTAGTGTCGGCTTCCAGTTCTCCGCACCAGTAGCCGTCAGGGTGCTGTTTCGAGAAAAGATGATTGCGGGCTGCCTCGATGCCAACGGCAACGCGGCCCAGCATGTCATCAATTTTTCCAAATAGCATTTGCGCGGGATACCCGTCGAACTTCTTGCTCATGGTTACTCCGCAGCGACAGCAGGAGCTGCTTGTATCGCTTCTACGATTTCGGGCGGCAGGCCAAAACGGACGTTTTCCGGCATGACCTCCACCTCTTCGATCCTGGTAAAGCCCTTGGCCTTGAGGAACTCGACCGCCTGTTCCACCAGCACTTCCGGAGCAGAAGCCCCGGCCGTGAGTGCAACAGTTTTTATGCCGCTGAGCCATTCCGGCTTGATGTCGTCAGCGGTATCAATCAGGTAGGAAGGTGTACCGAGATTGGTGGAAACTTCCACCAGCCGGTTGGAATTGGAGCTGTTTTCCGAGCCGACCACCAGCAGCATTTCGGCTTGGTGGGCCACGTCTTTCACCGCTGTCTGGCGGTTCTGCGTGGCGTAGCAGATGTCCTGCGCATGCGGCCCCTCGATCAATGGGAATTTCTTGCGCAGAGCTTCAATAATGTCTTTGGTTTCATCCAGGCTGAGCGTGGTCTGGGTAATGTAAGCCACGTGGCTGGGATCGGGAACATGCAGCCTGTCCACCTCCTCCACGCTGCCCACAACCTGGGTCACTTCAGGAGCTTCGCCCAGCGTGCCGATCACTTCATCATGATCGCGGTGGCCGATAAGAATAATGCTGTAGCTGCCCTTGGCGTACTTCACGGCTTCCACATGGACCTTGGTCACCAGCGGGCAGGTAGCATCGATCACCCGCAGGTCGCGCAGCTTGCTGGCTTCGCGCACTGTGGGCGAGACGCCGTGGGCGCTGTAGATCAGCCTCTGGCCGTCTGGAACTTCATACACCTCATCGACAAAGATCGCTCCCTTAGCCTTTAACTCTTCTACCACGTAGCGGTTATGGACAATTTCTTTGCGCACATAAATGGGCGGGCCAAAGGCGTCCAGGGCGATACGGACGATATCGATGGCGCGAACCACACCGGCGCAAAATCCTCGGGGTTTGAGGAGGAGCAAAGTCTTAGTTTCAGGTGCTGTCATTCTCGCTAAATTATACCTTTTAAGCTTAAGTATTTATGTAAGGTTAATAAATTAGTCAATAATGGAGTGACTGCAAGGCATTGAAATTCAGGGATTTAACATCGGATGGCGAGAATCGGGTTGTGAATGGGGCATCAATTTTGGGGCAATGTCTTATGGAGCGCAGCCGCCCCCGGCTGCGGGGATGAATCTTCGTGAGTGGAGACAATTTGACGAACAGCAGTGCAAAAGCCCATCAATTATGGCAATTTTGGATTCAGGAGGGCTGCATCCACCCGCTACAAACTTTCTGTTAACCACATCTCCCCTGCCGCGTTGTAGTGGGCAGAGGAGATGTTCATGCACAGAACGCATTCTTACCTGTCCCGGTTTGTCGGCGTCATAATCCTTCTTCTTATGGTTGTTTATTCCGGTGGGATGGCAGCCCAGGCTCAACCGGCCCGCTCCGCGAGTGACGCGGAGATCTCGGCTACGCGGCAGCAGTTGTTCAAGCTGTTGCGCCAGAGTCCCAAACTTACCTCGGTTGTGGCCCGGGATTCATCCTTGATGAGTAACCAGGAATATGTCACCCGCAATAACCCGGCGCTGGGCCAGTTTCTTCAGCAGCATCCTGAGATTGCCCGCAATCCGGAGTTCTACCTCTTCGCCGAAGGAGAAGGGAACAGCCCGGAAGATCGGCTGGCGCAGGTGGTCTGGCCGGACCTGCCGTATCAGCCCCGCACACGGCTCGATGCAACCGATCTCATCGCCTTTATGGTGTTCTTTTGTGTGCTGAGCGCCCTGATGTGGCTGCTGCGTGTGCTGCTGGAGAACCGGCGCTGGGGACGCATCCTGAAAATCCAGACCGAAGTCCATGGCAAGCTGCTGGATCGGTTTGCCAACAATCAGGAACTGCTTACCTATATGAACACTGACGCGGGAAAGCGTTTTCTGGAATCTGCGCCCATTGCGGCGGGCCTGGACTCAAGTCCACAAGCCAGAATGTCAGTGATGCGTGTGCTCACCCCGCTGCAGATCGGTGTGGTAACAACCCTGGTGGGAATCGGCTTTCTGGCGATGCGCCACAAGCTCGATGCCGGAATCGAAGGGCCATTCCTGGTATTTGGAACTTTGGGGTTGATGCTCGGACTTGGGTTTATGATCTCCGCAGGAATTTCATTCTTCCTGGCGCGGCATCTCGGCCTGTTGCCTGAGACCAGCGCAAATGGTGAAATGAACGCCACTCTGGCCGCCAGGGACAAAGATCGGCTGTGAGGGCTGCAAACTTCTATGACGTGGGACAGCATGATCACGCAGATGAATGCCGCAACGGCCGAGGCTATCGCCGAGCCGCTTATGGATGAAGAGGCATTCACCGGCTTTTATCAGCGAACCTCACGGCAGGTATGGGCCTACCTCGCGCGCGTCTCCGGCAGTCCTGCTCTGGCCGATGATCTGGTGCAGGAAAGCTATCTGCGCTTCCTGAGCGCTTCCGCGCCCTGGAGAGATGGCGAGATCGCCTGTCGCCGTTACCTGTTCCGCATTGCCACGAACTTGCTGCACGATCACTGGCGGCGTCCGCAGACAACGCCTCTGGAAGATCTTCCTGAGGCGGCCTTGCCGGTGCTTGCCGGCCAGGATACAGAACGAATCCATGCCCAGGCGCTGCTTGGACCCGCCCTGGCGCAGTTGAAGCCCCGCGAGCGCCAACTGCTATGGCTGGCCTACGCCGAAGGCTACAATCATCGCGAGATCGCAAACATCACCGGACTGGCTGCAACGGGAATTCGCCTGCTGCTCTTCCGGGCACGACGCAAACTGGCGCGCCTGTTGCGCCAGCAGAATTTGAAAATGGTAAGAAGTCTATGAAGTATCTCTGTCCTCAGGAAGAACGTGTCAGTGCCGCGATTCAGGCCGGTCAATGGCCGGATGCCTGTGACCCGGATTTGCGCGCTCACGCAGAAGGCTGCCGGGTATGCAGTGACGTGGTACTGGTGGCCACGGCTTTGCGCCGCTCCTACAACTCCATGCTCCAGGCTGCCCAGCCTGCTTCACCGGGTCTCTTGTGGTGGCGCGCTCAGATACGCCAGAAAAACGCCGCCCTCGAACGCGTGATGCAGCCCGTGGTTGTTGCTGAGAAAGTGGCAGCTATGATCATACTTCTGGCGGTGGTTGCGTTGCTGGTATGGCGGCGCGCTGATTTGAGTGGCTGGTTGTCCAGCGTGTGGGGGCCACTCTCAAGCATGGCGTTGCTGCCGGGATTCCTGATCGGCACAGCCGCTACCCTGGCGATTTTTGGTGGAGTCGCTGTGTACCTGCTGAAAGCCAAAGAGTAATCAAATCATCAGACAAGATTTAAATCATGTCACGATGCGCGGTTCGTCCTGATTATCCAGCAGTCTGTCCTCTAATCAGTGTGCATCTGTGTTGATCAGTGGTACGGGTTTTGATCTTTCAGCGCTCATCAGCGTTCATCAGCCGGCAAAAAATTGGTTGTGGCTCCGCCAGGCTGCATTGCTATTCCTGAAATTCTTCTCGTTGTGCGAAGGAATTTCAAGCGTTGTTACCCAACAGTGATCAGTGTTCATCTGTGGTGATCAGTGGTAAAGGTTTTGATCTTTCAGCGCTCATCAGCGTTCATCAGCGGCAAAAAAATTGGTTGTGGCTCCGCTACGCTGCGGTAAAAGCCATTATGCGTTCGCCTTCAGAAGCTGCTCAGCATGTTGTCTCGATATTTCCGTGAGTTTCGCCCCGCTGAGCATGCGGGCAATCTCTTCGGTGCGCTGGTCTTCATTGAGCCTTCGTACAGAGGTTTTCATCCGCCCGGAGATCTCTTTTTTCTCGATCACATAATGGTGATCGGCAAACGACGCAATCTGGGGCAGATGAGTAATACACAAGACCTGGTTCGCCTTGGCCAGTGACTTCAGCTTCTTGCCCACAGCTTCTGCGGCGCGTCCGCCGATTCCGGTATCGATCTCATCAAACACCAGCGTCTTCTGCACTGCCGCCTTGCTTTTCTTTCCGGCTTCGATGGTGGCTTTGAGCGCCAGCATCACCCGCGAAAGCTCGCCACCGGAGGCTATCTGTTCGATGGGCTTCAAAGGCTCGCCGGGATTGGTGGCGATCAGGTAGGCAACGCTGTCAAAGCCCGAGGCCGTCCAGTTCTCCGACTCGTCAGAACCGGAAACCTCGATTTTGAAGTGCGACTTCATCGCCAACTGGTTGATCTCGGCTTCCACCAGTTTCTGCAACTCGCGGGCCGCGCTGTACCTTTTTTTTGAAATGGCGCGGGCGAAATCGAGATAAGCATCGGCGGCCGCCGCAAGCTGCTTCTTCAGGTCGAGCATGATCTGGTCGCGGTTTTCCACCTCGTTGAGCTTGCAGGAGACCTCTTCGCCATAGGCAATCACATCATCGACAGTTGCGCCGTACTTGCGTTTCAGGCGGTCAAGCTGGGCCAGGCGGTCTTCCACCTGCTCCAGCCGTTCCGGCGAGGCATCGATTTCTTCAGCGTAGTCGCGCACCGTGGCGCTCACGTCCTCAATGGCTGCTTTTGCCGTATGCAGAGAGGCAAGTGCTTCTTCAAATTTGGAATCGAAGCGGGAAAGTTCTTCTACATGCTTGCGGGCCAGCCCCAGGTTGGAAGAAACAGAGGCTTCCGAATCATAGAGCAGGTCGTAGGCAGCCATGGCCGCGCTGTAGAGCTTTTCTGCATTGGCCAGGACCCGCTTTTCTGTCTCCAGCTTCTGGTCTTCACCCGGCTCCAGCTTGGCTGATTCGATCTCTTTCTTCTGGAAGCTCCACAGATCGACCATGCGCAGGCGATCCTGCTCGTCGCGCTGGAGGTCGATCATCTGTTGGCGGATTTTGATCCAGCCCTGATGCTTTTCCGCCAGCTCTTCCATATTATTCCCGGCGAACGTATCCAGGAGCAAAAGCCGCGCAGCCGCATCGAAAGACGGAATGGTCTCGTTCTGCGCGTGAATAGAGGCCAGCACCGGGGCAAGCTGCCGCAGCAGGGCCACCGTGGCCGGCTGGTTGTTTACAAAGACGCGTCCTTTGCCGCTGGCGGCAATCTCCCGCTTTACGATGATCTGGTCGTCTTCCGGCTCAACCCCATTTTCCTCAAGGATTTTTTTTGGGCCGCGCCCATCGACTTCAAAAACGCCGCTGATGGTCGCCTTCTCCGCGCCATGGCGAATCATCTCCGTGGAGGCCTTGTCGCCCAGCAGCAGGGCCAGCGCGTCGATGAGGATAGACTTGCCCGCCCCGGTCTCGCCGGTAAGCAGGTTCAATCCGGGGGCAAACTCCACCGCCAGATTGTCAATCACCGCATAATTTTCCACGCGCAATTCAAGAAGCAAGGAGTCCCTCAGAAGTTATGCGCAGTCTAGCAGAATTTGGCCCTGGGGAAATCAGGTAATTCCCAGAACATCTGGAGTGTATTTCAATTGATTGCACCTTGCTAAAAGTCCCGAAGGGACACTATGAAAGTAGCCCGGCATGAAGCGAAGCGGAATGCCGGGATTCGAAGCGGGAAAGTGGTATCAGTCCGCTCTAGCCGGACGACTGAGTTTTCTTATTCATTGTTTCGGCGCATGGCTGCTGGGACATCTCTCCAGGTTTTTCTGGCTTATCATCAAGGCAAGCTTCAGGCCCTGGCCAATCACCAGCATCTATCATGGTGCGTGGCTGCGCGCCCAGGATCAATATTTCTCTTGAATCGCTATAGTAATGTTTATATAGAATGTTCTTCTGCATGGCCCATTCACGCCCATTCACCGTTGGAATGCTGCCTGTGCGGCAGCTTCGTTCGCTGGTGGGGAACATCATCGGAACGCCACTGCCGTCACCCCGTCACCAGCCGTCTCGCCGTAAGGGTAGACTGCACCCATTCCGCGATTAACAAGGGTGGTGACGGGGTTACGGCGGTTACCCCTTTTTTTTGAATGGTGGAATGACAGAAGAGAGGCAGTATCGTAGCAGGTTAAAAGTCTTTCATGCGATGGCCTGCGTTTGACCTAAGCGGCACAGAATGTTACGTTTGCAAGTGAGATGAATGGCGGCTGTTCTAACGCCTTCTCATAAACACCGGTTTCTCAGTACCACGCAGTTTGCAGGGTTAAAAGCCCAATCTTAACTCGGGCTTATCGGCACGGCTAAAAGCCATGCCCTGTTACAAACTGGTCCATGAGACGGCTGCTTAGCCTTATCTCCGCACATTATTGCAATGATGAATATTTCTCTCGTTTGCTCCTTCATAGGTGGGGAGATCGTGAACCTGGTACAGGAAACCGGTCTTGTCGCCAAATTGGTCCTCGTGATCCTCCTGATTTTCAGCGTATTCTCATGGGCCATCATTCTTGCGAAATGGTCCTCATTGCGCCGCGCACGCACGCAGAGCGGACGTTTCCTGCGTGCCTTCCGCAAAGCCCAGAAACTTCAGGACGTGATGGCTGTCTCAGAGCAGTTCAAGCCCAGCCCTCTGGTACCGGTATTTGAACATGGCTTTGAGGAATACCGGAGGCAGGCATCGCTGCGCATCAATGCGGTCCAGCGGGCCACGCAGATTGCCTCCTCCGAGGAACTCACCCGGCTGGAGCGCCGTCTGCCGTGGCTGGCTACAACGGGCGCAGTAACACCATTTATCGGGCTGTTTGGAACCGTGTGGGGCATCATCGACGCCTTTCACGGGCTTGGCACTGCCGGCGCCGCGACCTTGCGCGCTGTGGCGCCAGGCGTTTCAGAAGCGCTCATCACCACGGCGGCCGGATTGTTTGCCGCTATCCCGGCGGTGATTGCCTATAACCAGTTCACGCACACCATGCGGGAATTCGGGGCGCGCATGGATGATTTCTCCATGGAATTTCTAAACGTGCTGGAGCGCGGTTCCGGCGAGGTGCGCTGATGGCCTTTACCAACGTCCGCGGCCGTACAGAGACATCGCTCTCTGAGATCAACGTCACCCCCTTCGTTGATGTCGTGCTGGTGCTGCTCATCATCTTCATGGTTACCGCGCCCGTGCTGCAATCGGGCATTGAGGTGAATGTCCCCAAAACCAAAACGGTGAAGCAGATTTCAGAAGAGCGGCTGGTGATTACCATCAACAGCAAGCAGGAAGTCTTTCTCGGGAATGATCCGGTGAATATCAACTCCCTGGGCGACCAGTTGCGGCAGAAGATTCGCGATCCGCAGGGACAATCGATCTATGTTCGCGCCGACCAGAATGTTCCCTTCGGCGCTTTTGCTACGGTGATGGATGCGGTAAAAGCCACCGGGATTTCCAACGTGAGCATCGTGACCGAACCGTTGCAGCAAGGCAAAAAGTAGAGGTATTGGCGTTCTAAGAAATGTTGCAGACGGGCATCTTTGAAGAACGGGACAAATGGGGCAGAGAGATCATGCTCTCCGCCGGACTGCATACCCTGCTGGCCATTGTTGCGATCATCATGGGGATCTTCGGCGGCCCGCATGGTGAGAACTGGGGTGGCAGCACATCGGGTGAAGCCGTGCAGGCCAACCTGGTGAGCGCTGTCCCGCTGCCTGCTCCGCAGCAGCCGACCCAGAACATTGTCGCCACAGAGAATAAAGGCCTCACGCAGTCGGTCCCGCAGCAGGCAGAAGAGCAGCCGGATGCCGTTCCAATTCCAGATAAGCAGGTGAAGAAACGTCCTGACCGGACGCCCATCACCCAAAACATAAAACCGCCGCAGCCTGTAACTCCGCCGAAAGACAATGTTGTGCCTTATGGCGAGGGCGGCCCCATCAGTGGGCCCTATGGAACTTTCACAACTACTCATACCAAAGGCGGGTTTAACTTTCAGGGAGCAGGAGATTTCGGCAGCCGCTTTGCCTGGTACGTCCAGACGGTGAACCGCAAAGTTTCAGACAACTGGTATACCGTTGAGGTCAACCCCAGCGCGCAGGGACACCGGGTCTATCTCATATTTGACATATTGAAAGATGGTTCGCCTGCCAATGTGCAGATTGAGCAGTCCAGCGGCATCCCGGCGCTGGATCAATCGGCAGTAAACGCGCTGAAGCGCATTGACACTTTTGGCCCGTTACCACCTGGATACTCCGGCAACAAGGTTTCGGTAGAGTTCTGGTTTGATTATCAGAAGTAGAGGAGTTCATGTTGAGAGCACTTCTTGGAAAGTCCGCGTTATTCGTATTTCTTCTGGTTGTTCTTTTGGGGCAGGCTCTGGCCCAGGACTGGATTCGCACAGGAACGAACCGGGGCGCGCCGGTGCGCCTGGCTGTGCCGGACTTTAAGGCGGCAACTACCGAACCGCAGACGGCGCCGCTCAATACCACCTTTAACCAGACACTGTGGAACGATCTCGACAACTCCGGCATTTTCGAGATGGTGGCCAAGAGCTTCTATCCGCTGCAGAATCCGGGTTCGCCCAATGAAGTGAAGCTCGATGCGTGGGGAAATCCGCCGCCCAATGCGTCCATGCTGGCCTTCGGAAATCTGGGGGTGACCAATGGCAAGCTGGCCGTGCAAGGCTGGCTGTTTGATGCCAAAAATACGGCATCACCGCAGGTGCTGGGCAAACAGTACCAGGAAGCCGCAACCAACGATAACGCGCGCCTGATTGCGCACCGCTTCGCCGATGAAATCATCTTCAGGTTGGGCGGCGGCATTCCCGGCATAGCTGAATCCAGAATCTTCTACATCAGTTCGCGCAACGGACACAAAGAAGTCTGGGTCATGGACTACGACGGTGCGGGGCAGCAGCAGTTGACTCACCTGAATTCCATCGCGCTTTCTCCCCGTATCTCGCCGGACAATTCCCGCGTGGCCTTCAGTGGACTCTCCAATGATTCCTGGCAGATTCTGATGTATTCCATGGACCTGGGACGGCTGGTTTCCTTCCAGCGATTCCCCGGAGGCAATTACAGCCCCGCCTGGTCGTCCGATGGAACCAAACTTGCTTTTTCTTCTTCCATGCGCAGCGGTGATCCGGAAATCTTCACGGTCGATGCCACCGGCGCTAATCCCAAACGTCTGACATCGTTTAAAGGCTCAGACGTTTCTCCAGTCTGGAACCCGAAAACCAATGGCCAGATTGCGTGGGTGAGCGGCCGTAATGGATTGCCGCAGATCTTCCTCATGGATGCCGATGGCAGCAACGTGCAGCAGATCACGAGCGAAGGTTATGCGGTATCGCCATCGTGGTCGCCGAATGGATTGTTGCTGACCTTTGCCTGGAGGCGCCATTATGGCCCCGGCGCGCCCGGCGGTCAGGACATCTACATCATGAATATCGCCACGCATGAGTTTGTACAATTGACGCACGATGCCGGGGTGAATGACTTCCCATCGTGGTCACCGGATGGCAGGCACATTGTTTTTCAATCCACACGGACCGGCTCAGAACAGATTTGGACCATGCTGGCGGATGGCACGCACCAGCAACAGCTCACACGCGACGGCAAAAATTCAATGCCCAACTGGAGCGTCAAGTAAGAATTTCAGGGATTTGATTTTGGCGAGAGATTCGCATTTGGAGGCATGAGGTGAATAGGAAGAGAAGCTTGGTTGTAATTGTGGGAACACTGGCGCTGCTGATGGCGGTCAGCGGGTGCAAAAAACCGACGCCACCGCCGGTGGTCAAGACGCCACCGCCTGAAGTTAAACCGGTAACTGCAACATTGTCCGCAAATCCTGGTTCGATTGAGCGCGGCCAGCAGGCAACGCTTACCTGGAGCACAGAAAACGCGACAGACGTTACGCTGCAGGGACAGAAGGTAGACCCGAGCGGATCACAGAGCGTTTCACCCACGCAATCCACCGACTATCACCTGGTGGCCCAGGGCCCCGGCGGCGCCAAAGAAGCCACGGCGCGTGTGACGGTAGCCGCAGCGGCACAGCCGCCGGCGAACAACACTCCCACTCCCACCGAAGAAGAGCTCTTCAACCAGAACGTGCAGGACGTCTTCTTCGATTACGACTCGGCACAACTGCGCTCTGATGCCCAGCAGCAATTGCAACATGCTGCCCAGGTCATTAATCAGCATCCCAACTGGCGCATCCAGATTGAAGGCAACTGCGATGAGCGCGGCTCTACCGAGTACAACCTCACGCTGGGTGAAGAGCGTGCCAACGCTGCCAAGCAGGCGCTGGCCCAGGCAGGCGTAAGCGCTGACCGCCTGAAAACCATCAGCTACGGAAAAGAAAAACCGGTCTGCACGCAATCCACTGAAGATTGCTGGCAGCGGAACCGTCGCGATCATTTCACCTTGCAACACTAGAAACATTGCCGGATGGGGTATCCCCGTCCGGCATACACTTTATGGAGCGTAGCCGCTGCACTCCCTGCGGGAGCCTCGGCTGCGCGCATAGACCTAAAAGCTGGGATAGACGAAATCCAGCAATTCTGCATCTAAAGAGTAAGTTTTATGAAGAAATCTATCGTTTTCGCCCTGTTCGCGTTGATGGCCCTTGCTTCATTGCCGGCCTCTGCGGGCACCAAAGAGCAGCTCATCCAGCTTCAAACCACTGTGCAGTTGCTCCAGGACAACATGGCGCGCATGCAGCAGTCATTCGACGAGCGCATGGGCGTGATGAAAGACCTGATCACACAACAGACTGATAACGTGAACCGCATGAGCGGCACCGTTAACAACCTGCAGAAGACCCTGCAGCAGCAGAGTTCCGATTCAGCCGGCAAAGTGGACAACGTTTCCGGACAGGTTCAGGCGCTGCACGATGCCGTGGATGAACTCAAGGCCCGCCTGGCCAAAGTCAGCAAGCAGCTTGATGACATTCAGGCAGCCCAGCAGAACATGCAGGCTCCTCCTCAGGGACAGCCCGGAGGTGCCCCGGGTGCTCCCGGCGCTGCTCAGAACCAGGCTCCGCCGCCGGACGTGCTCTATAACACCGCCCTGGCCGACTACAACGCGGGCAAAAATGATCTGGCCACCAATGAGTTCACGCAGTATCTGCAGGCCTATGGCAACACCGACTTGGCCGGCAACGCTCAGTTCTATCTGGGCGAGATCGATTACCGCAAAGGAAGTTTCCAGGCCGCCATTCAGGATTACAACAAGGTACTCGATCAGTATCCGGGTGGAAACAAAGGCGCGGCGGCGCAGTTGAAGAAAGGACTCGCGTTTCTGGAGTTAGGGCAGCGTGATGCCGGAGTACAGGAATTGCGCAGCCTGATTGCCCGTTATCCGAAGAGCACCGAAGCCGTGCAGGCAAAAGACAGATTGAACCGCTTGGGGGCCGCAGGCGCGGCCTCCAGGGGCAAACCGCAACGGCCTTCGCCGCGCGTCCACTAAGCTCTTCTTCTACTTCTTTCCCAATCCCAGTTCCCGCAAGCAGTACCGAATCTCCTGCGCCATTTCTGTGATCCGCATTCCATCCTGAACCATCAGCTTGCAGGAGATTGCAGTGCGGTCCTGTGTGCCCTCGCCCAGATCGTAGTTGACGCGGCAATCCTGGCACTCCTCGTTCCAGCAGAAGCGTCCGTGGGCGACTTCTTCAGGAGAAAGATACTGGAAGGCGCGCAGGAGCATGTTGCCTTCCGGAACCTCGAACTCCTTACCGGCAATCGTGATCTTCACCAGCTTCTCAAACGGACGAAAAAGAGGCCCCGGATTGGACATAATAGGAATTCTAGAACATTTGGTGAATGCATCACGCCCAGAAATCCTTTCACAACCTCACAGGATAAAAGAGAATCCTTATGGAGCGCAGCCGCCGGGCCCCTATTGTGCGCAGCACTTGCGCACCATAGGGTGGAGGTGCCCTCGGCTGCGTAGGATAAAGATAAATCTTTCGTGAGTTGAAGAATTTAGACGAATAGTAGTGCAGAGCAAAGTAGGGCTGGCAAGGAGCAGATTACGTCCACTATCGCCTTGCACATACTCAGCGCCGAAGGCGCGGCATTATTGAGCCCACGTCGGAAGACGTGGGTAATAGGTAAGAGGAAATTCAGAGCCCCCGGAGGGGCGGCACCGCCAGCAAAACAAAAACGGCTGCGATGGAGAGCGCAGCCGTTTCCCGAGTTCCCTTTTCCCGTGTCTATCAAGAATGAGAACGTCCTCTTCTATTTCACCACCCAACTGGAGAATGAGGATCCAGCCGGCTTATGTATATATAGACGCAAGTTGTGCCCAAAAGTTTGTTAAGAAGTGTTGGACAACGGTTAATACCCGGTAAAACATCTTTGTTTCGAAGGAGCAATCATGAAACAGGGCAAACGCGAAGATCAGAAGAAAGATGTTCCCGAAACAGGCGGCATCGATCCCAAGCCTCCGGAGAATGAAGAAGCCATCCTCAATGATCAGGACCCCGGAGATCGCCAGAAACAGAATCAGAACGATAAAAAAGACGATCCGCTGGCAGCCTGAAGGAATTTTGTAATGGGTAATTTGGTAAGTGGGTAATTGAAACCCGACGAGTCACAATTACTCAATTACCAAATTACCCAGTTACACAATTCTCGACCGAGGCGATACTGCTCCCTCATAAGTACTGCTGGTGCGAGTACTGCTGGTGCGCAGAGAGGGTCAGCGCAACGCCTCCATGATCTCGTCCAGCGCCTGCTTAGGCGGACGCACCGTGCTTTCCGGCAAACTCGCCAGAGATTCCTCTGACATGTTGAGCAGTTCGGTGAACGAAAGCGCCTTGGTGTTTATGTAGAAGACGCCGGTCAGCATCTCGCCTTTTTCGTGCGACTCAGCCAGCACTTTCATGGCCTCGATTTTGTTTGTTGGATCATAATCACGTTCCAGCTTGCGCAGGCGCAGCTCTGAGCCATCATGCATTCGGACGGTCGTGGTGGTTCCAGGATCGTAGTCCACTTCGATGTGCTCAAAATGAGGAACGAAGCCTAACTCGTTGATGGCCTCTTCGTGCTCTTTGAAGTATTTGTATGACTTGGTTGAGCCTTCATGATCATTGAAGGTGACGCACGGAGAGATAACATCGATCATCGAAGTTCCGCGATGTGCGATAGCTGCTTTCAGCATGGTGAGAAGCTGTTTCTTGTCTCCGGAGAAGGAGCGCCCCACAAAGGTAGCGCCAAGCTGGATAGCCAGCATGCAGGTATCGATCGCAGGAAGGTCATTGATGACCCCGGTCTTCAGCTTTGCGCCCAGATCGGCAGTCGCGGAGAACTGGCCCTTGGTGAGTCCGTAAACTCCGTTGTCCTCGATCACGTAAATGATCGGCAGGTTGCGGCGCATGAGATGGATGAACTGGCCAATACCGATGGAGGCCGTATCGCCGTCACCGGTAACCCCCAGTGCCAGCAGCTTGCGGTTAGCCAGTGCCACGCCGGTGGCCACCGAGGGCATGCGTCCGTGCACCGAGTTGAAGCCGTGAGCGCGGTTCAGAAAGTACGCGGGAGATTTTGACGAGCAGCCAATGCCGGAAAGTTTGACTACTCCCTCAGGCTGAATACCCATCTCGTACATCGCATCGATGATGCGCTCGGAGATGGCATTGTGGCCGCATCCGGCGCACAGCGTGGTTTTGCCGCCGCGATAATCAAGAACAGTCAAACCAATATGGTTGGTTTTGGGTGCGGGTGTGGTTGGCGTTGCCGACATTACCGGCCCTCCTGGGAAATGATTTCATCTGTGACTGAGCGCGCATCGACCGGCAACCCGTTATAGTGGCGTATGCTGCGCAGTTTTACCACCTGCTCGGGCGAGAGATCGAGTTTGAGCAGCTCCATCATCTGTCCATCGCGGTTCTGCTCTACCACGTAGACACGGACATGATTTTTCACGAAATCATGCACATCATGATTGAAGGGATAAGCCCGCAGGCGCAGATAATCGATGTCGACCTTGTATTCCTCTCTCAATTGATCTGCAGTTTCCATCATGGCCCAATGCGTAGTGCCATAGGCGATCACGCCGATTTTTGAACCGGTCTTCACATGGAGCACCGGCTTGGGCACGAAGGAGCGCGCCGTCTCGAATTTTTTCGCGAGCCGGTCCACGTTGTTTACGTAATCGTCAGGGCGCTCGCTGTACTGCGCCTTTTCATTGTGTCCGCTGCCGCGGGTAAAGTAAGCCGCCTGAGGATGATTGGTGCCCGCCAGAGTGCGATAGGGAATGCCGTCTCCATCCACATCTTTATAGCGCCCAAAGCCGCCCAGCCGGTTCAGATCTTCTTCAGTCAATACCTTGCCGCGCGACATCGGCTTGCCTGGATATTCAAACGGATCAGCCATCCAGTTGTTCATGCCCAGATCAAGGTCACACATCACGAATACCGGTGTCTGGAATTTCTCAG
The DNA here is from genome assembly GCA_003223515.1 of Candidatus Angelobacter sp. Gp1-AA117. Taxonomy (GTDB): domain Bacteria; phylum Acidobacteriota; class Terriglobia; order Terriglobales; family Acidobacteriaceae; genus Angelobacter. The sequence goes on from QHVI01000030.1 coordinate 74,883, forward strand.
ACAGTTCAAACGCCTCGATGCCCAGGCTGAAGCACTCTTCCACAGAAGCTGGAATTACAAGAATGTGCCTGGTGTCGCCATGTGAAAGGAAGGCGCATTTCAGGATGTCGCCCTGCATCGTGCGCGTAGGCAGACCTGTAGACGGTCCCACACGCTGGATATCGAAGATGACTCCCGGTATCTCAGCGTAATATCCCAGGCCGACAAATTCAGCCATCAGCGAGATGCCCGGTCCGGAAGTGGAAGTCATGGAGCGTGCACCAGCCCATCCTGCGCCAAAGACCATGCCTATCGCGGCCAGTTCATCTTCAGCCTGGACGACTGCGAAGGTTGCTTTGCCGTCCGGGCCGATGCGGTACTTCTTCAGATAATCGATAAGCTGCTCTACCAGTGAGCTTGAGGGAGTAATGGGATACCAGGTAACCACGGTCACGCCGGCAAACATGCAGCCCAGGGCAGCCGCCGCGTTTCCATCGATGATGAGCTTGCCCTTGTTCTCATTCATCGGCTCGATAAAGAAGGGATCCTGCTTCTGGAAAGTTGCTTTGGCGTAATCGGCTCCGGCGCGAATCGCGGCCGTATTCAGCTCAGCCGCTTTTTTCTTTTTGGCAAAGTGCTTAACCAGCGCTTTTTCAGACTGGACCAGATCGATGCCCAGCAGCCAATCCACCACGCCTACGTAGATCATGTTTTTGACCAGGCGGCGCAGTTTGGCCTCAGGACATACTGGTCCCACTAACTTGTCAAAGGGCACAGCATAAAAAGTAATGTCGTTGCGTAACGAAGAAAGATTCAAAGGTTCGTCATAGACGCAGGCCGCGCCGGACGCGAGTGACATCACGTCTTCTTTGGCCGTTTCCGGATTCATCGCGACCAGGAAATCGATTTCCTTCTTGCGCGCAATGTAGCCGTACTTGCTGGCGCGAATGGTGTACCACGTGGGCAGCCCGGCAATGTTCGAAGGGAAGAGATTCTTGCCGGAGACCGGCACTCCCATCTGAAAGATGCTGCGCAGCAAAATCGTATTGGCAGATTGTGATCCGGAGCCGTTTACCGTGGCCACCTGAATGCTGAAGTCGTTTACGATGCGTCCGCCTCCAGCGTCATGTATCTGATGTTCTTGTAGTGTTATGTCAACAGTTCCCATGTGGATTGATCCTGATATCAAGGGAGTTCGAATTCCGAATTTTAGTGCAGTGATGCCGCTCACTGGCATTATAAAGCAGCAGCGAAGCCTAAACCCACTTTACCCGGCATGAGTCGTGCCTAAACCCTTTCCTGTCGTAAACATACCTGTGACGTGCGTCACAGACGGCGTGTCCCGGCCATCTGCCCTCGACACACGAAAGTACTCAGAATTTCCAGTTTCAGAACAAAAATGCAGTGGGTGGTTATACCCGGTCTGTGTGGTGCTACCGTTTTAGGAGTAGCTGCCGGTGTGTAAACACGCCCAACTACTTCCGGACTGCGAAAAGAGACGACGGATATGATTTCCAACGCCACTGAAGATTTCAAGAAACATACTTTGCGTGCGCTGCCCACGCTGGTCGAAAAACTGGCTTATATCTGTTCCCTGCAAACTGATACCGGCGAATACCGGCACTGGGGATTGACCAGAGTTTACGGCGAGAAACGCGCCCATCAGGCGATCGAAACCATTCATGCGCAAATGGCCGAGGAATTGGTGCGCATTCCCATCAGGGATATCTATCAGGAGTACCAGCAGGCGGTAGAGAAGCCGGTACAGCCGGCGCTGCTGCGGCCCCACTCCCTGGTGCTGAAGCCTCCGTCTAACGACGACGAACTTCTTTCGGCTCACCTTCAATTAATTCAGGAGTCGCTTGCTGCGGTGGCTGGCTAGGATAGTGCCAGTCGGCCAGGCGCATCGCCACACCTACAACCTGCCCAATCACTTCGGCTTCCTGCGGATGTTTGAGAATCCTGGGCTGCACCGAGGAGAGCGGGTGTGACTGCAGCACGATCTCTCCTTTGCGTATCGAGCACCAGCAGCACAGGTAACCTTCACGCGTCTCAACGAAATAGATGGGCCGCTCATACTCAGAACGCCATTTGCCTTCTTCTACGCGGCTGCGTTCTTCGTCTACCTGGATAAAAGAGCCGGGCAGGACCAGCGGATACATCGTGAGGTCTTCCGTGCCGATGTAGGCGTAGGTGTATTTCTTGCGCGCCAGCTCCTGCAGGTATTGCAATGGAACTACGCCCCAGTTCTCGATCATGCGTCCCAGGTTGGTGCTTTGGCGCAGATCGAAGCCCGGATCAAATTTCACCGGCACGGTTACCGAGCCCCGGTCGGCCATGATTTCAACCCGGTGAGTTTTTGCCGGCCTGCAGACGGTGAAATCGGCAGCCGTGGAACTCAGATCCACGCCATACAGCTTGAGCAGTTCAGAAAAATCTGTGCGGTAGATCACCGAGAGGACGTAGAGCCGGTAAATGCTGGGCACAACTCCTTTGGTCTCGATATCAGAGAGGCGGCTGGGGTTGATGATGAACTCTTCAATGCCACGCACGTCTGACAGGGCAGTACTGGCAATCTCCACATCCCGGAGAGTCAGCCCAATCTGCTCACGCATTTCGCGTAACTTTTTGCCTGCTGAGAGAACTGTATCCACTTGTAGGTTCCGGTTGATCCTTTAATAACCAAAGATCAGTTCGATCAATAACATTACGATAGACGTCTAATCAGGTACAACGTCTTCAATAAATTAAGCAAGGGTTCGATGGTTAACCCTAAGTATAACATTCTGATATATCTAGACGGAACTCCGCACTCCAAAGTTCCGTGCCGGAGACTCCGGCTTGCCTTGCGAGCACATCAGAGGCAACATCAGACGCTGTCTATCTCTGGAGCCTGCCCAATGATACGGTGTCACAAAACAGCGCTGCCCTGTAGGACCCGGAAGAAAAAACTTACGACCCACTGCCGCCGCTGCACCGGGAGAGACTAATTGCGGAACGGGGCCATCAGGGCCTCGACTTCCGATTTTTGTGCAGCCGTAAGTGGCGCCAACGGTAACCGAGGGAGGCCGCCATAGTACCCATTCAGGTCCATGGCATATTTGACCGCTGGTATTCCCAATTCGGAAACAATCCGCTTTGTTGCGGTGACAATACTGTCCTGCTTTGTCCGAGCCAACTCCATGTCATTGTCTCTGAATGCCGAGTAAATTTCAAAGCAAATCGTAGGCGCAGGGGCAGCAAAGCCCAGCACGCCTCCGCTGGCGCCCGTTTGTAAAGAAGCCAGCAGGGTTTGCGCTGCACCTACAAGGATCTGGAATCCGGCATCTTTTTGCCGCGTTTTGATCCTGGACTTGACGCCAATCGCGGAGCCTCCGCTGCCCGTCAGTTCGCCTACGCTTACGAGCTGTCCGCCATCGTCGGTTATAGCCGGAGCAGGGGAGTTCAGCATGCGCGCTGTGACCGCCTGAAAGACCTCCGTGGCCATGGCGGTGCGTTTGATGTGGCGGGTTGCCTGCACCATGGTGGTTACTTTCTCCACGTTGCCGCTCGACTCCTTGATACCGATGATGTTCGGGTGTTCGGCCAGGGCGACGATGACCTCCACCGGCAGATCATACGCCGTAAATGGCGGCACCGTGTACAGCAGAACCGGCAGGGGGGAACGGTCGGCCACCGTCCGGTAGAAGGCCAGCAGGGCTTCGGGTTTCATCTGCGGGCGATAGAAGTGCGGAGTACGGATCAGCGCAACGTCATACTGTAACTTGGCCGCGTATTCCGTGAGCCGCAGCGTTTCGATTGCAGACTCGGCGCCTGTTCCCGCAATGAGCACTTTTTCCGGTGAGGCGGCCTGCACGGATTCCCGCAATACCTCGCGGCGCTCTTCATCGCTGAGCATCACCGCTTCACCCGTCGAGCCGAGAATCACCAGTCCCGCCACGGGCGTTCTGGAATAACGGTCGATGTTGTGCTCGATCTTTTTGTAGTAGACACTCCCGTCAGAATAAAAAGGAGTGGTTACCGCGGGAAAGACGCCTTGCAGGAGCATGTCTCAATTGTACTTAAATGTTCCGGTATTGAGTAGAAACCGCAAGTTACGAATCAATGAAATCACTGTTAAAAATCGCGTTTCCCTTTTCAGGATTGCGATAAAAAGCCCCGTGCTGCCACGGGGCTTTTTATCAGAAGAAGGGGGAAGGGTGAAATCAGATAGCCGTGGCCAGCGGGGCCGCGTTCTGTGGTTGCAGTGAACCAAGACGCAGAACCTTTTCTCGCAAGGCCTGGTAAGTTGGTTCCAGCGTGGCTGGAGTAAGCTGCAGGGATGGGAACAGGTATTCCGCCGTCAGCTTGGCAAAGGCCACCATGCATTGCATGCGGATTTGCGTCGCCATGTCGATCACTTGTGCTGCCGCCTGTGCCACTTCGGCATTGGCGTCCTGGCGCAGGTTCTCTGCTTTTTGCAGCACGATGGCGGAATTCTTCGCAATGCGTCCAACGTACTTTACGGTGACCGCAACCCGGCGCCGTTTCAGGTGTACGAACTCGCTCCGCGAGAGTTTCTTCCGCAGGAATTCTTCATCATCACGGTCCATCAGGGTGCGAAAGGCGTCCAGATCAACGGGCCGCTCAGCCTGCCCGGCCGCATGAATCCCGCGGCTGCGGGCAACAAAGTAAAGCAGTGCAATAGCACAAAGCGCAATGGCCAAAACGATGAATGTAATCATTGGTGAATAAGCTCCGTAAGTGCATGGTTCCACTGCTCAAGCTGGGCCAGCTTGGGCAGATCTGTATTGCGTGCAGTTGACTCGGGAATCAACAGGTATCCGAGCCAGGTTAATAAACTCAAATTGAAAGCGATGATTCGTGCGAAATTAACCGCGACCTCCGCTGTATGCCCAAAATGCAGGCGCATCGATACAGCCACTAATTCCACGCTGATGAATATCCCGAATCCCAATGCCACGCCGAATAGGTACTGCCTCCAATGCAAGCCAAAGGCGCTGGCAAACAGGAAAAGAAAAACTAACAAACCTACTTCGATGGTGCGCGTAGCCTCTTCCACCACCAGCATTGTCGACATGAGGGGATTGTGGTCGCCCGAAGATTGCGAATAAAAAACAATGCACCCAAGAAGCATTAAACCCAGGGCGCTCCACTGGAAAATTGACCGGGCGAGGGTACGCAGTGCGGGATAAGAATTCAAAAGTGTGCGAAAGATCTCATAAAAGATGCCAAACCCCAGGAGAAGTCCCAGCACCTCGGTAAACCAATACACCTGGTTATAAGCCAGCTTTGAAAAGCGTAAGCTGTAAAGGCTGAGTCCCATCATCAAACCAAAGATGGAATAAATTGTAAAAACGGGGAAGTTTTTCCATGTCTTCTTGGCAAGAAGTACGATGGCAAGCAGTGCCTGAAGCACCATGCCTGCAATCCAAAGCTGCGGGAGAAGCACTTTTAACGACATATTCAGTAAGAGGATACTTCCAATTGCGCCGCCTCACAATCCTTTTAACAGCTCTCATTACCTCAGTTACTTATAAGAGGCATCGGGTCACAATTTACCGTTGGGCAATCTGGCATGGGCCAAGGTCCATCTGGTTGAGGAGCTGATGGACCGGGCTTTGGCAGCGGAACACTCGGACCATCTGTTAAAGCCGTACCAAGCGCCACGTTGGTTAAAGACAGCATTCCCGAAATGAGAACGATCCGGGCCGTTAGTTTCATGCTCATTTGATGAATCCTCGAATCCTAGGGGAGATTCTGCAACCTGGGGGAACTCGATAAATTATTCCAGAATGCCGGGAATGTCCAACATAATCATAGGCTGATTGACATTTTCCAGACTCGGAACAGGATTTCCACCCGGTCCAATTTTGGGAAAGATTTTAACCCAAATAGCCGGCTGCAAATCACAAAAGTGCAGCCATAAACGGCTTCTCATACTCAAGATAAGGCCAATCACAAATTCTTCCTGGGGCCAGTTTCTGTCGCTGGACTTTTGTCGTGCCCACCTATCTGAGCCTGTTTGCCCCCCAGCCCTTTCGCCAGATCGGGAGAAAAACAGATAAAGCTTGATCTGCATCCAATAAAAGATAATAATTTATCCAATTGTGGAGAGAATAGCCGATGGCGGTTAAAGCTGCATTACCAGATCTTGGTCTGGGGCCGAACAAGATTCCTGATTTTACCGAGAAGGAGACACAAGAGAAGCTGAGCCGCTCGGCTATGCAGGCATTCTTCCAGATCGTGGAAAAATGGGAGCTTACAACAGCCCAGGCCATCCCATTGTTCGGGAAAATCTCAGAGAGCGGCTTTTTTGAGCTAAAAAAGAAGCAGGACAGGGCTTTGTCCCAGGATGAACTCACGCGTGTTTCGCTTGTGATTGGAATTTTTAAGGCTTTAAACATTCTTTTCAATGAGAAGCTCGCGAATCAGTGGGTCACGCGTCCTAACAAGAATCCAATGTTCAAAGAAGCGCGCCCAATCGATTTTATGATCAAGGGCGGCATTCCTGGGATGCTGAGCGTCCGCAGATTCTTAGATAGCGCAAGGGGAGGCCGGTAAAGTAAGTGCCCGACAGAACTCCCCCTGTTCTGGATCTTGATGTTCGTGATACTCACCGGTTGATTCCCGCTCGATATGCGGACGGCGGAGCCTCTGTACTTGCGCGGCTCACAGACAACGACGATGTTCTCAGTGATATTTTCGAGCTCGATAACGCCACCAATTACCGCCTTGCAGCAGAGGAAGGCCATCTGCCCGGCATGGATGCAAGAGAGTTGGTGTTCGGCATCCCCAGGTACCGAATCATCAATGCCGCTTTCTGCCATCCTTCTCCCACGGGGTCCCGGTTCAACTCATCTGACCGGGGCGCGTGGTACTCGGCATTCGAGCTGGAGACATCGCAGCAAGAAGTTGCATACCACAAACAAAAGCTGTTGCAAGAGACGGGTTGGGATGAACCCGAAATTTCAGATTACGTAGATTATCTGGCCGATTTTCACGCCGCGTTTCACGACATAAGGGGAAATAATGCGTATGCCGACTGTCTTCACCCAGACAGCTATGTTGCATCTCAAGCCTTGGCGGCGCAGCTGTGGGAACCCACAATTCTTTGCATGACTTCTGGCAATTCAAGAAATTCCGTCCGGCAAAGTAATTTGCCGGACGGCCCCATAGTAGACTTCCTAGGCCTCTACGGCAGAATGGTGATTGACTTGTGGTATTGCGAGAAATGCAGGTAATTCCACCCGTTGATCACCCGGTCCCACGCTCCCAGATAGAAGGTATGGGCACAGTTGATTGAGGTGAGATCGCCCGGCACCGTGGCGTGCCACGCTGGCGCCGGAACCGTTCCTCCCGCCACTCCGAGCCACTCTTTGGTGGGAACCGGAGTGTAGCTCTGCGATGTAATGCCCGCTGACTGGTTGTCGCCCCACATTGCGGAGAGGCTCCAGCTCAGCAGGTGCTTTTCCGGGTCCTTGGCTGTGATCGTGAACTGGAACTGGTCGTTCGCCCCAGTCGATCCAACATGCACCATCGCGCAGGTCGAGACCGGAGTGCCGTTGTGGAGTATCTGGTCAATGGAAGCCACTGGCCAGCCATTGTCTACCATGATCTGCACATGACGGCCCGCGTCAGTGGCGTGGCCGATTTCCGTGGCTGCATTGGCCGCGCTGAAGATGCGCACAGCCACGTTTCGCAGCCCATTCGCAATCGGTGGATTCGCATCGGTATGGATGAACCCGCCCAGCCATTGGTTGAGCCAGACTTCTCCCGCCGGACGCACCGGGAAAAATATCCCGTTCACCGGAGAGGTAGTGATCGCATCGAAATTGCCGGTCCCGGCATTCAGGCGGTAATCGGTGAAAGGCGCAGTCTGCGCGACTCCGCCAACCTCCACCACATAGAAGTGTGCTCCCGCCGTGGACGCACCCTGATGGTTGACCATCACCGGGACTGAGCCCCCAAAGGGCGCGTCTTTCACCTGGAAGAAGTAGCTTGGATCAACCGTGGTGTCGGCGAAACCATTCACGATTCTGTTGAAAGGCACGTATCCGAATCCCAGCAGGATTGTGCCCGTCGATGTGTATGGCAGCAGTTGCAGCTTGCTGATGATCTGGTCGCTGCACACCAGCACCTCTCCCGCACCGGCGGGAATAGCGTCGGATGGACGGAACGGCACGTTGGCGATGCGCGTGACCGTTGCCGGCGACGACGCGATGTTGACGATGGTTACATGGTTGGCGGGGTCGCGCTCGGTAGTGATCAACTGGCTCTCGCCTGAGCCGAGGAAGTTCACGAAGAAGGGCGCGGTCAGGCCGGTAGTGATGACTTCACGATGTCCGTCAGCCAGCCGGATGCGAGTGATCCTGCCGCCTGTCTGCTCGGATACGTAAGCGAAATCGCGCGCTGTGGTGATTGCAAGCCCTACAGCTCCCTGCAATCCGCCGATGATGGAAGTTTTTGTGCCGGTGGTAAGGTCAATGCGCAGCAACCGTCCCGCGGGCGCAAATTCCACCACATAGGCCTGGGAGCGGTCTTCATCGAGCACGATCTGGTGAGGCGCGGTCATGCCCGTGGCAACTACCGTCGCGTGGACGCGATTGGCATTCAGCAGGTCAACCTTCAGGAGCGATCCTGCTCCGGCAGTGCTGCCGCGCTCGGTGACATAGGCATGGCGTCCATCGCGGCTCAGTGCGATATGTTCCAGCAGTTGATACCCCGTGCCGATGAGGGTGTCCGCGTGGGTTGCGACGTTCAGGCGATGAAATTCGCCATCGAACTCCACAAAAAATAACTGGTTGGTGGACACATTGTAAGCTCCGCCTACAACTCCATCCATGCCGGGTAAAATTGTGACTGGTGTAATCATTTCTTTCTTTTCTCCTCTTCAATTACAGGCTTCGCCCCACGCGCATTCCCGGCTCCTTCGCGACAGCCCGTAAGTGTCTGGCTGCGCTCTGTGGTGTTGCAAATAAGCGTGAAGGGCTAATTCCGGTTCTCTATTGAAGACGCAGCCGGCACAGCCTTCCCTAAAAGAATTTGAGGCGCGTCGCAAATTGAATGTAGGCTGCTCTGCACGACCGAAGGTCGGGTTGACGTTGATCTTGGTTTTGGCTCAAGGGCCAGTGACGAAGGGCATTTCTTCCTGGTTTGGCTAACTGCCAATTACTATTTGCTCATTGCTCTTTGATAAAATGACCGTACCAGGACTTCCAGTCATGTCGGGGCGTAGCGCAGCCTGGTAGCGCACCTGCCTTGGGCGCAGGGGGTCGGAGGTTCAAATCCTCTCGCCCCGACCAATCAACTCTTGGCGAATCAAGCCAATAGCCGCGTGGTCGGCTCTTTTGTTAATTCCGTCAATTCAGGACTGTGCCCATTTTTGTGCCCACCCCCTAGCCGTTCCATTGCGCCAAGCACGGCATTTTCTGAGGGATGTACATATCGGGCTGAAATGGTAATAGAACTGTGCCCAGCGATACGGGCGAGAGTCCAAGCATCACAACCGGACTCTCCCAGCCTTGTAAGAAACGTGTGGCGCAAGCTGTAGAGCACGAATGGGCGCACCTTGGCAAGACGTAAAGCATTGCGGTGTTGCTTCTTGAGGCTGCAAGGTTCAACGTGTCCGCTCTTGGTGGACGCGGGCCATATCCAACCCTCTGCGGGCTTGCCTGCGCTCTCCCAGCGTGTTTCCAGAATGGCTCTGACTCTGGGAGTCATTGGGAGCACTCGCCGGGCTGCCGCTGTCTTGCCATGCGTCACAAGAAACGTGCCATTGCGTCCATTCGACCAAGTAATGGACTCCCAGCGCAAACGGTAGCACTCTTCCGGGCGCAAGCCTGAATCAACGAGAACTGTGGCGACAGCCGCCAATTGCTCCGTAGCGGCAGAGAGGTATCGTGCTTCTTCTTCCGGGCTAACGACTCGCTCCCGATGGCGCTCTCCCGGTAATCGTTTGATATTGGGCGCAGAGGGCAATTCCCCCCATTCAACAGCCAAGCGCAAGATGCGCCGGAGCACCCGCAAGGAACTGTTTACAGAACTGACTTGCAGCCCTTGCGCTTGCCGATATGCCGCGAACTCCGCAGCACGTTCGCCTGTAATCTCATCTAGCCGTAAATTCGCAAGGGGTTTGTAATTCCTAGCTGCTCGTAACCCGACGCGATAAAAATCCAGCCATGTTTTAGGGGATGATTTTTCAAAAGTTGCTTTTGCCCAAGGCTCAAATCGCTTATCGCAAAATTCCGCAAACGTTAGGCTCTGCTTCTTATCCCGTATTCCCACTTCGCCTTTTGCGAGTGACGTGCGGTGCGCTGCCTCCATCTGACGCGCCACTTTGTCATTGCCCTGTTTAGTTGATTCTCGAATCGCTTCGCTGTTCCACATGAACTTGTACCAGTAGATTTTGCCTCTTTTGTAAATTGCCATTGGTTTATTCCTTTGTTGTGTTTCTTCTGTTTTTGAACTTGCGGGATTGTTCCTGTGTTCTCGTTTTCTTACGTTTTGCTGAAAGCCGCTGTTTGTGTCCCTCACGCTTCCAATAATCAAGAGCAAACTGCCTTTGGGCTTCAGCCTTGCAATCGGCGTTATCACACATCTTTTGATCTTTGCGGTTAGCGACAAAATAAGGGGCAGGACAGGCCCGGTTCTGGCAGATTCGGAGATAGTCGTATCTATCCAACACAGCCTGAACCAGCGCAGCCCGCAGACTGCCTGGGTTGGGAATCAATTTTCTGTCACGCAACGAGCAGATGAAAGGCGGATATGAGTAGCTATAGAACTCAATTATTTCGCGCTGTGTTGCCTTCATGGAAGGCTGCCGCATGAGCCATGAGTTAAGCAACAATGGAGTGCGTGTGCTGCCTGACCAGATTTCCCTTAGCTGGTTGCGTAGGGTAATGTAATTTGCCTCTGGCTCTTGCGGAAACGACACGAAAGTCCTAACAAGCCGAGACACCCCATCATCTTTCAGATTTGCAATTTCTCTCAATAACTGAGGTTGCCGAATTCGTGATTCAAATTGACTCAATTCAGAAACTTCATCCACGTGAAGAAGACACAGACGCTGAATTTCTTCGAGACTGTTTGCCTCCTCTAACTTCGCCCTGAATGCCTCAGTCCTGCTTGAGAGTTTCCTTGGGTGTCGCTGCGTCATCATCTTGCCCTCTTGCTTTAGTAGTATATAACAACAACAACTAAAGATAAAATAGAATTGTTGGAGGTTGAAAATGAAGCCAGAGCACCTGTCAGTTGTGGAGATGTGCCGGACATTGGGCATCTCTCTTGATAACGCTTATCGCCTGATTTATTCCGGCAAGATCGAAGCCAAAAAAGTTGATGGGAAGTGGCAAGTGTCGCGCCTCTCCGTTATGGAACGGCTACGCAGGAGGAAACATGCTTAACGTTGACTCGGAATCCCTGAAGCCTGCGAATGGTGCGCCTGAATTGCTAACGTTAGACGAACTCGCATCCTCTTGGAAGATTTCAAAAAGCACGATTCGGAAATGGATTCGGCAAGGCAAACTAAAACCTGTGCGGCTCTGTCGCCGTGTGCTTATCAGTCATGAAGAAGCTCAAAGGTTTTGCAGGGAGAATCAATGAATGTTGCCAAACTCAGACTCTCAAGAGAATGCTGGCGCGACTTTGGCACGATTGCCCATCTTTCCAAAAGACGCACTTGTTGGTTCATTGGGAGAACTGGCTACAGTGCTTGCAGAAGGTACAGAAGTACCGCCGGAATTTATTTTCGCGGCTGCTTTGACATTCTTCGGTGCAATGCTTTTGATACACGTCTTTATACAGTCTTATTGGGTGATTCTGGTGATCCGAAAAAGACTACTGCCTTGAAAAAGACACGGCATTTTTTTGACAGTCTTGGAAGCACTAAAATGCCGCACATTGAGCAAGGCATTGGCAGTGCAGAGGGTTTGGCGCGAGTGTTGGCCCAATATCCCGACACACTGTTGGCATATGACGAACTCCGCTCACTACTGGATAAAGCTAAGGCACAGTCATCGGTATTGCTGCCGATGATTGCCGGATTGTACGAAGGTCACGAATGGGACAATACGATTAAAAATTCCCAGATCGGATAGTTGCACAAGTGGCGGCCTCTCACGCCGGGGCCGTGCCGCGCAGATTTCCTGTTGATGATGAGGCAAAGGCGGCCTTTGAGAAATGGTATATCGCTCTCCCATCTAGTCCCCACACTACGCGGTTGGATACTCTTGGACGCTCTCTGATGGTGTTATTTGCAGTCACTATGAATAAGGCGCAGGTTGATGCTGAAGTTATTGGCTTAGTTCTTCAGGTGCTGGATTATGAGTTTCGCGTTCGCATTGCGACTGATCCCATTGATGCAGACAACGCAATTGCGAAGTTGGAGGAAAAAATACGCCGTTACCTCCGTATACATCCTGATTCCAGCGTTCGGAACGTGCGGCGCAATATCAACGCAGATCGCCAAGGTATATGGGCATTTCAACATGCCATCGAAAATTTGACTAAGAGCCATGAAGTTCGTGAGGTTAATAAGAAGCTTCGCTTGGTAGAAGCACCATGAATACAGGCAGGCCCGGATGTCGTCAAATATGTCGTCATTGCTGGAACGCTGCTAAATGGCCGAAACGCAAAGATTTAAGGGAATATCTGACCTTTGTCATCACTCGATAGATATAGTGTTTTGTCTTTTTCAGATAAATGACATGCACGTTTATGCGGGACAAGTGCTTGATCTCATGACTCTTGTCCTCAAAATGAGTCTGACGACGATAAACGACGACACGCCTGAAAGTTCTGCATGTTATCCGGTGTCCGGGCTGGGATATTTGGCCTCCATCGCCGTATATGTACTTTGATTAGAAATGGCCTTGGAAGCGCACTGGAAAGCCGTACAGCCATTTTTCTACGTCTAACCTACGTGTCCATGTCCAAGGGCCAGAGCAGGCCGCTGAGGGCCGTTCTATGCTGTTCCAAGCGAGGAAAAGAACTGAATCACATCGCCGGGTGAAAGATGCGCTGCTGAGGGGCAGCAGCATCTACGATGCCTTGTGTGCTGCCGGGTACAGCCCGAAGCAAGCCCGCAAGGGCCGGGCCGCGATTCCTGATGCAGTGTTTGAACTGATGACGCGGGAAGAGTTGCTGGCCTATGAATGTCTGGGAAAGAAGCTGCTGAGAGACAAGAGAAAATTGGAATGCTGCGTTGTGGGTTTCATTTACAGCAATATGATGCTAGGCCGGAATGATGGCGTTAAAGCTGCAAGGTTGCTAGGGGAGCATTGCGGGGTTTTGAAATTGACTGAGGAAGCACACATGCAAGACAAACCACTGCTGATCCTAGTTCCCAGAACCTCAATTCCAATATAACGGAGATAACTTTATGGTTGATTTTGACAAAGACGGAAATCTAATTCCAACAAAAGATGCTGTTGCAGAAATAAACCGCAAGTATTCTGACAAGCCGCCTGAAGTCAGGGCAGTTCTTGCACAGGTGCAGACTATTCTAAGTCGGCTCCAAAAAATGAAAGCTGCTGGAATCACTTTTGATTTTTCACAATAGACGTGAGTGTCAAGGGTTTTCGCTAACGGCCTCACTCAGAGTAAGAGTTTTGGTTCCGGCTGAGTCGGTCACAATCATGAGTCGCATTTTTCTATCACCACAAGCGAACACAAGTCCTTTCATCTGTATATTGTCCTGGCTTTGGTGCGGGATGGAGAGGATTTTGCAATCGTTTCCAGTATCATGAACGAAGCTGCTGACAGTTGAATACAAAATCTCAGAAAAATCCTTATCACCTACCTCTTTGCTGTAGAAGACTGAAATAATGGCTGATAGTTTATCGGCATTAAACACCACCATACCTAAATCATTATTCGCGTCATAAACAGAATCTCCATTTGAGCCTATGGGTGTCACACGGTAATATTTTGCTAATTCGCTTTCGACTACACGGCGAGGTATTCCGAGTTCAAGCCGTATCGTTCCAATATAAGCATCCTTAACGGTAGTCGGACTGCTTAGGGTTTGCGAAGTGCTTTTATCAGCGCAATTAGATTGCGTGACAACAGAGTTTGTTTTGGTTACGGTCTGAGAAGAAGCAAGGATTGCGAATGTGACTTCTTTATGCTTGCCTTTGGGATCATACAGCAGCACTTTCAGTCTGCCCTTGTCCCATCTCGCCTGATACGTTCCCGGCTGCATCTGGCAACCGCTGTAAATGGGCAAGCCAGATTGTGCCCGCACAGCATCTGCGCCACCTGCCAAAAATCGTGCTCCCGCGCCTTGTATGCACATTACCTCGTATGTGTTGCCATCGCTTGCTTCAACCGTGGAAGTCAGCATAGTGTGCGGCCCGCCACCTGTCTGCCGGGAATTGCAGTTTATCTGCTGAGTACCCGGAACAGGAGTGCAGTTAGTTTGTGTTTGCGCGTTTGCAGAGGCCGCTGTTGAAGACGTGGTCTGGATAAATTTCAAAGTCAGCGGGTACTTGCTGGAATCCTGAGCAAAAGAAGCCAGCGCAAATGAAGGGACGACCAGCAGAGTTAACAAAAACCGTTTTGATGTGATACGCATATAGTCCCTAGCAGCAAGGGCATTGTGCCTTTAGGCAACAGTGCCTATGGGCACTTTGATGCGGCCCGCGTCATTGGATGATGCCAGTGTGTCCAATCCAATACGAGAGCGGCTGGGGAAACGGGTTAGGCGGCTACGCGAGCGGCATGGCTGGACACAGGCGGTATGTGCAGAAAAGTTTGGCTTGAATGTGACTTATTTGGGGCTGTTGGAACGCGGCCAAAAGAATATCTGCCTCGACACTCTGCACATTATCGCTGTAGGATTCGGCGTTTCGCTTTCTAGGCTGCTGTCGGGCGTGTGATCCAACCCAGCTATAACGCCATCCAACATTCCAGAGGGCTGGGAATGGCAGCAAATCTCACCGTAGCAGAACTATTCAAAGAAGCAAACCTTACACCACACGGGCCAGTGCAATGGGGTGCGCCGATACCAGACAAAAGCCCTGGCATTTACGTTGTGGCTCTTACCGGAGATGCAAACGCCAGCAGTTGCACAATAGATGCCGATTATCTGGAACCATCCGAGCGGCAGCGATGGATTCCGAACCAGCCAATCATTTACATAGGGCAGACCACAAAACGGACATTAACCAAGCGTCTAGGGGAATTCTATCGCCATATATACGGGGCCAAGAGTCCTCACAGTGGCGGGGAAGCTGTCAAACTCTTGCACTGTGATCTTTGGGTGTATTGGTCGCCTTCACCTGATCCCCGCGACTCCGAATTATTGATGCTGTGTGCATTCAGGAAGCGAGTAGGAAAGCTGCCATTCGCAAACCGAAGTTAGCATTTCAAGTTTCCCATGAACGGTAGAGATGGCCAAAAACAAAGGCCCGCCGTGCAAGCGGGCCTGAGTGCGGTCAATGTGCCGTTACATTCTTTGAACGTTGCTGCGGACTGACTTGTATTTCTTGAGAATTTTCTCATTGCCATCTGTCCAATCTGACAGAACAGGAAATGTGAAAACGGCAGTTTCCAGAGCAAAATTGAGCGCCGTCTTATCCCGAAACCGCAGGGTGATTGCGTAATATTCGTGGTCGGAAAAGAGTTCCACCGTTTCCACGATCTTGCCTTCGGCTTCGGGAAAACTTGCGAGTTCTCTGCGGCTTGTGTGTATCTGTGGTGAGTGTGTACGCTTATTGGCAGCCATTGCATCTCCTATGGTGTTGCAGTGGTTAGGGCGCGTTCAGTGGTCACACACTGGGCGCTGCCCGCTGGTTATGGTTTAGTCTTTCGCTTCGATTGCTTTTTCTGCGCTTGCTTTTTGTGCCGGGCAGTTCTGCCGTTTTTGATCTTGGGCAGGAGTGCCCGGACTCGCTCAATATCTGCCTCTGTCCACGAATGCACCCGCAGCCCGCCAATTTCCACGATTTTGGGTGCAGGCACTTTTTCGGCCTTGATGTAACGGCTTAGGGTGGCAACATCTATGTCCAATTTCTTAGCAGCGTAGCGAGTGGAAAAGGTAGACATTGTATTGCCAGCAAGTGTTGCAGATGCAAAGCAGTGATGTCAATTGAGAAATCTACCTATTGGCTGAAATTCAGGAACTCCCAAGCCAGAAAATATTTTGTGATGTTATGCGCGGAACTTCGCGCCTTTCAGTACCGGGGGGAAGGGTGCTCTGCCGGGGCCATCGAAATGAGCCTTCGATTTTTCGGGCCGAAAATTGTGCCCAAAATTGTGCCCATCACCTAACCAAACTGAGTATCATGGAGTGACACCCCCCACCGGGAAACTCTTGAATACCCGCATGGATACTGCTTGGTATCACTCCATGACAATCCAGCTAACTTGTTGATTCTTCGTGCGGCAAATCCTTGGGCGCAGGGGGTCGGAGGTTCAAATCCTCTCGCCCCGACCAATCTCTAAGTGACTGAGTTGCAAGAGGAAATCTATCCAGTCTATCTGAGGCAGAATCCGAGGCGCACCTGAGTCGAGGGCAGGTGAGCCTGTTAGTCGGGTAGTTGCGTTCCTGTAACGCTTCGCTGTTCTTCCGCACTATGTATTAGAGGCTTGGTCCTCAATATCAATATTGGTGCCATCCCACCGAGATTATAGATCAGCTTGGAAGAATTGCGCAGCGACGAGTATTCGCGCCTTTCAAACACCGAAGGAGGATAAATCTTCTGACCGATTTTTCTTTGTGGTTGCAATGGCACAGGATTTCTGGCCCAACTGTCTCGGCAGGATTGTGCCGGATAGTCCGTAATATGCCCAAAATCGCACTGCTGGTCACCGTGGAGTGTAAACGTTTGTATATTGCATGAACGCCGATCCATTCTCTGTCTAATTAGGAGGGATATTATGAGTATTCTCAGGCCTTTGTTGACCTTATGGGCTTTGTTCGTGGCAAGCTGTTCGCTTTCGGCTCAGGAAAACACATGCGAAGTGCCGCTTGTCGTCACTCGTTTCATTGCCTCCTCCGGAACTGTCAAACTAGTTAAGAATCTAACCCGTAGAGATTTGGCAATAACCGTTGGGGATGTAGCCGGAGCCGTGGAAAATGCCGCAGTCGACGCCGGGGGAAAGCGAGTTGCCCTCATCTTGGACACAAGCAGGAAAGTTCCCAAGGATGAGTGGAAGCTGGAAACGGAAATGGCTCTCAGTTTGATTAGGCATGCTCGGCCAGAGGACAGGTTTGCCATTTTTGTGACGGGAGTTAACAGCCCAATAGGACCACTACTTTCCGCAGATGGGGTGCGAAAGCGACTCGGCGAGTTAGTCTCCGCCCGCCCAGACGCTTCTGACGAAAGCGAGAGAATTTATGACGCACTCCTTATGGCGACGAAGCGACTGGAGCCGCCGGAATTTGGAGATGCGGTTTTTCTATTCGGCCATCCGGAAGATTCGGGTAGCAACGCGAGTCCTGAGCAAATCCAAGAGATAATTCTGAAAAACCGCGTACGATTCTATGCCATGAGTTTCACTGATCCTCTTAAGGGCAAGCTCCCGCCGGGATTGAACCCGAATAAACCACTTTCCGCAACGCTGAGTCAAGAACCAGCAGACAAGATCAGCCATGCGACGGGATACTTTTTCTCATTTCACTCCGTAGACAACCTCAAATATCCCGGCCAAATGACACTGTTGAAAGGCTTCCTCGCAGACTTGTATGCGGGCATCGCCGAACCTTACCGGCTCAAGATCAGTGCGAACATAACAGACAAAACTGCTCTCAATCTCGTCATTGGGAATGCTGAGAGTCGCAACATTCGCCAGAGCGATGTGCACTATCCTCGCTACATTTATCCGTGTCCGGCACGGTGAGCACGTTGATTCCCTATGCGCATTTTCTCACACCTGGGGGAATCGCCTAACGCTCACGATGAAGGCTCTTTGTCGTTCCTGGCGATCGTCGGCAATTCGGAAGTTAGGGGGACGAATCCGAAGTTCTCACAAGACTTTCTCTTAATCTACTTCCAACAATCTACTTTCAACCAGAAGCATCCAGCAGCCCTGTCCATGCGGATACTGCGGCGACACTGCTTGCAAATCCAGCACGCCGTCCAATGGTAGTTCATTTTAGGCTTCAAGGCTGTAGATGATTCCGTAGCTGCCAATTCCAAAAAACATCCAAAAGCTCAAAAACCTGCAATAGCGGTTTGTAAGTTGTTGAAAATGACTATGTTTTAAAATCAAGCGTTTGCCGGTTTTATAATTTATGCCTTGGGCGCAGGGGGTCGGAGGTTCAAATCCTCTCGCCCCGACCAATATTTCAGATCCCCTAATGCAACAATTTCTTCTTAGCCGCGGCGAACTCGCCGTCGGTCAGAGCCCCACGCTCGTGCAAACTTGCCAGCCTTTCCAGTTCGTCCCCGAGAGTTCTGTGGCTTGTTGCCGGCGGTGTTAACTCTCGGATCGGCGGAGTGGCCGCAGTATTTGTGTCGTTAGCGTTACCCTGGTCATAATCGACCCGCTGCGGATTGGCCGCATCAACCATGATGGGGATTTTGTCTCCGGGTGAAGGTATATCGCCCAGCATGAACAACCCGTTCCAGGTTGCCTCATATGCCGGGGTCCCGTCCGCGCGCTCGATGCGCAGGCGTAGTTTCCGCTTGATGTAAACATTGTTGATGACCACGTTCATCATCGGCTTCAAGACTTCCAGCACAACCCCGGTGGCCGGGACAGCGCGTTCTCTGAATGATTCTGCCTGTCGTGCGGAAAAAGCCATCCAACACGGCAGCCCGATTGCGACCGCATACCACACCCATAAAAGCAACGAACCCGGCGGTGTCCAGTCGAGGGCCCATGGCAGCAGGGACGCCGAAAACCACCAGAGCAGGGTCCGCCAGATTACTTCATGGTTGTCCGCCAGACTCATGATCCACATGAACATCACGAACTGGGCGAGATATCCCAATACCCAATAAAGGATCAGAGTGCCGCCTATGTTCTTTTGAACGTCAATGTAACCGAAACACACCCAGCCTGATGAGAGTCGCCGGTCCGGTCATAAGAACACACCACACCACCAGGAGAGTGTAAAGACGGCGCAATTTCATGAGGGATACGATACTCTCAAGGCTTAAGCTTGGGGAATAATCTTCCTGCCGTTTGGCGAGGAACATAGCCCGCAATCAGCAGCAACCCGTACAAGTTCACGGGCAAAGAACGAGATTGTTCTTCTCCCTCATAGAATTGTTGCTAATCATAGAAAACTCCCTTCAGGCGGATGACCCGGCAGAATCCCCCCCCAATTCTCTTTTTCTCTTGACATCCATAGTAATATTTCTATAATATTACACAAGCCTGGAGACCTATGAGCCATTTGCATACATCCCCCGGCCACAGACGCGCAACTGAAGTCCTTCCGCCTTTGAGCGGACATGGCCTTGAACCTGCGGAAATTCCTGCGCACCAGATGATTTATCGCCTGGCCCGCTTCTTCCGCCAGTATCTCCACTGCACTGCTGAGCAGCTTGCCGTGCTCTCCTTGTGGACCGTTCACACCCACTGCTTCTCGGCTGCCCGTACCACTCCTTACCTCAATATTTGCTCAACCGAAAAGCAGTCTGGTAAAAGCCTCTGCCTGGATCTGCTTAGTCTTGTATGCGCCCATCCCTGGCACGCGACCGGAGTCGGTCCAGGCGTCCTGACCCGAAAAATCATCAGCACCCGCCCCACCGTCTTGCTCGACGAATGCCAGAACACCTTTGGCGCCTCCGATGCCGGAGTAAGAGGCTTGCTGGTGACAGGATGCAAACGTGGAGGAGTATATGAGGTCGCAGCGTCTGCGGCTGACGTCTTTTGTCCCAAAGCCTTCGCCGGCATGCGCATCCTGCCCCCTGCCGTTCATGATCGTGCGGTTCCCATCACCCTCCATGCTGTCAGGCCTGATGAAACCATGAGACGCTTTGTTCTGGAGCACGCAAGAGAAGAGGCTGCGCCGCTCGTGGTCTGGCTGAAACAATGGTCTGCTGCCCATCTTGAGCAGTTGAATCGTGCTGCTCCCTGTCAACGTGCTGCGCTGCCTGCACAACTCACTGCCCGTCAGCAGGATTGCGTTGAGCCGCTGCTGCAGATTGCCGGCCTTATCGAAGGCCAGGTGCCCAGGGAAGCTCGGGATGCCTTCGTCCGCATTTTTCAGCAGGATTCGTCTCAAGGTTGTTTTGTTCAGTTTGTCTCGGATGTTCATGCAGCTTTCACCGAGACGCGCAACGCTCGTCGTCTGCCGACCGCTGCCATCCTCAATTGTCTGAACTCCCGCAAAGATCGCCCCTGGAGTACCTGGCATGACGGCGCACCGATGAATCCCGTCGATCTTGCCCGTCTGCTTCGCCCTCATGGCATTACTTCGCGCAATATCAAGCTCGGCACTGACTTTGTTCTCAGAGGCTACTATGCGAGGGACTTCTCCTCTCTTTGGCAGCAGTACCTGCCCCCTCAGAAGGTCGGAAATGATGCCGGGTAGCGCTACTCTGTCAGCAGGCGCTACCCGGATCCCCACGATGGATGGGCTTGGTAGCGGGTAGCGCCAGTAGCACATGGTTGCATGATCCAGACCGGCAGCAAAAACACCCTCAATGGCCATCACCCTGAACGCCTCTGTATTGCTGTCTCCAAAATTCTTGTTTTTTGCAAAGAATTTCCGGCTGTTTTATTCGCGTCACCCAATCTTCTGATTCGCGTAAAATTCGCGTCATTGCCGTTATTCGCGGCTTATTTGCCTTCCTCTGCGTCCTCTGCATTGCTATATCCAAAATTCTTGTTGTCCTGCGAAGAATTTCATGCTGCTCTGACCTCCTTCCAGTTCCAGCTTTGGCGACCTGAAAATCTTGAGGAACAAACAGTGCCAGATTAAACACACATAAACTTACTTTTGCTACCTCTGCGTCCTCTGCGCCCTCTGCGGTGAAAGTCTTTGGTTGTGGCTCCACCACGCTGTTGAGCAACCGTTGAATCAGCGTCATCAGCGGCAAAAAATTCTGACTGCACCAAATAGCTTTGGATGTCACCACTGGTTTTGCTACACTTCACCTCCATGTCGCCCCAGAATATTCGCCGTAACAAACTTATCTGGATCGGTCTTCTGCTCACCATTGCCGCAGTATTGAGCCAGGGGCTGTATTTCACCCGGCTCCCCGGACAGCATGTTTTTCCATGGCTCAACCTTGCGTTGGCCATTGTTGCGGTCATCCTGCTGACGATCGGCCTGCTGCGGGCCTTCAGGCAGCCAGACTTGTATCGTGGCAAGATTTCAGGCTCGATCTCCACGCTCCTGGCAGTGGTCATCCTCATATTCACTGTCACCATGTTTGTCGACGTCCGTAAAGTGCCGGCCTCTGCCGGAGCGCCTAAGGTTGGACAGAAGGCGCCTGATTTCATGCTCAGCGATATTCATGGCCAGAATGTCTCCTTGTCACAGTTGCTTTCCAGTCCCGAGGGAGGCGCACCGCCGAAAGCAACGCTGCTGGTCTTCTATCGTGGCTATTGGTGACCCTTCTGCACCCTCGAGTTACGAGGCATTCAGAAGCAGTTGCAGGAATTTCAGGCCGCAGGAGTCAAGCCCGTGGCCATCAGCGTAGATACACCTGAGGTTTCCGCCAGGCTGTGCAGGAAAGCCGGTCTTACTTACACATTTCTTTCCGACCCCAAAGAGGATGTCCTTCGCCAATATGATCTGGTGCATGCGAAAGGCGGCCCCGGCGGCACGGACATCTCCCGCCCTGCGGAATTCCTGGTGGATTCCACCGGCACAGTGCGCTGGGTCAATTTCACTGAAGACATCCGGGTGCGCGCCCGGGCAGACGAGATGCTGGCTGCCGCCAGAGAGATCAGGTAGATAGAATGTTATAAATCAGCAATATCGCTTGTGCCCTTATTGGGCTTTTTGCCCTATATTCCGATCACCTGATCAGCAGATCTCCCGCTCACCCGATTTCCAGTGTCTCTGCGGGTGTACTAAGTAGTAAAAATAAATTTGCGGCAGAACTTGACATAAGGTAAGAGTGGCCTAAAATAGATACATCACCTCCGATCCGATTCAGGATCGAATGGGCTTGTGAACCAAGGAAAAGTCACCGCTTCTTGGTTTCAAGCCCATTTAAATTTTCAGCCCTTAGTACTTAGCCTGTAGCTCTTAAGTTTTGTCTCAAGAGGGAAATATTGTCGCTAAATGTGCGGTTACAGATTCGCGTAAATTCGTAAATTCGTTTGATTGGCCTTATTTGCGGCTTTTTTGGCTCTGACTTTTACGCGAGGCGCGGGGAAGAACCGCATACCTCTGCAATACCCTCGCCAGCGATTCCGGCGCCTCCACTTCCATCTGCACGGCGCTATCGCGGTATGCGCGTTTCAGGATACGGGCACGTGCCTCAATCTGGGCCAGGAGTTTGCCTTCGGTCTGCGGCACTTTGATGCGCATGGTTTGGATTGCATCCACGTGCAACTTGCCGTCGATAACCTGGAGCAGTTCATCGAGGCCAAGCTTCTTAGTGGCCGAAACATAGACGTTCATTCCACCGTTCACCAGTGAGCGTCGCTGTGCCTCCGGCAGCAGATCGGTTTTATTCATCACGCGAATTTGCGGCGCGCTCATCACTTCCAGCTCTTCCAACACCTGTTCGACCTGCTTCTGCTGCTCATGTGCAATGGGGCTGGTCACATCCGAAATATGCAGGAGCAGCGCGGCGCGCTGTACCTCTTCCAGCGTGGCGCGGAAGGCGCTTACCAGGGTGGTCGGCAGGTTGCGAATGAATCCCACTGTGTCTGAGAGCAGGATTTTGCGCTTGCTGGGCAGCGTGATGGAGCGCACGGTTGGATCGAGCGTGGCAAACATCTTGGCGGATGTCAGCACGCCGGCCCGCGTCAGCGCGTTGAATAGCGTGGATTTTCCCGCATTGGTGTAGCCCACCAGGGCCACCGTCGGCAGCGGGACAGCTTCACGCCGCTGCCGCTGCTGGCCGCGGATGCGCTTAACCTCTTCAAGCTGGCCTTTGATGTGGCGGATACGCCGGTAAATCTTCCTGCGGTCCGTTTCTAGCTGGGTTTCACCGGGGCCGCGGGTGCCGATTCCGCCGCCCAGCTGCGACATTTCAATACCGCGTCCGCCGAGTCGCGGCAGCAGGTATTCAAGCTGCGCCAGCTCCACCTGAAGCTGCCCTTCACGAGTGCGGGCGTGGCGGGCAAAGATATCCAGGATCAGTTGTGTCCGGTCGATCACGCGCGCATCAACTTCGTTTTCTATGTTGCGCTGCTGTGAAGGTGAAAGCTCATGATC
Organism: Candidatus Angelobacter sp. Gp1-AA117; assembly: GCA_003223515.1. Taxonomy (GTDB): domain Bacteria; phylum Acidobacteriota; class Terriglobia; order Terriglobales; family Acidobacteriaceae; genus Angelobacter. The sequence continues at coordinate 98,161 of QHVI01000030.1, forward strand.
CACCAGCACCACGTCCGCCTGGGCCGAGGCTACGGCCCCGGCGATCTCCTGCAATTTGCCTTTGCCGATCAAGGTAGCCGGGTCAGGCTGGTCGCGGCGCTGCACGAATTCGCCGGCAATCTCTGCGCCCGCAGAGCGGGCCAGTTCGCGGAACTCGGCGAGCGACTCCTCCAGCCCTTGAACCGCAGACCGCGGGTGCTGTGTGCCCACCGCGGCGGCATCGCGAGCGATCACCGCGCCCGGAGGCAGATGAATGTCCTTTTCAGAACGTGAACGGCGGCGAAACTCGACAGCCACAAGGAAAGAGCGTTCCGGTTGGTCATTGCGGGTGCTGATCATCCCATCCGGAGCATGCAAACGGCGGGAACCTTGCCTGGGAATAACCTAGCCCTCCGACTTCACTGGACTGGCTTCGCTTTCCGTACTTGCGGAATGATGTGTCCGGTTTTCTCCGTAATGACTGCCCTTCGACATGACCACCGTTGAAATGGCATGTTTAAAGATGAGCTGTTCCTGATTGTTCGTTTCAAGGACTACTGAATACTTATCAAAGGAACGGATGCGCCCGGAAAGCTTCACACCGCTCAACAGATAAATCGTGATCTGCGTCTTGTCTTTACGCGCTGTGTTCAGAAATGAGTCCTGGATGTTTTGCGCCGGCTTGTTTTCCATCTGCCGATCTTTCTCCTGTATGACTTCCATACCGTTTGAACCCTGAGAACAGCTAAGATAAACTCCTTAAAGCATTGTAGACCTTCGACTCCCCGGCGGCAAAAGGGGCCAAACCCGCCCTCCTCCAGAATGTTAAAATCCGGTTAGAGAGCCTTGTGAAGAGCGCCCTGCAAAAAACGGTGATGCAGGTCCCCATGCTGGACTTGTCGCGCCAGTACGCCTCCATTCGCAGTGAGGTGCTGGCTGCGGTCGAGCGCATCTGCGACTCCCAGCGCTACATTCTGAGCGACGAAGTAGCTGCCTTTGAGCGCGATTTTGCCGGACTTTGCGGAGCCCGCGAAGCTGTTGGCTGCGCTTCTGGTACAGATGCATTATGGCTGGCCCTGGCTGCCGCAGGTGTAGGTCCAGGACACGACGTTATTACCACCCCTTTCAGCTTTTTTGCCACCGCCAGCGCGATTACCCGCGCCGGAGCATTCCCGGTTTTCGCCGATATCGATCCCGAGACTCTGAATCTCGACCCCCAAAGCGTTGAGAAGAAGCTCAAGGCCGGGCGCTCGCGCATGAAAGCCATCTTGCCTGTGCACCTGTACGGGCAATGCGCGGATATGGATGCTTTCAACCAGGTTGCTGAACAGTTCCATCTCGCAGTGATTGAAGATGCCGCGCAAGCCGTAGGCGCGACCTGGGACGGCAAGCTGGCTGGTTCGATCGGGCTGGCAGCCGCATTCAGTTTCTATCCCACAAAAAATCTGAGTGCTTTCGGTGATGCGGGTGCGCTGACTACCAATGACGCAAAGCTGGCGGAGCGTATGCGCAGCCTGCGCAATCATGGCAGCAGGCAGCGCTATTATCACGAGGAAATTGGCGCCAACAGCAGGCTGGATGCCATCCAGGCTGCGGTTTTGCGGGTGAAGATGCCGCTGCTGCAACAATGGAACACAGAGCGCCGGCAGCGCGCGCGTGCTTATGACCGTCTGTTGAGTCATGCTGGGCTCACCAGCACGGGAGCAGACTCGAGCGCGCCGGTCACAATCCTGAAAACCCATCCCAAAGCTACCCACATTTATCACCAGTATGTCATCCGGGTGCGTTATCGTGATCGCCTGCGGGCTTTTCTGGGCGAGCGCGGTGTGGGGTCAGAGATTTATTATCCTGTACCTCTGCATCAGCAGAAGTGCTACGCCTATCTGGGCTACGCCCCAGGTGATCTGCCGGAATCCGAGCGCGCCGCTACTGACGTACTGGCATTGCCGATGTTCGCCGAACTGCGCGAAGACGAGCAGCAGTACGTGGTGGAAATGATCGCTGATTTTTACTCGTAAGTTCTTTGCTGCGATCTGCTGAAATAAAACCTTACCGCTTGACGCTGATGAACCAAAAGCTTTACCACTGATTAAACAGATAAAAACAGATAAGTTTGTGATCTTTCTCTGCCGGCTTTGCGCCCTCTGTATTGCTATTCCTGAAATTCTTCTCGTCGTGCGAAGGAACTTCAAGCATGGTTACCCAACAGTAATCAGTGTTTATCTGTGTTGATCTGTGGTGAAATTTAGAATCAGCGTTCATCAGTTCATCAGCGGTAAGGTTTTGCTCTTCTCCGTGCCTCCGTGTCTCCGTGGTAGGTTTGGTTGCGGCTAGGCTGCGTTATGGTTCAAATCACTTACGCACAGAATCGGTGGCAGATTGCATCAATAATGCTCCGTAGTTTGCGGCCGCCTGCTCCAGTCTTTGTTGCTCTGCTGTGCCTTCCAGAGCATTCGCGGCCAGCATGCACCAGGCACAGCGGAACACCGCATAGGCTTTGAGATAGCCGCCGATTCTGGCGCGGGCATCATCGCCGCTGGCGCGGTGGTACATCCTGAGGAACGTCTCTGTCGCGCGCGTGTTCATTTGCCATTCGATGATGGCTCCGGCCAAGTCCCACGCGATGTCGGTTGCTCCGGGAAAGAAATGATCGTCGCCATGAGCGCCGGAATCGGTCTTCAGCATCTGGCCGTCAGCACTGAGGACCCATTCGTGCGGCTGCATGCGGCCATCCACGATGGCAGGGTGGATGATCTCCAGCGTGGCTGAAGTATCAAAGCGCAGTGCATGGAGATTGTGCTGCACCATGTGCCGCAACGCATCAGAATCGGCTGCTTCAATCCTGAAAGCCTGTGCCCGGAAAGCGCAATAAGCAGCCATGCGGGCCAGCACGCTCTCTGAAAGATCTTTGACAGACATGGGACGGCCCTTAATCAGCGGGTAGGAAGCAAAGCCATCGCTTTCCATGCGAGGGCTAGGCCCGAATCCAGCCTCAGCAATGGTTGATTCGCGCTCTATTAGCTGCTGGCCGTAATGTCCGAACCCAACGAACTTGAAGAATCTCGGATCGGCGGGGGGACTTGCCGCCCCGGAACTCACATATTTCACGCGCTCAAAATTCAGCCATGAAGCCGGCCAGCAGCTCTCGCTTTTGAGAAAGTAACGCCGCCACTCTCCGCCGCCAATGTACACCTGCGCACCGGCAGGAATGCGGGTTCCATTGGGTACCGCCACTGAGCGGAACTTTCGCCAGCGCTGCGGACCATCCGGGGCGCGCAGTAATTCAACGTGCGGTTCGTAGCTGCACACGAACGTAATTCTTTCATGGGCCACACCGGCCCTCGCGAGCGCCTCTCCTGTGGCCAGAAAGGACGATCCGCTGATGCCCGGCCCTTCATCCACCACGAAGAAAGCCGCACCGGAGGAAATCCCATCCGTCACAAGCTGAAGCTGTTCCGGAGAAAATTCCGCCCGCCGGTCATAAGGATGTCCTTTAGGGCGCACGCTTGTTCTCTCTGCGCGGCAGCCATGTTCTCGCAAGGCCGCAGCAAAGACCGCGCTCAAGGTCACGCCAATACTGCGAATGCCAATGACTACAGCTTGGGTTGGAAGTGGGTCTAGCCGGGTCAGGACATCGGCAAAGGCCAATGGATGCAGGGCGTAATACGCGAACCCTTCAGGAGTTGAGAGGACCAGATTCTCTGGAGGAACAGCAGTTTCAAGACGTTTGAACTGCTGGAGCAAAGCAGAAGCTGGACGGGCAGCAACGAGGGTTTCAGCAGCGGCATCTGTTACTGCTGCCCATGCTTGCGTGCTCTGATGCTCATCGGCAATAGCACATTCCAATTCTCCTGCATACAGCAATGCCGAGAGGACGGCATCAGCCCCACCCAGCCTGAGCTGCTGGATCAGGGCGAGCTTTAGTGCTGTTCCGCTTACAGTCTTGCGCCCTTCGCGAAAGACGAGCAGGTTCAAAGAATGTGCTTTCATTCACCCGATCAGGCCGCTTCTTTTTCTTTCTTTTTACGGGCTGCACGCGGCGAACGGGAAACATCTCCTTCTTTATCAATGAAGTAAAGGAACTGGTTGTCGCGTTCCACGGCATTAGGCACCAGTACCCTGGTTTCACCCTCTCCGGATTTGGGTTTCTGGCACACATTCCCATTGCCATCAAGGAAATAAAGATATTTCTTGTAATCCCGTTCCAGATTCAGTTGTTTAACTTTTTCTGCCATACCCGTTTTGGACGGCACATCTTTGTATCCGGATGCCCTCGGCTAACGTGAGCGTCTCGATTTGCGGTGCAGCTTGGGTGGAGGCTCCTCTCCCGGTCCAAGTACCCGGCGCACAATGGGAGGATTGAATTTGTACTGCAATTCACGGTTGCTGCCGTTTTCATCCTGCACACGCAGCGTAAAAGTCCGCAGGTCGCCTTCCTTACCAAAGTTTCCCCGGCCCAGGGTCACAGGCAACACGCCGTTCAGACCGCGTTCACGATAGGCAGTTTCATAGCGGTGGCGCCGGACATTCCAGGTGAAGACGCGCACTTGGCTATAGTCATAAGGCAGGCCGTCTTTGTTGTCAGAGAGGAGTACCAGGTATTCGAGGACTTTCTTGTCTTCGTCCTGCACCTCATCCAGTGCGAAGAAAGCCACAATGCGCTGGCCCTCGGCATAAGTCGCGATCTCGATTGGGACATCTACATACAACAGGCGACCAAGCACCCAGCCCACTCGCTTTTGCGCATCTCTCACCAGCCACCAGTCTTCCAGAATCACCGGCTGGCCTGGTTTAGACGCTTGATCGTCGTCTGACTCGGAATCCTTGTCTTTGTCCTTTGCGTCTTTCTTGTCGCTGTCTTTCTGGTCTTTATCTTTGTCGGGTTTATCGGGCTTGGCGACCGCCGTCGCGGGTGCGTTGCGGTCGGCAGTCTGGCGCTGCAGCAGCTCCACCTTGTCGTTTTCATTGAGTTGATAGAGGTGCTCGGATTTGCGTCCCGGAGTCACGTGCAGGTTTACCGGCCTGCGAGCCACCGCCACAGCCTGGGTGGGAACGTCTTTGAACTTTTGCGCCATCTGCTGGAACTGGTCATAGGTTTCCTGATCCGTCAGGTAGCGGTCCTGGATCCAGCCTTCCTCGCCCCGGGAGGTACGCACGCGCACGAAACGCTTGTTCTGCATGTGCTCCAGAATCTGCACGCGCTCACCGTTATGGACTAACCCGGTCTTGTTGTACAGGGTGGCTACATGATCGCGCAACGCGGCTTCCGGTTCAGCCACATAGGCGTATTCGGGTTTCTCGGAGACAGCTCCGCACCCGCTCAGGAGCACGACCAGAGAGAAAACGAGAATGAGAAAAATCAGCGAACCTCTGAGGTCCGCAACAGCAGGTTTGTACATGGGTGAAAGACAAATATAGCAGTGTTGCGTGAAAAGCACAGGTGCATTCCGCGAATCCGCGCTTACACGTATACTGCTCATTCGGAGGACCAGTGCAAGCCCCCCTTACGTTCGTTTTATCGGCAGTATTGCTGTTTTCTTACCCGCTTTTTGCGCAGGATGCACCCGCGCATGACGTCCTTGCCAACCACATCCATGGCGAACTGGCCTTTCTGGCAGACGACGCTCTGAGAGGACGTGGCAGCGGCACTGCCGATGAACTGGTAGCGGCCGTCTACCTGGCTTCGCAACTGCGCGAGATGGGCGTACAGCCTGCCGGTGATCATGGCGGCTATATCCAGGATGTCTCCGGTGAGTTCAGGTTTCGCGGCGGCCCCAGGCAGTGGCACACCCGCAATGTGATTGGCATCATTCCCGGCCATGATAGCAAGTTGAAAGATGAAGTAGTGCTGCTTACTGCTCACCTGGACCATATCGGAGTCCAGAAACCCGTCAATGGAGACGATATTTATAACGGCGCCGACGATGATGCTTCAGGCTGCGTGGCTGTTCTTGAACTTGCGCGCGCGCTGGTTGCAAAAGAGCACAAACGGACGATAGTGGTGGCCCTCTTTGGCAGCGAGGAAACCGGCGGCCAGGGTGACCAGTATTTTCTTGAGCATCCGCCGGTTCCACTCAAGAACATCATTGCCAACCTGGAGTTTGAGATGATCGGTCGTCCGGACTCCGCCGTGAAGCCCGACGAACTCTGGCTCACCGGGTTCGACCGCAGCAATCTTGGTACGGAACTCGCCAAACACGGCGCCAAGCTGGTTGCTGATCCTCATCCTAGCGAACAGTTTTTCCAGCGCTCAGACAATTTTGCGCTGGCTCAGAAGGGGATCATCGCCCATACCGTCTCCAGTTTTGGCTTGCACAACGACTACCACCGGCCCAGTGATGATCTGGCGCACATCGATTTCAGGCACATGGAACAGGCAATAGAATCGATGTTCAAGCCTGTGGAATGGCTAGCTAATACAGACTTCAAGCCCGAATGGAACCCCGGCAAAAAACCGTAATGAAACTTCCATCATCCTCAAAGAATGCCAGGTGGAGTTCCGTTGCTTGAGAAATACTCGATCAAAGGTTTGACGATGCAATATATCAGGAGTACACCTGCAAGCACCACTATAATGGTAAGGCTTATTTCATCGGGAAAACCAAGAATTCCGTCTGCCACTTCAAGCAATCCTCTGCCCCATCCGGGTTTCTCGTCCTGACTTTGCGTGCTTTCCTCGAACATGACTCGCCCCCTTACACGAGAGACGATGCCTTTGAAGGAAAATTACAGCGCGGGGGAGTTTTTGGGGGTGAATTTTCTTTCTCCCGATCTCTGCTTTAGTGATAGTATTACAGCGCTCAAACCCGATGCCGTCCGCGACGGCGCGAACTTTCGTGGCTTTATCATCCGTGCGCTTGTACTTAGTGATTTAAAGTTCCAGCAAGTCCAGGAGAATGCGAGATCACGGCAAATTCAGCACGACCTTCTCGCCATTCCCGGTGTACTCCAGTTGGTGGACATTCTTGCGGTCTTTACTGGGAACCGAAAAGTAAAGATAGCCGGAGACCGGAGCTGAAGCTTCGCCCAAAGGTAAAGCTTTTCCGCTGAGTTCCTGCTCCATGGCGCGCCGGTCGTAGCGAATGGTCTCGGTATTGTTAGGTGTAGTCTTCCCACCGACGCCGACACCGACGCCGGCACCAGAAGAGTATACGACCCCATTGGGACGGCGCTGGCCGGTTGCAGGATCGATTCCGCCATGTTCATAGCCAATGCCGCTGTGAGTCTCGACCCCAGCCTGAGTTGTCCGGTCCCCTGGGACGATCTCAACCAGGTCGGCAGCGATCAACTCAGCGCTCGCAGGGCGAATGCCAATATCAGCGCCTTTTACCCGCAGTACAAAATCATCCACCGAGACGTTCACGCGCGTACCCTTGGGAAACAGCGCAACCTCAACCACGACGCAGCATTCTTCTACATTCGTGATAAAAACCTTCCTCGCATCTTTGCGGGAGAGGAGCAGGGCTCCAATCGAAGCTCTGCTCTGCTCCGCATGTGCCGGATACTTGTCAGCAGAGGCGCGAGGGGCCGTTCCTTTAGGAGACTGGGCAGCCAATTCTGCGCAGATCAATAGGAGAGCCAGGCTTTTAATAAGTTTCATAGCATGCCTTCTATGAGGCAAATTGTACTCCACTTGAGCTGCCCGGATTGCCCTCACGGAAGAGAAGAACGTTGCAGGGACTGAGTACCAGGTGCTAATTGCTAAGCGCTAATTGCTGTAGTAAAAAAGTAGTTCATGACAAACCCAGGTGCCGCAGGAGCGCTGTGCTAAGAGCCACATTTATTGCCCTTTCCCAAAGCAAGTCACTGCGTTCTTTTGCTGAAAAAAGCGCCATCGGGCAACGCCTTTCCAGCCGTTTTGTCGCCGGCACAACCATCGAAGATGCCTTGCGCGCCACCCAGGCCACCAACCGGCTTGGGCTCGGGGTGAGCGTGGACAATCTCGGCGAAAACGTAACCAACCCGGAAGAGGCCCGGCAGAGCGCCGAGCTTTATCATCAGTTGCTGGATGAGATGTCCAGCCGCCGCCTGAATGCCAATGTGAGCCTCAAACTTACTCACATGGGTCTTGACGTGGATGAGAGCATGGCCTATGAGATCACCTCCGGCGTGGTGGAGCATGCTGTAAAGATCAATAACTTTGTGCGCGTGGACATGGAAGGCTCAGCCTATACGCAGAAGACTGTTGATTTCGTCCGCCGTCTTCACCATGGCGCCGGCTATGCCGGACGCGTTGGCGCCGTCATCCAGTCCTATCTCTATCGCAGCGAGAAAGATGTGGAGCAGCTTGTGGCCGAGGGCATTCGCATCCGCCTGTGCAAGGGCGCCTATAAAGAGCCGCCGGAAATTGCCTTTGAAAAAAAGTCGGACGTGGACGCTAATTACGTAAAGCTGATGAAGATGCTGCTGAAGAGCGGAATCTATCACGGCATCGCCACGCATGACGAGAATATGATTCGTGCAACCATCGAGTTTGCCCAGGGCGAGAAGATTCCGGCCTCGACTTTTGAGTTCCAGATGCTCTATGGCGTGCGTCGCGACCTGCAGCAGAAACTGGTGAAGGACGGCTGGCGCTGCCGCGTCTATATTCCTTTTGGTACAGAATGGTACCCATACTTCATGCGCCGCCTGGCCGAGCGTCCGGCAAACGCATTATTCATCCTGAAGAACCTGTTACGGTAGTCTGCATTGAATCGAGCAAACCAAATATACGATCTGTGGTTGCAAAGCCGTACTGTAAGAAAATCCTGAGATATGGTCGAAGAGGTATACCTGGTCCTAAGGAAATATACGGATAGCGCATGAATCAATCACGCACTGGCGCAGCAAGTCCTACGTTAGGTAAGGGCATTTTTAGGAGAGTGTAGTTTTTTTCACCAGAGGCCTGTGCAGACCTGATTGCATCTTCGACGGACATTCCATGCCCGACAACATGTGTTTCATCCTCCGACAAGGCCACCCACTCCCCTGGAGGGGCGTCTTTTAGTGCGGCGCTAAGGTCTTTGGGTTCCATACGTGAGAATGCTGCCATCATTATACTGCATCAATTCTTGTCCAAATAAAAACCGGAGCATGATGCTCCGGTTGCCGGTGAACTGGAAAAAAGGGTTACGCGCTTCTCCTCGGGCGCACGCTCAGTTCGCGCATCTGCGAGAGCAGGCTGGTGCGCTGCATGGCATCCAGCTTGTTGAGGTAAGGTACGACTTGAGAAATAAATTCATCCTGCATCAGGTCGCCGATTTCATCTTCCAGGGTGCGGTTGCTGCCCTTCAGCAGGTCCGCCATCGAAACTTCCAGCGCGGTTGCCAGGCGTTGAAGGGAGGAGAGGGTCGGCATGGCTTTTTCGTTCTCGATCTTCGAGACGTAAGTGCGCGGCACCTGCATACGCAGAGCAAGCTGACGCTGGCTCAGGCCAGACTTTTGCCGGAACATGCGTATGGCGGTGGCCACCTGAAGGTGAGAATGGTCGTCAGCCGCAGGCTCAGTAGCCGGGGCCTGCACTTCCAGGATGGGTTCCGGTTCGTCCTCATCAAGCGAGGTACGGCATTTTCTGCAAAGATTATTGTTGGTCCGGAACTGGACGAGATGACAATGGTCGCAACGCACTACCTCTCGGGAATCAACCGGGGCCAGTGTTGTAGCCATTTAGATTTTCGGAGGTGCCAGAGCGGGCACTCCAAAACACGAACTGGCGGTAGTCTCAGGCATTACTTTAGGATTGTCAATAGAAATTTCAGGTAAAAACCGTAAAGCTGCCTGAATAACCGGAGAAAAGCAGGAGAAAACAGGTAATAAACCATGATGAATCGCGAATCGGCGTGGAGTTTACTTTGTGAGTACACCCGGTCAGAGAGCCTGCGCAAGCACATGATGGCCGTGGAGGCCTGCATGCGCGCCTATGCCCGCAAGTTTGGCGAGGACGAAAACAAGTGGGGCATCACCGGGCTGCTGCATGATTTCGATTATGAAAAATACCCCACGACGCAGGAGCATCCGTTCGTGGGCAACAAGATCCTGGAAGAGCGCGGCTATCCGGAAGACGTGCGCCGCGCCATTCTCTCCCATGCCGACTACAGCGGGGTAAAACGCGAGACCAACATGGAGAAGGCGCTCTTCGCCTGCGACGAATTGGCTGGATTCATTACTGCATCCGCCCTGGTAAAGCCGGGCAAGTCACTGGCCGAGGTGGACGCCAAATCCGTGCGCAAAAAAATGAAGGACAAAGCATTCGCGCGCAGCGTGAGCCGCGATGACATCATCAACGGCGCGGCTGATATGGGCATAGACTTGGAAGAGCACATCGCCTTCTGCATTGAAGCCATGAAGGGAATTGCTTCTGAGTTGGGACTGGCAGGGCAGGCCGCCGCGCCATCGGCGTAACCTCCATAAAATTTTATGGAGCGCAGCCGCCCTCGGCCAATGCCACTTACTTTAGGGACACCATGCTGTATCCCAATGAGAGATGTCATTCCGAACGCCCGTTAAGCTCACGCGCGTTTTCTTCAGCGCGTGAGTAGGGCGGAGGAATCTGCCCCGCTGCTGCCCGCCCATGCGAAAATTCTTTTAAATTCATGCTCGAATGTGCAATGTAAGTGGCATTAGCTGCCCCTCGGCTGCACGCGAAGATTTTTTGCCAGGCAATTACTGCGCCTTCCGGTGAAACCTGCTGCGTGATCTCTGGAAATGCTGTGCAGCGTTTATCTGCTCCAGAACTTTCTGCCGAGACGCTTGATGTCTTGCCCGAATGCCGTATTTAATGGACAGAAATTCAGTGCGGGGGCAAGTTGCTCAACTTGCTCTCCCACACGCCGAATCGCCTGTTCGTACTGCTGTTTATCGCGATCTCCAATATCCACGCCAATAACGATTTGCGCCTGGCCATTGGGAAAGTCTATTTGCGCGAGGTAAAGCGCTTCGAGGTCAGGAACAGCCTTTGCCGTATCCATGAGTCTCTGCAAAATTTCGGGTGGGGGTGGGTTGGCAGGCTGACCAATTAGAACCTTTTGTCCTTTTTTTATCTCGAGTTTAACGAGTCCGGTATCCGAAGAGGATATCGGTGCCCATCCTTCTGCCAATGCTTCCAGCTCTCTTCTTGTGATGAAGCCTCCGGGCCGCAACATCTTTCGGATTGGGTCATAAGGATTGATAGCGATCCGCTGAAATTTTGTGTCCCTGACCATCTGGAAATATGGCATGGAGGGAATAATGATGGAAGGAGTGTTCGGGTCCCAATTCTGCAAGGCTTCCGCATCGGTAAAAGCAGGCGTTGTTTTGTTTCCGTTATGATCAAGGAAGCCGCGGAGCCCTATGTGTATTGGCTCAGATGCCGGCGATGCATCAGGTTTGCGCAGACCCTCGGGTAATTCAGGAACAGGTATGTAGAACTGGCAATCCAGGAACAACTCGTAAAGCTGTTTTCGCGTGGCGTGGGAATCATTGACCGCGACTTCGTGCATGGCGCGCAAAAGCCTGGAGTTATCGACCGCCTCTTCTGACCTTTGACCAAACAGCTTCTTAATGAACTTCATGTGCAGAGATTGTACAGTCGGGCAAGTGACTGCAGTAGAGCTTGTGGACTCAGCGTGCCACACCGCCCGAGCGGATTAATTCTGCCACCTTGGCAAAGTCTCCGGCCATCACCCGGTCATGCTCCACTTTTGGGCTCACCTTGCGGATGGCGGCATGGACTTCCTGTAGCGGACGGCTGGTCTTGAGCGGTGCCAAAAAATCGATAGCCTGGGCGGCGGCGCATGCCTCGATCGCCAGAACATTCGTGGTGTTCGCGACAACCTTCTTCAACTTAATGGCAGCGGTCATGCCCATGGAGACGTAGTCCTCTTTGTTGCCGGACGTAGTGATCGAATCCACGGATGCCGGATGGGCCAGCACCTTGTTTTCGCTCACCAGGGCAGCCGCCGTCACTTGCGGCATCATGAATCCGGAATTCAGGCCGGCGTCGGGAGCCAGAAAGGGCGGCAGGCCTTCACTGAGCGCCGGATTTACCAGCCTCTCGATACGGCGCTCAGAAATCCCAGCGAGCGCGCTCAGGGCGATAGCCAGATAATCAAGAGCAAAAGCCAGCGGTTCACCATGAAAATTCCCGCCAGAGATAATGTCGCCTTCAGCGTCATCTTTCACAAACACCAGGGGATTATCCACGGCGGAGTTCATCTCCGTCGTGAACGTTTTGCGGCAGAATTCCAAAGTATCGCGAACCGCACCATGTACTTGGGGAATGCAGCGCAGAGAATAGGCGTCCTGTACACGACCGCATTCCATATGAGATTCGCGGATTTGGCTTCCAGCCAGCAGCGCGCGCAGCTTGGCCGCCACGTGTACTTGCCCGGCATGAGGACGCGCCAGATGAATGCGCTCATCAAAGGCCACATCTGTCCCTTTTAATGCGTCCAGCGACATGGCGCTGATCAGGTCGGCGCTATTGGCCAGGGTTTCCGCCGTTAACAGAGCCAGCGTGCCCACGGCCAGCATTCCCTGCGTTCCATTAATAAGGGAGATGGTTTCCTTTGCTTCGAGTACCAGCGGAGTGAGCCCGGCTTGCTCCAAGGCATCCGCGCTGTTCATTCGTTTGCCTTTGAAGAAGGCCTCGCCTTCGCCAATTAAGGTGAGTGCAAGGTGGGCCAGAGGAGCAAGATCGCCGCTGGCGCCTACGCTGCCCTGTGAGGGCACTACCGGATGCACACCGTGATTGAGCATCTCGCAGAGCCTCTCGATCACCTGAGCGCGCACCCCGGAGTATCCCTTGGCCAGGGAGTTTGCGCGCAGCAGCATCATGGCGCGGGTTTCTTCTTCGGAGAGAGGTTCCCCCACACCCACAGCATGGGAGCGCACCAGGTTGATCTGAAGCTGCCGGTTCTGCGCCGGGTCGATGCGCACATCGCTCAGCTTGCCCACGCCGGTAGTGATGGCATAGGCCAGCCGGTTTTCGCGGACCAGTTTATCCACCACGGCCCGCGCAGAATTTACTTTCTGGCGGGCATCCTGTGCCAGGCCAACCGGCGTGCGCTGATAAACGATCTGCTCAAGCGCATCGAGCGTGAGATTGTCGCCAGTGATTTGAATGGTAGCCATGATCCTTATTCCGCCGCCTGCCCCGTGAAGGCTGCAATGTATTTCTTCGGCAACGATGCACGCTGAAATTTGTCGTCGACGATCAGATGAGTGGTTTCGCCTTCCGCCAGTACCGCCTGATCGCTTACCCGCAGAATCTCGTATTCGAAGTGCAGCATATAGCGATGAACGCCCTTCAGCCGCGTGCGCACCAGGATCTCATCATCGTAATAGGCAGGAGCCTTGTAGCGAACGTGCAGGTCCACCACCGCAATATGGCAATTATCTTCCTTTTCCATGTCGCGGTATTGAAAGCCATACTGCCGCAGCAACTCCACCCGTCCCACTTCAAACCACACCACGAAGTTGGAGTGGTACACCACGCCCATCTTGTCCGTCTCGGCATAGCGGACGCGGAGTTTCGTTTCTCCAACAATGCCCTTGTTCATAGCATTCGGCTCAGCCTTTCCAGGCCGGCTTGCGTTTTTCCAGGAATGAGGTAACGCCTTCTTGGAAGTCCGCGGTCAGGCGTATGGCGGCATTCTCTTTCACAGCCTGCTGAACCTGTTGATCGAGTCGTTCCCGCGTGTAACTGGAAAGCAGCGACTTGGTGGCGCGCAGGGATGCCGGACTATTTTCCAGAAGCTGCCGTGCCAACTGCTGCGCTCTGTCCATTAATTGATCAGGAGCGACGATCTCATTGACCAGCCCCAGATTGTGGGCTTCCTGCGCGTCGAAAATGCGTCCCGTGAGCAGCAGTTCCCGCGCGCGCTTTTCGCCGATATTCGCGATAAGAAAGCTGGAGACAATGGCCGGGACAAAGCCGATCCGCACTTCGGTATAGCCAAACTTCGCTTCAGGAACTGCCAGCGTGAAGTCGCACAATGTTGCCAGCCCGGTGCCGCCGGCAATGGCTGCGCCATTCACAGCTGCAATGGTCGGCTTCGGGAAGTCATAAAGTGTGCGAAAAAGCCGCGCCATGGTTTCAGAGTCCTGAATGTTCTGCTCGTGGGTGCGGCCGGTAAGCTGCTTCAGGTTTTCCAGATCCATGCCGGAGCAGAACGCCTTACCCGCACCGGTAAGAATGAGAATGTGAGCTGGTGATTGCGCCGCCTGCTGCAATCCAGCCAGCAAATCGTCAATCAGTTCATAGCTGATGGCATTGCGCTTGTCTGGACGATTGAGAGTGATGATCGCGATGCGATCAGCTTCAGAGTATTGAAGCGTGTTGAATAGCCTGTTCAATTTTGCTGCCCTTTTCTTGAATTCCTCTGCGCCCTCTGCGTTCTCTGCGGTAAAGTTAAAATCTTTCTGGTTACAACAAATTAGCGCGTCATAGTATGCTTCTTCGCGATTTCTTCTGACATGCCGGTGAGAGAGTCCAAAGGCTTACTCAAAGGGACCTCCGCGCCGACAGATGCCAGCGCCTGAATTGCTATCTCTGTAGGAATATTACCCACCAGCTCATTTTGTGCAAATGGACAGCCACCCAGCCCGCCAATCGCCGAATCGAACCTTCGGCAACCTGCATGATAGGCGGATAGTATTTTCTCCGCTGCGCCTGCTCTGGTGCTGTGCAGGTGCGCCCCGATTTCCAGATGACCATGGGCTTCGATGATCGCAGAAACCAACTCGCTCACCTGTTGCGGTGTCGAGAGCCCTACGGTATCGGCAAGCGAAACCTGCCTGATGTTCATGTCCGCGACCAGGCTAACTGCTTCGACGACCTCTTCTGCATTCCATAGATCGCCATAAGGGTTCCCGAAGGCCATGGAAATATAAACCACCACATCGAGTCCCGCACTGTCAGCCTTGAGCTTGATCTTCTCCAACTCTTCAACGGATTGTTCCAGTGTCTGGTGCTGGTTGCGCTCCAGGAATGTGGGTGAGACGGAGTAAGAGAAGCCGAGCGTATTGACAGCTTCCGTATGAATCGCGCGCTCTGCGCCTTTTTCATTGACCACGATGCCGATGATCTCGACGTCATCCGGTGGATCGAGTTCTTTCAATACATCTTCAGAGTCCGCCATCTGTGGGACGGCCCTGGGGGAGACGAACGACACCGCATCAATATGCTTGAACCCCGCCTCAATCAAAGCGCGGAGGTAGTGGGCCTTGAGAGCGGCAGGAATCTGTACCTGTAACCCCTGCCATGCATCGCGGGGGCATTCGATCATCTTCACTGAATTCATAAAATCATTACCGCAGAGGGCGCAAAGGACGCAGAGGAATCTTTAGGTTTTTCTTCGTGTTCCTTTGTACCGCAAGGTGCTTTGAAATCGTGCTTTCTCGCGCAAATTTTATTCGATCATCTGCGCCATTGCTGAGCGGTACGAGCTGTCTGAGGTCACGACACACAAAACTTTTTTTGGGTTCCTCTGCGTCCTTTGCGCCCTCTGCGGTAAAAGGGCTTTTGGTTATGGCACCGATACGCTGTGTCCTCTGTGGTTCCATCTTACGTTTGCAACACCCCGACTTTGAATTCCGCTACTTCGGGATTCAGCGATGCTGCTTCTAGCGCCGTAATTAATGCCTGCCTCGTTTCCACCGGATCGATGATCTTATCGATCCACAATCTGGCAGCGCCGTAACGCGGATCAGCCTGGTGGTCGTAGATCGCCTTGGTCGAGTTGTACAGCTCCTGTTTTTCCTGGTCGCTCAGCTTCTTGCCGCCGCGCTCCAGTTGCTTGATCTTGATCTCCACCAGCGTTCCGGCCGCCGATGCGCCGCTCATCACGGCATAACGCGCTGTTGGCCACGCAAAAAGAAATCTCGGGTCATACGCTTTGCCGCACATCGCGTAATGACCGGCGCCGAATGAGCCGCCGATGATGACGGTGATCTTAGGCACCACGGAATTAGATACGGCATTCACCATCTTGGCTCCAGCTTTAATAATGCCGCTCCATTCGGCGTCGCGCCCCACCATGAAACCGTTTACGTCGTGCAGGAAGACCAGGGGGATCAGGTTTTGATTACAGTCCATGATGAAGCGCGCAGCTTTTTCAGCGCTTTCGGTGTAGATCACGCGGCCAAACTCCACGCGCTTTTCGCCCGAGTGCGTATCGGTCTGCTGCACGTGCATGCTCTGGTTGGCGACCAGGCCTACGGCAAAACCGCCAATACGGGCATATCCGCAGATTACCGTCTTGCCATATTCGGCTTTGTATTCATCCATGCGGCTGCCATCTACAATGCGCGCAATGATCTCTTTCATGTCATATGGACGCGCCGCATCAGACTCAAAAATTCCATAAATTTCTTCCGCCGCATAGGCCGGTTCTTCTGTCTTGGTACGGTCAAAGCGCGCGGTGGGTTTGTGTCCCAGCTTGCTTACCAGCGAGCGGATGCGCTCAATACAGATATGATCATTGGCTTCGCGGTAATCGACTGTTCCGGCGATCTGCGCATGCATGGCCGCGCCGCCCAGCTCTTCTGCCGAATATTTGGCTCCAATCGCTGCCTGCACCAGCGCCGGACCAGCCAGGAAGAGGCCGCTGCCCTCGGTCATCAGAATGGTGTCGCACATCACCGGCAGGTAAGCGCCTCCGGCCACGCACATGCCCATGATGGCAGTGATCTGCGGAATGCCTTTGGCGGACATCACCGCATTGTTGCGAAAGACGCGGCCAAAATCGTCAGTATCAGGAAACACATCTTCCTGCAGAGGCAGGAAGACGCCGGCCGAGTCCACTAGATAGATGGTGGGAATATGGTTCTCAATGGCAATGTTCTGCGCCCGGATGACCTTCTTTGCGGTCATGGGGAAGAATGCCCCGGCTTTGACGGTGGCATCGTTCACAATCAGCATGAACTGGCGTCCATGAATGCGCGCCAGCCCCGTGACCACGCCCGCCGCAGGAGCCCCGCCCCACTCTTCGTACATCTCGTAGGCGGCGTAAATTCCCAACTCGAAAAATTCGGTATTGCGGTCAATCAGCAGGTCGATGCGCTCACGTGCAGTAAGACGTTTTTTCCCGTGCTGCGACTCAATGGCTTTTGGTCCCCCGCCTTGGCGTATCTGCTCCTCTTCATTGCGGATGGCGGAGACAAGCTCGGCCATGCTGCGCATGTTCTTTTCAAAGCGGGCGGAGGTAGGGTCAATCTTGGACGTGAGTTTATTCAACTGGTCAGCCATAGCGTTTCAAGGCAAACCAGCTAGAGTAAATGAGCGGGAGAAGAGGGTGCAACGACCGCTCCCTCTGGTCCGACTGGTACGGGTATAATGCTACCCGTCTGAAGTCACAATGAGGACTGGAAACACAATTGTTGGAAGCTTTCTGGCTTTCTTTTTTATGATGCTGTCCGTCATGGTGGCTTTCCGTGGCGGCAATCTGGTTATCCTGATGTTGTGCGCAGCAGCTTTTGCTTCAGGCGCTACATACTTCTTCGTATTCTTCTTCGGGAAGAGGTAATCCCCAGCCAAATCGGCAGTTCTGACGAGCAATTTCCCCCTAAACTGCTGTAAACTAAGAGTTCCCCGCAAATTCATGGAGGGATGTTCTGAAGCTCAGGATTCAACTGCTTTTCCTATCTTGTGTCGCCTTTGCCGCCTCCGGCAGCCTGTTTGCTCAAACCACCAAGGCGCAGCTCGAGGTCAGTGAAACTATTTTCACCATGGCTGCAGCCCTGAATAGCTGCGGCTATGATGCTGGTCTTGATAACTCCTTGCCCTTGCGGCAGACGATTCGTACTGAGGTACAGCAGGCCATCCAGAAAACCCCTGAAGCCACCAGGGCACAGCAGTTGGTCTGTAAATTTCAGCGCGAGCACACGCCTGCCGATCCGGCCCGTGACATCCCTCAATACATATCTTTAGCCATTGATATGGGCGAGGCCCCGGCGTTCAAGCCCACCTTGCCTGAAGCCGATCTTCCACCCGATGCTGCCCAGGTGCTGGGCATTGTCAACCTGTTGCAGAACTTCTATCAGACGTCGGGGCTTCATGCTATCTGGCAGAAACATCAGCCTGAATACGAAGAGCAGATTCAGCGCTTCCATGATCCTGTCGCCAATGTCATCACCCAGACTGATCTCTACCTGAAGCTGCCTTTCAGCAGTTATTTGGGAAGAAAATTCGTCATTTATCTGGAGCCATTGCTGGCCCCCTCACAGATCAACTCTCGCAACTACGGCGACAATTACTTCCTGGTTGCTTCTCCGTCCGAGCAGGGTGCGGAGCCGTTGCGGCTGCATGAGATTCGCCATACATATTTGCATTACGTCCTTGATCCTATGGCGCTGAAACATGCGCGCAGCATCAAGCGCCTTGATCCCATACTCGAGAGCGTTCAGACTGCTCCGCTGGAGCCTTCGTATAAGGAAGACATCACTCTTCTGGTGAACGAGTCGCTCATCCGGGCGATCGAAGCGCGCACCTTGCCCGCAGCCAGGAACAACGAGGAACCCCGGCTGGCTTCCATGCAGCACTCCATGGAAGAAGGTTTCATTCTCACGCGTTATTTCTATGACACTCTGGCGAAGTTTGAAAAAGAAGCCACCGGCCTCAAGGACGCATACGGTGACTTCCTCTACAACATCGACATAAACCACGAGAAGAAGCGCGCAGCCGAGATTACGTTTGCTTCGCACGCTGCACCTGAAGTCGTCAGCGCATCCAAACAGTTAGCACACGATGACAAGCTGCTGGATCATGCCGAGCAACGGCTGGTGGATGGCGATGTCGCCGGTGCACAGAAGCTCGCGCAGGAAGCGCTCAGTGATCCCAGGAGCAATCAGGAGCCCGGACGCGCTCTCTTCATTCTCGCTCGCGCCGCGACGCGGGCCGGTGATATGGAAGGCGCACGCAGCTATTTCGAGAAGGCCGTACAGGCAGCGCATGACCCCCGCACGCTGGCCTGGAGCCATATCTATCTGGGCAGGATTTTTGACATTCAGGAAAAGCGCGATGTCGCGGTATCGCATTACCGCGCAGCCCTGGAAGCCGGTGACCCCACGCCGGACACCAAAGCGGCAGCCGAAAAGGGATTGGCTAACCCTTACGCTCCTCCGCGCGCGCCGCAGCATTAGTCTGGAGAAGGAATTCGCATGAAGCAGGTAAAGACTCTTTTATGGATCGCCACCTTGATGTGGGGTACGTTGCTGTGCGCTCAGCAGCCATCAGCAGGAGCCAGCCAGGCAGGCACGCAGCCGCAGTCTGCGGGCAAGCGTGCACCACAAGCCAGGACCCAGCAGGAATTCGACGATTACAACAAGGCATATGCGCTTTCCGGCGGAGCGGCGGTAGAAAAAGCAGCCAACGAGTTTACGATCAAATACCCCAGTAGCGAATTGCGCAGCTATCTCTATTCCAAGGCCATGCACGAATACCAGAATGAGAACAATCCCGGGAAAATGCTGGCCATGGGCGAGAAAGTGCTGGTGCTTGATCCCGATAATCCTATCGCCCTGGTGCTCACCGCTACCGTTCTTGCAGACAGCTTGAGCGACGCAGACCAGGATCGCGACCAGAAGATTGCCGAGATCAAGAAAAACGCCAACCACACGCTGGAAACCGTGGACTCATCTTTCACGCCGCCTCCGGAGGCCTCTCCCGATCAGGTTGCGGCGTACAAGAGCACATTGCAGTCTATGGCACACTCGGCGCTCGGCATTATGGAATTGAAGACCGATGACAATGCCACAGCCGAAAAGGACCTGAAGCTGGCCGCGGAGTTGAACAAGACCCAGCCCGATCCGTATATCTGGTACCACCTGGCCCTGGCCCAGGATCACCAGCAGAAATATAAGGAGGTAACGTATGAGGAAAGAAGATTTCAAAGCTTTAGAAGCGGCCATCGGACACTCCTTCCAACGTCCGGAGCTGCTGGAGCGCGCGCTCACTCATAGCTCTCATGCGCATGAAGAATCTAAAGCTGCGGGCGAAAATGCCGGGGAGGGGAGGCAGGACAACGAGCAGTTTGAGTTCATGGGCGACGCCGTTCTGGGGCTGGTAACCAGCGAACTTCTGGTGGAGCGTTTCCCTGGTTTTCATGAAGGACAGTTATCGAAGCTCAAGGCGCACCTGGTCAGCGGTGGTCATCTGGTGCGCGCGGCTTTGCGCTTTGATGTAGGAAAATATCTGCGCCTGGGACGCGGCGAGGAACGGAGCGGAGGCCGCTCCAAGTCGGCGCTGCTTTCGGATGCATTGGAAGCCCTCATCGCAGCGATGTACCTGGATGCCGGATTTGAAATAACCCGCGCATTTATCATCCGGCAGATTCTTGAGCCCGAACTGGAGCGCGTGATTGTCGAAGGCGATGGCGAGTTCAGCCTTACCGATTACAAGTCGGCGTTGCAGGAACTGCTGCAATCCAGCGGTCGTGCTCAGCCCGTGTATGTCACCGTGAAAGAAGATGGCCCTGATCATCGCAAAGTCTTTACGGTAGAGGCGCGCATCTATATCCAGGGGCAGCATCATCCCGAATATGTGACCCGCGCCGAAGGCGCAACCAAAAAGAAAGCGGAGCAACTGGCGGCCAAGCAGGCGCTTGAACATATGCGTCCTCAAGCTCAGAGCTTATGACAATTGATCCGGAAAAGAACGTTCCTGAAAGCAACCTGGAACCGGCGGCCGCCAGCGATTCCGCTAAGGTGAATGGCAATTCCGCGCATCCGTGCGCTGCCGGGCAGCAAGGCGCGCCTGTTCCAGCCCATGAAAACGCTCCTGTTCCGGAAGAAGAAATCAGCACCGCTCCGCCTATTGTTTTTGACGATGCTCCCGAGCAGAGGGAAGAGCATGTAATCCTCGAACCTGAGGAAGAAGATGTCTCTCCGCAGA
This sequence comes from Candidatus Angelobacter sp. Gp1-AA117, assembly GCA_003223515.1. GTDB lineage: Bacteria > Acidobacteriota > Terriglobia > Terriglobales > Acidobacteriaceae > Angelobacter. The sequence goes on from QHVI01000030.1 coordinate 118,988, forward strand.
TCGATCCCGGCTACAGCAGCCTTCAATCTTTCCTGTCGGTCATCGTAATCGCGCTGTTTGTGATCACCTTTGTGGTGCAGGCTTTCCAGATTCCCTCTGAATCCATGGAGCGCACTCTGCTGATTGGCGATTATCTGCTGGTGGATAAAGTTCATTTCGGCAGCACCACCGGCCCCTTGAGTCATCTGCTTCCCTATCGCGACATCCGCCGTGGCGATATCGTTGTGTTCCATTACCCGATTGATCCTACCCAGCATTTCGTCAAGCGCGTGATCGGCATACCCGGTGATCATATTCGCGTGGTGGACAAAAATGTCTATGTCAATGAGGTTTACGCGCCGGAGAGCTACGTGATTCACAAGACGCCCAACTACGAACCTTTCCGCGATAACTTCCCGGTGGAGAATGACTACACCGGCCAGGAAGACCGCAAGTGGCGGGGATCAATGCGCCAGTATCTCAACCATGGTGAACTGGTGGTTCCGCCCGGAGAATACTTCGTGATGGGAGACAATCGCGATCTGAGCCTTGACAGCCGTTACTGGGGATTCGTCCCTCGCGACAACATTGTGGGCCGCCCGCTGGTGATTTATCTCTCGTTGCGCGAAGGACGAGAGCCGCATCCCTACGCTGCCGATAATCCATCCTTTGGTTCCGGCAGCGTTCTCGCCCATGTCTGGCAATTCGCCCGCTGGGACAGGATGTTTCACCTGGTGCGTTAAGCAGTTCCTTAGTCCCCAAAGAACAAACGAAGTTCTTCAAAACTAGTGCGGCAGCGTCCCGAGTCCGAATTGAATTCCTGACTACGCCGCCTCCCGCTCCGCAATCACTCTATCGCCCAATTGCGGATACTTCTCCACCAGCGACTCCGGCGCTTTCACCTTCTTGCCTGACAAAAGGCTTTTCAACTCCAGCGCATTGACCGCTGCCTGACCCTTTGGATGATTATTGGCCACTACGAAGGTCTTCTCGGCTTTCTTTGACATCTCTTTGACCCGATTCTCCACGCGCTCCAGCCGCTCGCCGGTGTAAAGGAAGTCGTAGCGCTCGTCACGGCTTTTCGAGTTGAACCATTTCTGGTAATTGCGTCCATGCATGCGCAAGTAAGCGAAAGGCGCAGTTACATAAGCAGTTCCGTCCAGGCTGTTGCCCAACCTCGGCTGATCGACATTGCAAAAGGCTACGTTGCGCTCCGTCAGTTCCCTGATCACCCACTCGTCATTCCAGCTTGCATCGCGAAACTCAACCGCTAGCGGATACTCCCGGAACAAATTGGTCACGTCCAGCACGTGGTCCCAATTGCCATAGAGAGGATCGGGGCTTTTCTTGTCTTTAAACCTGAAGGAGATGGGAAACTGCACGACCACGGCTCCAAGACGTCCGCCATTCATCAGCGGATCAAAACCGGCCCTTGCCTCGTCTACGTCTTTCTGCGTGTACTTGATGGTTTTGACTGAAGAGGATGTTTTCTTTGGTTCCGGCGCATGCGTAAACACCTGTGTCAGCTTGGCCGTGAACTGAAAATTGGGATTTACGCCGGCAACGTGATTGCACCAACTCTCCGCATCCTTCGGTTTCAGCGGGCCGTAGAACGAGGTATTGATCTCACAAAGGTCGAAATAGCGGGCCAGATAGACCAACTCATGTCCGTACTTCTTCTTGACATCCGCGGGATAGACGATGCCCTTCCAGTCTGGATACTGAAACCCGGCGGTGCCAAAGTAAATCATCTGCGCACATATTTAGATGGGCACTCCTAACTCGCCGATTGCCAAAATTGCCATAAATGCCAAACTGAAACCATAGCGGTGCCAGAGGATTCATATCAAATGGCAGGAACGCGAAAGCCAAGAGCCAACAGCCAAAAGCTAATAGCCAAGAGCCAAAAGCCAACACCCAATCTGGTAAACTCTTCCTTCAGGACATCTGACTCCAGGAAGGTCCTTGTTGCCCTTGTTTAAGAAGACTGCAAAGCCAAAAGAGCCGCGTCCCAAAGAGACCTTGCCGGAATCGATAGCGGGTATAGCTTCGGTGCTGGTTTCCGGCCTGTTTATCATCACCTTTATCGTGCAGGCGTTTGAGATTCCTTCCCGTTCCATGGAAGATACCCTGCTCGTCGGCGATCACGTTTTTGTCGACCGCCTGACAGCGATGAGTAAGGCCAGCTACGTTGGGCCGCTGGTCCCTTACCGTGAAATCAAGCATGGCGACATCATTGTCTTTCTCTCCCCCCAGGAGCCGGGACTGCACGTGGTGAAGCGCATCATCGGGATTCCGGGAGACCGCATTCATTTGCGTCGAGGCGTGGTCTATCGCAACGGCCAGGCCCTGAACGAGCCTTACGTAAAGTTGCTCGAACATAATTACGATCCTTACCGTGACGAGTTTCCCTCCGTCCCTCCCTCCGGCCAGGTGGCATGGTATTGGCCCATGATGCTGAAAGAACATATGCAGGGAGAGGATCTGGTAGTGCCCCCGGGCAATTATTTCGGTATGGGCGATGATCGCGAAGTCAGCCTCGACAGCCGTTATTGGGGCTTCATTCCCCAGGAAAACGTGATTGGCCGTCCACTGTTTATCTACTGGTCCTTTGAAACCCCCGAAGACCAGTATCAGCACACCTCGATAAAGGAGCGCATCCAGTTCGTCTTTCATGTGATCATCCACTTCTTTGACAAGACGCAGTGGCGGCGCATGTTCCATCTGGTGCGCTGATAGCGCAGGAACAGGGGTGGAAGTTTTGCCAGCGCTGCTACAATCGAGCTATCTGAAACCAGGATAATGGCAGTTTCTTCGCGAAAGAAAACCGTTCTCGCGCTTCTTCTCACGCTTGCGTTGGGCATCTTCGTGCCCCCTAACGTCAATGGCACCCGTTTCAGCAAGCGGCTGGCATCAAGCCTGAGCAATGCGCTGGGCCGCCAGGTGAAAATCGGTTCGGTGAAGTTTCGCCTGCTGCCGCGTCCCGGCTTTGATCTTTATGATTTCCAGGTACTCGACGATCCCAACTTCAGCGCTGAGCCTCTGCTCCTGTGCGGGCAGGTCACAGCCGACGTGCGCCTCACCTCGCTATGGCAGGGACGTCTGGAGATCGCCAATCTCAAACTGCAAAACGCTACAGACCGCACCCCGCCCAGCCTGAATCTCGTCTATCGTGATGGCCACTGGAATCTTGAGTGGCTGCTGGTGCGTGCCGAGCAGGTGCCCACAGCGCCTACAGACAAGAAGCGGGCCGAGCAACGTCCGCGCTTTCCTTACATAGAAGCAGATGCAGGCCGCATCAACGTAAAAGTTGGCCTGGAGAAGAAACCGTACGCGCTTACCAATACTGACTTTGCTTTGTGGCTGCCTGCTGAAGACCACTGGCATGTTCGCCTCGAAGGCCGTCCGGTTCGTACGGACATGAATCTCAGCGACACCGGCACGATTAAGATCGAGGGCGACCTGAAGCGTTCTTCCGATCTGCACGAAACGCCGGTGAAGATGCAGTTTTTCTGGCGTGACGCCCAACTTGGTCAACTCACCAGCCTGGTTCTCGGCCAGGATCGGGGTTGGCGCGGTGGACTGAACTTAAATGTCCAGCTCTTCGGTTCGCTTACTGATATGCATATGGTTGCAGATGCAGGTCTTGAGAGCCTGCGCCGGTATGACATTGATCGTAACTCGATGCCCGGCTTGCACACTCGTTGTCTGGGTGAATACCTCCAGGGCCTGCTAGATTTCAACTGCAGCCTGCCTCTTGAGAATGGCAGCGTAAAACTGGCGGGCAAATTCTCCCTGAGCGCACCTAGTGATTATCAGATGTCGATTGCCGCTCAGCGGGTCCCACTTTCAGTCCTGGCCGTCTTTGCGCGTCACGCCAAGCGCACTCTTCCCGACGATCTGGAAGCCTCCGGCACCCTCGATGCAGATTTTTCCTTTGCAAATCATCAATGGGCGGGAAATGGAGACACATCTCCATTTTCGCTGCGGTCCGCGGTCGCCGCACAGCCGGTTCAAGTGAGCGCCATCCACTTTCATGCAGGAATCCCGGAAGAATCGGGCCAGCAGCCTGCAAAGAAGAAGCGCGTTGCCAAAGTCCCGGCACAAATCGCCCCTGTTGCATTCATCGTTGATCCCTTCACGATTAGGGCCGGCGCCGGAGCGCCACTTCATGCTCAGGCTAATTTGACGGCAACCGGCTATGAGATAGAAACACAGGGAGCTGCACCGCTTGAGAGAATGATTGAGTTGGGAAAAATCAGCGGATTCCGGTCACGCATCAGCAATACCACTGGAAGCGCTGACTTCAATGTGAACATGAATGGAGTGTGGGCGGGCTTCGCACCCTCTCATCTCGGAGGCACGGCGCACCTGCGCGACGTGACCGCCTCCATTCCTGGCATCAGACAGCATCTTCTGCTTGAATCGGGCGTACAGTTCACTGATGAAGCCGTTGTGCTGAGCAACATTACCGCGCGTTTTGAGCGCCTGCCTTTTGGGCTGAGCGGCTCTGTGAGCTCTCCCGTGAACTGCGCATCAGAAACCCCCTGTCCCATACAGTTTGACTTGCATGCCGATTCTTTTGGCGCCGCCGAGTTCGCCCGGCTTATGGGCATGGATCAGAAAAACTGGAAATTGCCTTTCCTTTCAGCCTCCGAAAAATTACCGGACTTCCGCGCCGCAGGCACATTCTCTGCGGACACATTCGACCTTGCCAAACTGGCCATGGAAAAATTCTCCGCGCATGTGGAGATTGGCGACCATGCGCTGCTGGTCAGCCGCATCAATGCCCGGGTGGCTGGAGGCACAACCCAGGGCGACTGGTCCGCGGACTGGAGCACATCGCCGGTACGCTACAGCGGAAGTGGAATACTTACCGGAGTCGCGCCCGACCATCTAGGCATTCCCATGCTGGCCTCATGGATTACCGGCAAAGCTAACCTGAAGTATTCTCTGAAATTCAGCGGCCTCAACGGCCCAGACATGCTGGCCAGCGCCACCGGGCAGGCGGACTTTGCTGTGACCAATGGAATCTCGCAGGCGGTGGCCCTTGAGGGATCAAAACCCACGCGCTTTCAGAATTTTCAGGGCGCTTGCGCGCTCGATAGCGGACTTTTAAGTTTCAGTTCAGGCAAATTAAGAGCAGAGAACCGCATCTATGAGATTAGTGGGAGTGTATCCCTCGCCGACAAGCAGGCAAAACTAAAGGTTAGCGGCAGCGCTACGCAATGGGAGATCACCGGCGCGCTCGATAACCCCAATGTTGCTGCCCAGCGTCTCACGGCACAGGACATTCCCGCCCATACTCAGCAATAATGAAAATCCTGGTCACCATTCTGGTTCTTCTTGCCTGCGCCGTATGCATGCCTGCGCAGCAGCACCGCCTTGCCGATAGCGCACAGCAGAAGCTGAATCATATCGTCCAGAACGGCCAGGCAGCCAGGCCTGACCCGAATCCCACCGTGCTGACGGAAGATGAAATCAATGACTACTTTGCCGCGGGACGAGTCGTACTTCCTCAGGGCGTGAAGAAGGTCTCATTTAAGGGACAATCAGGCGTGGTCACCACTTTTGCAGTCATCGATTTCGACGAGATCAAGCAGGGGCAGCACACTTCCAATCCTCTGCTTTCCATGTTCAATGGGACGCACAATGTAGATATCGAAGCTGATGCCGTCGGTACGGCGGGAAAGGGCAAAGTACACGTCCGCACCGTGACCCTGGACGGAATTGAAGTCCCGAAGATGGCGCTGGAGTACTTCGTAAACAAATACATCAAACCCAAATATCCCAACCTGGGCATAGATTCCGAATTCCAGCTTCCCAACAAAATCGACGCGGCCACAGTCGGATATCACAAGCTCACCGTCACCCAGAAATAGTACTCAGCACTCAGCCCCTGAACATCCTCATCTATCTCAACCTTCGCAGAGGACGCAAGAAGGAAGGTTAAAAACTATAGAAGCGCAATCTCGTTGTGCTTTCACTCAAGTTATCTGAGAACATTCTGCCGCGCAGCCGAGGGCGGCTAATGTCACTTACTTAAGACAATTTAGCCTGATTGTGTCGCCCCTAACGGGGCTCTGTTCTTCAATCTAACCTTTTCCCACGTCTTCCGACGTGGGCTCAATAATCACGCGCCTCCGGCGCTCGGCTTATCGTGACCTTTTCTGCGCTCTTTCCCAAGCTGTTGAGCAGTCCCATGCTTAAGTAAGTGGCATTAGCCGAGGGCGGCTACGCTCCACAAGATTTTTTTTGCTTTCCTTTGCGCCCTTCGCGTCCTTTGCGGTTCATTCGGATCATGTCGCAATTTATGCTCGATCCAGAACAGTTAATCCCGCCGCAAAGGCGTGCTTAAGCCCGTATCATCTCCACCCGCTGTGGATGCTGCTTTCACTTCACAAATTTTGGCTTCTCCCCCTTGCTCCACGGATCATATTCACGGGCAAAGCGCACACGGTCTGAAATGGGAGGATGGTTCCAGTACCAGATCACCGCCAGGCGGCTCGGATAAGGATAATCCAGGCTCATCTCACCCAGCATCTGAAATGAATGCGCAGCCGCCTCCTGCGGATCAGGATTGATGCCATGCGTGACCTCCAGTCCATAGATATCGGCCTCATGTTCCACGTGGCGGCTGATCGTGTTCCCAATCGGTTCAGCAATAAAGCCGAGGATCCCGAACAGCAGAAGAAGCATTGGCACAGCAGCCCAGTCGCCGAGTTCGCGAATATGCCAGCGCTGCTGGGAACGAGGCAGAAACCACTTGCATAGACGGTAAAGAACATAGAAGCCAAGCAGCAGCCCCAGTGATCCAAGAATGATTCCCTGGATTATATGATTCAGCACGTAGTGCCCCATCTCATGACCGAAGACAAACAGCGTTTCCGGAATCGTCATCTTCTGAATGGTGTTGTCCCATACCACCACGCGCTTCGAAGCACCGAAGCCGGTGACATAGGCGTTCAGTGTGGTGACTTTCCGGCTGGCATCCATCTCGTACATTCGATCGCGCGGTATGCTGAGCCCGCCGCGCTGCACCACTTTTTCAAGCTGCTCCACGAGTTGAGGTTGTGTCTTCTCCAGGGGGGTGAAGTTGTAATACAGAGGATCAATTGCGATCGGAGCAACCCAGGTTAACAACAAAAGGATAACGACCGCGACCAGCCAGGAATAAAACCACCAGCGCCGTGGCGACTTCCGGATGAGCAGTATTATCAGTGCCAGCAGCGTGGTAAAAACGAGCAGGCTCATGATCTCACTCTTCAGAAGATCTGCAAACCATGAGGACCAGCCTTGCACTGAGAGACCATACTGCAGGTTAATATGGTGTCCATAGATCGAAAGAGGCAAATTCAGGAGCCGGATCGTCAGCAGCAGCAAGGGAAGAAAAATAAGTGCCTGATACCTGAAATAGCCAGACACTTTCTCTGCCCAGTCACGATATCGCGCGGCCACGCCCAGATATAAGATTCCCAGCAGAATCAGGAATCCATACACCGTATCAATCAGCAGCAGCCGGTTATCCAGATCGTAAAGCGCTTTCGATTTGGCCAGCTTGTCGGGAGGCAGCGTGTAGGCAGTGGTGCGGGTATGTTGTTCAGTGGCTTGCGGTGTGGTTTGCTGCGACGTTTTCTTGAGCGTGTCCTGGGCACCGGCCATCATCGCTGCCGTCAGCCCAAATAGAACAACGAGTAGAAAACATGTCTTCACGGGTATTTTGTACCGAATCGAGCCGCAATTATCAATTATCAATTATTAAGGAACAGGGAATTCACCGCAGTCGGACATGGGACTTGAGTCCCACCCAGAAAAGATGAAAATAGGTATGAGCGACTGCGTGGGCGAAAGCCGAATCTCTGTGGCGCCTGCAAGAGCCCGCACCGCAGTCTGGCTTGGACATCGCATCGTACCCGAAACTGTTGCTCCTCTCAGGAAGCACGCAGGGCAGACTGATCCTGATATC
>QHVI01000031.1 GCA_003223515.1 Candidatus Angelobacter sp. Gp1-AA117
GCACGGGTCAGCAGATGACTGATTATGCGGGCAATGCGCTCGCCAATCAGAGCTATACCTTCACGGCCTCGTCTGTGGCTGATACGACTACGCTGCAAGTTTTACAGGTCAGCCCACGAGACACGCTTACCCAGGCTCCCACCAATAGCCGGGTAACGCTGCTGTTCAACAAACCGGTGGCGGCACAAAGTATTTTGAATGCGGCGCAGACGATATTGGCCAGTGCCGGAATTCCGGTGCCGGTGTTTGTGGGATTCCTCAACAGCAACCAGGAAGTGGTGCTGACGCCGGTGAACCCGCTGGCCTCCAACAGCACCTACACGATCACGGTTGCCGGAATCCAGGATGTAGCAGGGAACGCGATGACCGGCCCGGTAACGACCAGCTTCACGACTGGTACAGAAGCCGACCTGATTCGTCCGGGCGTGACGCTGGTAGATCCGGTGAACGGGGCGGCAGGGGTGGAGACCAATGCGCTGATCCGGTTGCAGTTCAGCGAGCGCATTGATCCCGTTTCTGTAAACAATGGCACGATCCAGGTATGGCCGAACAGCACCGGAGTACCGATCAGCGGGACAGCGACAGCATCCGCTGATGGGTTAAGCGCAACCTTCTTCACCAGCGCCTTGTTGCCCTCCACCGCTTTCACAGTACGGGTAAACACCAGCGGTATTACCGATCTGGCCGGCAACGGAATTAACTTCTTCCAGAGTGGATTTACGACAGGAACTGCACCCGATACCATCCCGCCAACGGGTGTGCTGTTTGTAAGCCCGCAGGACGGGGCTGCCGGAGTGCCGCTGAACGCGCGCATCTCGGTGCAATTCAGCGAGCCCATGAGTTCGGTGAGCATGCTGTTGAATTCGGTGGTGGTTACGGCGGCGGGCGGAGCACAGGTGCCGGGAAGCATCGGCATCAGTTCCGACCACACCATCATGACGCTGTTCCCCTCCAGCCTGCTGGCTCCAAACACCAGCTACACGGTAAGCGTGAGCGGAGTGCAGGACGTGAGCGGGAACGTGGCGCCGCCGTTCAGCAGCGGCTTCAGTACGGGAACAACAACGGTGACTGCACGGCCCAGTGTGACACTGGTAGACCCGGCGAACGGGGCCACAGGAGTGGAAACCAATGCGCTGATCCGGTTGCAGTTCAGCGAGCGCATTGATCCCGTTTCTGTAAACAATGGCACGATCCAGGTATGGCCGAACAGCACCGGAGTACCGATCAGCGGGACAGCGACAGCATCCGCCGATGGGTTAAGCGCAACCTTCTTCACCAGTGCCTTGCTGCCCTCCACCGCTTACACGGTACGGGTAAACACCAGCGGGATTGCCGATCTGGCAGGCAACGGAGTCAACTTCTTCCAGAGCGGCTTTACCACTGGAACCGCGTCAGATACGGATGTACCGACGGGCATCATCTTTGTGAGTCCCCAAGACGGCGCAGCCGGAGTGCCCGTGAATGCGCGCATCTCCGTGCAATTCAGCGAACCGATGAGTTCGGTGAGCATGCTCTCAAACCCAGTGACCGTGATCGCGGCAGGAGGAGCAACGGTGGCCGGGAGCATCGGCATCAGCTCCGACCATACGGCCATGACATTGTTTCCCTCCAGCCCACTGGCTCCAAGCACCAGTTACACGGTACACGTGAGCGGGGTGCAGGACGTGAGCGGGAGCGTGGCGCCACCCTTCACTAGCAGCTTCACCACAGCAGCTTCGACCGCTGCTGATCTCATCCGTCCTAGCGTAATTTCCGTCAGCCCGGCGAACGGTGCGGGCGGCGTAGCCGCTAATAGCACTGTAGTGTGGACTTTCAGCGAGCCTGTGGATCCCACGACAGTGAACATCAACAACATTTTCGTTTTCGTCAACAATACCGGTGTTCATGTTGCAGGCACATACGCCGTGAATGGAGCAGTGGTGAGGTTTACTCCTGCGACATCATTTGTAAACAGTACAGGGTTTTCCACCCAGGTGAACGGTGGTGTGCTGGATCTGGCTGGTAATACAGCTAATTTCATTCAAACCAGCTTCACCACAGCGGGACCGAGTTCAAGCATAACCAATGCGCCGCCTCCGTTGCGTCCGGTCAATGCCACGCTAGACTCCACAAACCCGCTCTCAACCGGTTTGATGGGGCTGTTTTTGATGAACGAGGGGAATGGGAGCACTGACAAGAACCTGGTCAACAGCAAACTTGCCGCGTTCGCAGGAACGAATGTGCCAACGTGGAATTTTGCGGATCCCTCCATGGTGTTCAATGGCGGCGGATCACTCGCCAGCTATCTGGATGCTGGTACTGACCTTGCTTTTGATCAGTTGCCCACGAGCCAGATCACAATTGTTGCAAAAATCTTTGTAAATCAGGTCGCTGCGGCTGGTGTATGTGAGAAGAATGACAACAACATAACCGATTCAGGATTCGTCTTCGGATGGGACAGCAGTGGCTCTCTTCGCCTCACAGTAGAGAAGAGTACTCAGGATATGAGGGTGGCGAGTGCTACCGGAGTGATTCCCGCCGGTCAGTGGATACAGGTGGCATTTACCTGGGATGGAACGAGCGGAGTGAGTTCGGCAGCGCACCTGTTCTTCAACGCTGTCTATAAAGGCCGCATTCTTTCCACGGCGGAGATGGTCCAGTTGGACGGACAGCTTCCCATCAAGTGATGGAGAAGCGAGACAAGTTTGATCGTGCTGCGGCAAGTTGAGCGTGCTCCTTACCGCAACGGATAGCGAGACTGATTCAGGAACAATCACGCGGGTAGTTTCCGCGTAATAGATGCAAGTTGCGGAGGGACAGGTGTGCTGTCTCTCTTGGACAGGAGAAGTTTATCTCAATGCGGAACCCGGCTAAGCGCGCGTTGTTACTGTTCGCCAGGAAGGCCTGCGCTCTCTTATTAGCATATTGCTTCTTTGCTACCTCAGTGTGGTCACTCACCATGCCTATGGGCGGGCAGGCTGTCCGCCGTCCGGTGATGTGGACTTCTTTGAGTGGATCAGGGCTTAACGAAGTCAACCATGCGCTGACGCACGGACATTCCATCGCGAATGCCGGGATCCAACAGGCCCTGCCGAATCTTTCCGGACTCAAGACTCCCATGATGCCGCTTACAATGCAGGCCACAGGAGGAGCAACAGCCACCGTCGGGTTCTTTGGGCCACAGCAGTATGTTCGCACTACCGGCAACCCCAATACTTATACGACCACGGTACAAGTCCCCGCATGGGTGGGATCACCTTTTAATTTGCATATCCAAAGCGGCGAGGCAGATGGTACGGACCGCGTTTCTTCCGCCACCATCACCGTCAACAATACCCAGGTTGCCGTTCCTTCGGACTTCAACCAGAACGTTTTTACGCTCGACCGCAGCGTCACTCTCACGCCTGTGACCACCATGGTAGTAACGTTAGCGAGCAAGCCTGGATCATATCTCCGCATTAATCTCGGCGGCACGAGCCATGACCATACGCCTCCGCTGCTGACGATTGCGGTCCCGGTCACGAATTCAGCCATCAACACACCCCAGGCCCATCTGGATCTGCATTATCAGGACCTCCCCGGAGCAGGCGAAACCGCAGCTTCAGGCGTGAATACCACCACCTTGCAGGTTTTGCTGGATGGCGTAGACCGCACCAGCCTTTTTGTGAAGCGTTCGGATGAGGCCACTGCCGATCTTCCTGCATCTCTGGCCCTGAGTCCTGGTCCGCACACGCTCAGCACTTCCATCAAAGACAATGCCGGAAATACAGCCCAGTCCACGTCACAGTTCCAACTGGATGTGACGCCGCCGTCATTGCAGATTCTGCAACCGGCTGCGGGCGCATATCTCAACACGACTACACCCCAGATTCAGCTTGCGTACAGCGATAACTTTGCCATTGATTCCTCTACGTTGCGCGTAAGTATCAATGGCGTAGACCGCACCTCGGCTTTCACCACTACCGCCACCGGGGCCACTGCTGTTCTGGGAACTCCGCTGGCCACCGGCCCCAATAGCATTGTCGCCACCATCGCCGATAAGGCGGGAAATCACGTCAGCGCGTCTGCCTCCTTCAATGTAGATACTGCGGCGCCGGTGATTACCATCCTGCACCCTGCGCCGGGGACCCGGCACGGATCGTCAACTGTGGAGTTTTCTGTCCAGTTCACTGACGATCAGGCCATTGATGCAAATACTTTGCAGGTAAATGTGGATGGCGCAGCGCTGGGCCTTACTTTGAACCAGAATGTGGCCTCCGGTACCAGCACCCTCGGCGATGGAAGCCACACGGTCACAGCCACCATTAAAGACAAGGCAGGGAACCAGGGCAGCGCTACCTCCACGTTCATCGTTGACACCGCCATCCCTGACATTCACATCACACAGCCCGCGCCCGGGGCCATTCTGAACACCGGCAGCGTGCAGGTGCAGGTGTTCTATGGTGACAACACCGCCGTGAATGCTTCCTCATTGCAGGTTTCACTAGATGGCGTGAACGTCACATCTTCCCTGTCGATAACGGGCACGGCTGCGTCGGGCCTGCTGCAAGGATCCCTGGCGGAGGGCAATCACACCATTGCCGCACAGATTACCAGTCAGACTGGAAACACCGGTCAAACCAGTTCCACCTTCCTGATTGATACAATCAGGCCGCAACTCACCATTCTTTCTCCCCTGGGAGCGATCAATACCCGTACACCCAGCGCGGTTGCCCAATATTCCGATTCGGGTTCAGGCATTAACGTCAATTCCGTACATGTGTTGGTTGACGGAACTGACGTGACCTCCAGCTTCAGCATTGGAGCCAGTTCGGTTCAAGGCGTATTTTCAGCGGCGCTTTCGGAAGGGACCCATCAGTTGCGGGTGACAGTGGCTGACCGCGCTGGAAATGTTGCGGAACAGTCAGCGGCCTTCCAGGTGGATGTGACGGCTCCAACTGCGGCCTTCACCTCTCCTGCTGATAATGCTTTTACCAACAACCTGACGCCGGCGGTGGTCTTGACCTACTCCGATGCGCTTTCAGGCGTTGATGCAAATTCCATTCACATCTTCCTGCAACCGTTGAATGGGGCCGAGAGCGAGATCACCTCTTCATTCACATTAGGAGTGAGTCAGGTTTCAGGGACTATTTCCACGCCTTTGGCTGCCGGGACCTACCACCTGCGTGCCCAGGTTGCAGACAAGGCCGGGAATATCACGAATGCCGAATCAGCGTTTGCCGTAGATACCACGCCGCCGGCCTACAACATCGAGGTTCCCGCCGCTAACGCTCTCCTGAAAACAGCTACGCCCAGCTTTGTGGTGACCTACCAAGACGACAGCAGCGGAGTTGATCCCCACCAGTTCGCGTTGCGCGTGGATGGAACAGACCACACCGCCGGCATGAGCGCCAACGAGACTGGCGCCTCAGGAGCATTGCAGGCTAGCGAGGCTTTGAGTGAAGGCCCGCACCAGGTGGAAGTTACGGTAATTGATCGCGCGGGAAATCAGGCGGCGGTAGTGCCGCAGCCGTTCTTTGTGGACACCATAGCTCCCGCCATCAGCATCACTGCGCCTCCGGCGGCAGCTTTTACCAGCAATAACCGGCTGCCGATTGCGGTTTCATATTCTGACTCCGGCAGCGGAATTGACGTCACTTCGTTCCGCATCTCCATCGATGGCGTAGACCATACGGCGGAGTTCACCGCCATGAATACCGGAGCGAGCGGCGCTCCGGTAGCTTCCCTGGCAGATGGACCGCATTCCATCGCTGTACGCGTGAGTGATTTTGCCGGAAATACAGCTACGGCAACATCATCGTTTGTGGTGGATACCATTCCGCCGCAGATCACTATTACCCAGCCTGTAGATGGAGTGTTTACCAATGCTGTCTCCCTGATCGTGAGCGGCTCAGTGCTGGATGCTTCGCCAGTCGTCGTTACCGTTGAAGGTGCAAATGTCCCGCTTCAGGGCAGTACCTTTACTTCAGCGGCGATCAACCTGGGTGCAAATGGGCCTCAGGTACTGCACATCGTTGCCACCGATGCCGCGGGCAACAGCTCCACCACAATTCTCACGGTGAAAATCGACCGCACGTCCCCGGTAATCTCCGGGACTATTACGCCTGCTCCGAATGCGGCGGGATGGAACAATACTGCCGTCACCGTGACTTTTGCATGCAGCGATGCTGACTCTGGGATCGCCACCTGTCCCGCGCCTGTTCCTGTCGATGTCGAAGGGACCAACCAGTCCATCACCGGGACCTCGGTAGACAATGCGGGGAATACAGCCCAGGCGCTAGTCAAGGTCAGCATCGACAAGACCCCGCCGCTGATTACATCGACCCCTGCGCCGCCACCTAATGCAGCCGGGTGGAACATCAGCGATGTCACAGTTTCCTATGCCTGCTCTGACAACCTGTCCGGGGTAGTGGCCTGCCCTGCGCCGCAGGTGGTAAGCGCGGAAGGAAAGGCGGAGCAGATTACCGCCACCGTGAGCGATCAGGCAGGCAATACCGCCGCTTCCACGGTGGTTTTGAACATTGAGAAGACTGCACCGCTGATCAGCGCGCTGCTTGCACCTGCGGCCAATGCGGCTGGCTGGAACAAGACCGATGTTTCGGTCAGCTTCAATTGCACGCCCAGCGTGTCAGACATCTTGAGCTGCCCGCCCCCGGTTGCGGTCATGACTGAAGGCAAAGCGCAGAGCGTCTCCGGATCAGTTACGGATCAGGCAGGCAAATCGGGCACTGCCACCGCCATCATCAATATTGATAAGACGCCTCCGCTGATCAGCGCCAACACTGCACCCGCTCCCAATTCGGCAGGCTGGAACAATACCGATGTGGTGATCAGTTATCTGTGTTCTGACAGCTTGTCAGGAATTGCGGTGTGCCCGCCGCCGGCTACGGTTTCGGCAGAAGGCGCAAATGAAAACGTTACCGCCCAGGCTGTTGACCAGGCCGGAAACACCGCTGTGTTTGCCAACACTCTGAATATTGATAAAACTCCACCGGCAATCACTGCCTCAGCGGCCCCTCCGCCCAACGGCGCTGGCTGGAACAACGCCAATGTCACGGTGAGCTATAGCTGCACAGACAATCTCTCCGGAGTGGCCAGTTGTCCATCATCGGCGCTTGTCGCCTCTGAAGGCCAGAACCAGAACATCTCCGGACAGGCCACAGACGTAGCCGGTAACGTAGCCACCGGCAGCATTACGATCAGTATCGATAAGACCCCGCCCAGCATCGTTCAGATTTCTACTCCGGACCATATCTCCCGGCTGCATAGCGGCCAGATCAGCGTGACCGTGGATGACAACTTCAGCGTGCAGCAGGTGGTCATCAACGTAAATGGAGCAGCATTAGGGACGTTCACCAGCGCTCCCTATCAAGCCAGCTTGTCGGTTCCTGCTGGAGCCAATCCCGGAGACACCCTTACCGTCAGTGTGCAGGCCACTGACCAGGCCGGAAATGTGCAGACAGCTTCGCGTGGCGTGCGTGTGGCCGCCGATGGCGTAGTTGTGGGACAGGTACTCTCCGATGTGACCAGCTTCCCGGTGCAGGGCGCGAGCGTTCAGGCCATTGCCAAGACCGGTCTTGCCGATCAGACCGATACTCGTGGTCGCTATTCACTGCAAGTCAGCGATTCCCATCTGTTCGTGAATGTGAGCAGCCCCGGCAGCACCACCGTAGAACGTGAAGTGTTTGTGCAGGAAGGAGTGGGCACCGTCCCGGTTGACGCGCGTGTCACGCCCCTTGCTGCTCCGGTGCCGGTGGGTTCGGCAGGTGGAACGGTTAAATCGGGCAACGTGGCTCTCTCAATTCCAGCAGGGACGGTGATGGACGGAACCACCATGCAGCTAACGTCCCTCTCCGGACAGGGTTTGCCCGGACTGCTGCCTCTGGGATGGTCGCCCATCGCGGCTTTCGATGTCCGTGCTAGTTCATCTGTAGCCAACATTTCCGCAACCGTCACACAGCTTCCCAATGTGGTCTCGCATCTGGTCATCTACGATCCTGCTCTGCACGCCTGGACCATGGTCAGTCCTAATATTCAGGCCGTGAATGGCAACGCCGGTGTAACGCTGCCTGCTCCCGGAGCTTACGCGCTGGTGGTTCCTGATACGGTTGATCCGCCGATTACGGTTCCCAATCCCGGCAACGCCCTGACCGGGATTGACATGCAGGTGCTCTCTCCGTCATCCACCAGCAGTGGCAGTTTGAGTCCTGCCATTCTGCCTCCTTCGGGCGGCACGGCGACTGCGACGCTCGGAGTGCAAGCGACAAGCTACGTTCCATCGGGCACTGTCATCCAGGCCAACGTTTCAGAAAAATTTTCTTTGAAGTCCGGAGATGTGGTTTCTGAAGAGAACCGCTCTGAGGACATTGTCTTGTACAACGCCATTGCTCCCACCGGTGCAACTCTGGGCGCAAAGTTCCCGGTCGTGCCTTCGCGCAAGTTTGCCAACGCTGAATTGCTCACCGGCAAAGTGCACCTTGACATTCTGGCGGGCAGGGAAGGCGTGCGTGGACAGCCCGGTGGCAGCGGTCCTCTGGTTCTGAGTGATGGGGTGACCACGCTCTCAGTTCCCGGCGGCGCGTTGAGCGAAGACACTGCCATCTCCATTCAAAGCATCACCTTTGAAGATTTCATTCCAGTCTCCAGCAGCCTGGGCCCGCTACAGGAAGTCGTGGTTGATTTCTCCGGTGAGACGCTCAACACCCCGGCCCAGCTTTCAACTTCAGCCACTGGCCTGAACCCGGCGCACAGCTTCCTGCTCACGAAAGTGGAGCGTGTCGATGGCATACCGCGCATCGTGACGGTGGCGCTGGCACAAATCTATGGCGCCAATCTCACGTCCGTGGCCTCACCCGGACTTCCGGGAGTGACTGAAGGCGGCGAGTACGTCTTCTATGAGCTTTCCGCTCCTTCCGGATTCATACAGGGCACAGTTTCCACCAGCGCCGGAGCAGTGCAGGCGCTTGTACAAACTGATTTGCTCCCGCTGGTAAGCATTACCGGAGCCGATGGACGCTACATCCTGCCCGCGCTTTCAGGATCGGCCAACGTAAAGGCTGGCGTGCCGCATACCAACCTCCTGGGTACTGCATCGGTGCAGGTCACGGCTGGCCAGACCACGCCTCTGGACATCACTCTTTCCGGCACAGTGACCAACGCAGTGGTCTCACCTGCCGATGGTGCTCTCGGTGTCCCGGCAAGCACGGTGATCACGGTCACCACCACTGCGCCAATCAATCCGCAATCGATCTCCCAGGGCAATCTGGTGTTGTTGAAGGGCACAGCATCAGCGGGTACGCCGGTAGCCTTGCAACCCTTTGTGCTCTCCAGTTCAGGCACAGTCCTCTCCTTCGCGCCGCAGAAGAACCTCGATCCAGCCACCCAGTACACGATTCAGGTCTCACGACTGGCAGACAATTTTGGCAGCGCAGTGATCGTGCCGCCATCCTCATTCACGACCAAGGCAGTAGCGCTCCTTAACTTCGATCCGAATGCGCTAACCTTCAGCTTCCCGGATACCAACGGCAACATCCATGTAGGCGCCCCGGCAGGCTCGCTGCCGCCAGGAACCAAAGTCCTCATCATCGATCAGAGCAGCGGTCTCGTGTTGTCACTGACCGCTTTAAATGATGGATCGGTCTCTGGTGACTTCGTGGGCACCATCAATGATGTGCTGCAGATCACGGTGACAGATCCGAATGGAGCAACAGCAACCTTCACGAAGAGCCAGTTTATTGCTGCGGATGGCACTGTAGCCGTTGGTCCGGGCGGCGGAACCGTGACAGGACCCGGCGGGGTGGCGATGATCATTCCACAAGGCGCACTCGACAAAGGAGTAACGTTTAAGGTCGAGGCTTTTGGCCCTGACAAGTTCTCCGAGCGTCCCGACGTGCCAGGCGGTATCTTTGGTGGTGGTTTGAAGATCACCTCGCCTGGCAGCCCAGCGTTCAAGAAGGAAGTAAAAGTCGCGTTCTCGATGCCGCCCGATGCGCCTCCCGGAGCTTTCTTCCAGGTCTTCAGTCGCATGCATACGCCAGACAACAGTCAGGTGACATTCGAGGATGTCGACTTCGCCCTTCCGCAGGGCCAGGGATCAACGGCTCAGGTGGTCACGGCCTCATTCCCCTACCGAGGTCTGATTGATCTCAATATGCTCTTAGCTCAGGCTGACTTTGAGGGTCAGGTGCTTGACACAGTTTTCAGTGTTCCTCCAGTAGCCGAGTTGGGACTGGAAGCCGACATGTACCTTATATGGATGGCAAATGACGCGCTGCCCGGTATCTCGCTGGGCGGGTCCATTACAGGGCGTGTTCGCTATGCGGTCGCGCCTGGAGGCACACTGCCGGATGGAACAGTCAATAAGACAGGAGATAACGTCTTTGTCGGTGTGTCGAATGCCTTTGTGACCGTTGACAGCAACCCTCCATCCCATGCGGTACCTGCTGGTGCAACGGGAGCCAGGACGCAGCCGGATGGAAGCTTTACCTTCTCTGATCCTCATTACAACGGTGGAACCGTTAAGGTCATCGCCTACGACGGCAATGGCCACGCCGTGACCACCACCGCCGCTGAAGTAGTGGCACTAACCGACAAAACAGTCAACGACTTTGCCGGTCCGCTTCTCAAGTACTACAGGAATGTTGCGTTTGCTGACATGGTGGTGCCTGCGCCAGCACCGCCGCCGCCGACTCCTAAGATTGCTATTAGCTTGTTTACACTGGACCCAAACGGTCTACGCATTCCCGCGAACGGTTTGATTACTGATGGAACGCCGCTGATTCTCGCTTTCAAAGTGGATAGTTCAATAGCTCAGCCGCCCAACGTCACTATCAATGGAGTGCCGTTGGCTGCTCAGCCGGATGCCCCGGATGCCGCCAACGATCCGCTCACGCAGGATTTTAGATTGACGGATAAATTTGTTTCCTGGGGTTCGGGAATCTACAAAATCGTTGCCACTGGCGTTACCGCCTTTCTGCAAACCGTAACATCCACCAGGAGTTTCCTGGTTGTGGCGGCCGGTGGCAGCAACAATGATATTAAGGTTGGAATAGCCCCTGAGATTGTCAGTACAAATCCAACTGCCAATACTCAGAAAGTTCCGGTAGATACCTTTGTGCAGGTGCTATTCAGTGAACCTGTAACCAACCTTCCAGGCAACATCAGCTTGGTCGCAGACGACGGAAGCCCTCTACCTGAGCTGCAACTGAGCGGCATCGATTACAGAAATGGCGCGGTCATCAGTTCGCTTGGCTCCGCCGACGCGGTTTCATCGTTGACCATTCGGCCTGTCTCCGGCCTGAAGTTCGGCGTGCATTACACCATCCAGGCGACCTCGAACATTAAGGATCTGGACAACGTAGCCGATCCGACAAAACCAGCCTTGAGCCTGATCCAGCCCGCCAGCCCCATCGGCTTTACAACCGTCGGACCGCAAGTTCTCGGCGGAACGGATCCGTTTTCTTCCACGCGTGTCGTGGTCATGGGCGGCCGGGCTTACATAGCCAAACAGGAAAACGCTACGTTGTCATTCATTCATGCCTACGATCTGACCGATCCTTCTAATCCAATTGAGGTCGGTATGGGCACGGCTGGTTTCATAGGCCGGGCACAGGACAGCGCGGGCGAGGAAAACGCCTCAGTACTCGGCGGCGGTGATCTGTTGGCCGTGGGCGCTGGCGTGGGCGCATTCGACTTCGGATTGCCTTCTAATCTCTGGCTGTATAACGTGGGTGGCGGCCAGATTCAGCGGGTGGGGGCCGTAAGTGTTACCGGGAGCACGGTCAATGAAGGTCAGTTGCTGCGTGTGACCCTGCAAGGCAACTTTGCTTACTCAGGCACCTATCCTCTTGGAATCCAGGTTGTAGATCTGCAACAGGCGATTACTGAATACGATGATGTCTTTACGCACGATCCCACCAAGTTCGGACAGGAGATTACAACAGACGGCGAGGGATTTGCCCGGGATGCGGTTGTCAATACTATTCCGGTGAATGATGCCAGCGGACATCATTACATGGTCTTTGGTATTCAGGCAGGAGAATTCCTCGTGCCCGATTCTGATCCTTTTAATCCAGTAACCCAGACATATGTTGTTTCAGCAGGCGTAGTGCCTGGATCAATTCCCAATACCATTTCATTTGTTGTGGCAGATCCCACCAGTCCCGCGCCTCCTGCGTATGCAGATATCCTGAAGCTTGCCCCTGCTTCACTCGATTCAGGTAGAGCCGTAGCCCTTGGGCAGCTAACTGATTCCGTACTGGATGCCAACGGCAATACTGTGCAGAAGCCTGTAGCCGTGGTGGTTGGCTTAGGTAGCGCTGCGGATCCGGACGTGCCGGGTTCTTTCGGTCCTGGTGGAGTCCTGACTGTAGTGGACATGACGAATCCTACCTCGCCCGAGGTACTCAGCATGATCAAGCTGCCCGCTTCGCCCATCGATGTGGTCCTGTATGGCACGACTGCCCTGATCGGGACGGGCGAAAAGAAAGTACTGCTGGTCAAGCTCACGGATCCAAGGCAGCCCCTGTTTGCGGGTGAAATCGATGGTCCTTTGGGCGATCGTCTCGCAGTTACGTCTGACGGTCTTTTAGTGACCAGTTCATTGAATGGCGCCATTGGCGGCATACAAACCGCAGACTTAACTGGCACCCGACAGCCGCACCTGCGGCCGAGGCCGAGGCCGGAACTGGGACCAACGAAAGATTGCGAGCAAGCGGCGGGTAGCCCAATCAATCTTGTTAATGGGAATGTCTGGGTGACGCAGAATGACTATTCGCTGCCAGGACTGGGTGGTGGGATTCAAATTTCTCGCACTTGGAACAGTTTGTGGCAAACTAATAATCCCATTGAGTTAGTTGGTACTTTTGGGAATAGTTGGCGGTCAACCTATGATGAGCGGTTGGCTACTCCGACCTCGATGCCTCCAGGTAGCCTGCTGCAATACTGGGAAAGTACTGGTGCGGTCTGGATCTTCCAAGCAGGCTCAGCGCCCGGCGCTTTCTTACTAGTGTCGCCCAATGATGAACACGCAACCTTGCAATTTGATGTCGCAACCAAACTCTATACCATGGTGTTTCCGGAGGGGGGCAAGCGCATCTTCAACAGCAATGGATATCTTATAGCTATAGTCGATCGCAATAGCAATCGAATATCCATAGCCTATGATGCTTCAAATCGTATCCTGAGTGTTACGGATGCGTCGGGCCGCATTTTGACATTTAATTACACAGGTGGATTACGTCCGGCTCAGAGCATCAGTGATTCTGTTGGCACGATCGCGACCTATAGTTATGACAGTTCAGCACGGCTAATAAAGGTAACGTATGCCGACAATTCGAAGCTCAACATGAGTTATGACTTCGCCGGCATGCTGACTGACGTTACCGACAGCAATGGAAAGACCATTGAGGCTCACACTTACGACAGTGGCGGGCGCGGCTTGACCTCTATCCGTGGAGCCGGTGCAGAGAGTGTCTCAGTGAGCTACGGCTCAACTGGCCACACTCAAGTTACCGATTCGATGAAGAGAATCACCACCTATAATTCGGGAACCTTTGGCGGACGGAGTGCGATTACTTCGCTGTCGGGGGCCGGTTGTGCCTCATGTGGGGTTCGCGGGAACAACTCTTTTATTTATGATTCCAACGGGAATCGGACTTCATCGAGTGATGCCCTTGGGCGGACAACCACCTTCACTCGAGATGCAATGGGCAATGTCCTCAGCCGTTCTATACAGGTGGGTTCTTCGACGATCACTACAAGTTATACTTACAATAGTTTCAGTGAGGTTCTAACCGCAACCGATGCGATAGGACATACTACCGTCAACACCTACGATGGAAATGGCAATCTGCTCACTACGACCACGCCACCTCCCGATGGCTTTCACTCTGGCGCGAAAACAACCTACAGCTATAATTCCAAGGGAGAACTCCTTACAATTACCGATCCATCTGGCAATAAAACCACCATGACCTACACCCCAGCGGGCTTCATTTCATCGGTAACTGATGCTCAAGGGAATATAACAAAATATACCTATGATGGGCGAGGCAACCGAACATCGGTTACCGATTCTATCGGTCGTACCACTGAATTTTCCTACGATTCGATGAATAGAGGCACAAAAATCACGTACTTCGACGGCTCCACTGTTCAGATGACCTACGACATACGTGGTCGGCGTATTGCCGCGACTGACGGCAATGGAAAAACCACTTCGTATATTTACGATGACGCCGACAATCTGAACTCATTAACGGATGCCGCTGGTAACACCTCGTATTATACTTTCGACACTGAAAAAAATCTCACTGCCATTAGCGATGCGCTCGGCCACGCTACGCTTTTTGCTTACGACTCTCAGGGGAGAGCAACCCAGACAACATTTCCTAATGGTCTAACAGAAAACTACACCTATGATGCAGTTGGAAGCCTCAGCAGCCTGACAAACTCCAATGGCCAAACCGTAAACTTTACTTATGATGCCCTGAACAGGCTGGTAAAGAAGGCTTATCCCGATTCCACGACGGTGACATTTACTTGGAATGCCGTCAGTCGGCTAACTCAGGTAACCGATTCGGTCAGCAGCTATCAGTTCTCCTACGACAGCATGGATCGGCTTATCAGGACGACAATCGCTTACAGCTTCCTGCCAAACCGGCAGTTCACCCTTTCATATGGTTATGATCCTGACTCGAATCGTACTTCTCTGACCGATCCTGAGGGTGGAACCCAGGTTTATTCATATGACGTGCTCAATCGAGTAACTGGCATTTCTGGTTTCCAGAACAATGTATTCGGGTTTACATATGATGCATGGGGGCGCCGCATCGGTCTCTCGCGCTCAAATGGTGTTAATACGTCATATTCCTATAATGCATTATCACAATTATTGAGTGTGAGCCATACCATCGGAGATAGGATCATTGATGGTAATGCCTATACAGTGGATGAGGTCGGTAATCGTACTACCAAGACCGATCAAGTGACCGGGACGAGCTATGGCTACAGTTATGACAGCCTCTACAGGCTGACTCAGGTAGTCAGGGATTTGAATATCACGGAATCATACAGCTATGATGCTGCCGGAAATCGCCTAAGCTCGAGTACAGTGCCACAGTATGCGTATAACACTTCTAATCAGCTTCTATCTCAACAAGGTGTTACATATACATACGACAAAAATGGAAATCTGCAGACCAAAACTGATTCAATCGGTATAACTACATATAAATGGGATTTCGAGAACCGATTGACTGCTGTCATTCTACCGAGCGGCTCCTCTGTCACGTTCAAATATGACGCATACGGGCACCGCATCTTTAAGCAATCGGCGAGCGGTACGGTTGTTTATATTTATGATGGCGATGCATTGGTTGAAGAAACAGATGCGTCGGGCACACCAACGGCACGCTATATTAACAGTCTGGGAATTGACGAACCACTTGCAGTGGTCAAAGGCGTGGAAACGAATTATTATCTGGCCGATGGTCTCGGCTCCATTACTTCGTTAACAGATGACTCCGGTAACATAGCCGCGAGCTATGTCTATGATTCTTTTGGCAATCTGAGCGGATTTACAGGAATGAACTCCAATACCGTAAAGTATGCCGGACGGGAGTTTGATTCCGAGACTGGACTTTACTTTTATCGAGCGCGGTACTACGACCCGACAATAGGGCGATTCATCAGCGCGGATCCTGCGGGTCCACCCTCGGGCTTAAACTATTACACATACGTGAATAATTCACCTGTTAACGATCGTGATCCTTCAGGAATGTGGTCGCCTGGAGCTCATGACCAGATTATAAAGAACGCACTGTCTCCTTGTGGTATAGCAGAAAGGGACATCACACTGATTCAGCAGGGTAGTAGATGGTTCGATAAGTGGTCACAGGCCCCGGTCTGGTCGCCAGAACATTCCATGAGAGACGGAACCACGAACCAGTCTCCAGCGGAAGCAAAAGAAATTCGGGACAATTTCGTGCAGGCGGAGATGCGAGCCGTGCAATCACAGATCAATGCCGGTGCGCATGATCAGGCGATGGGCACTTTTGGAGTGGCCATTCATCCTTTAATGGATAGCACTAGCTTCCTGCACACTGACAAGAATGGGGATCCCAAGCCTTGGTGTGGCGATTTTGGATGTGGGACTTGGCCCACTGGACAACTAGAGCCTCTGAGGCATGGCTTGGGTGGCGAAGGTACAACACGCTTGAATATGCATCCAGAAATTCAAGAACTCAACAACAAAATGATTAGAACTTGGCTAGAGCGGGTGACCGGACAGAAATTGAAGTGTAACTGTAAGCAGTGAGAAAGGCCTGTGACGATTCATTTGATATGCTTCGTACTCGTACCGATGATCAAGTCTCTTGATAGATATCTTTGCTACCTGTCTGAGCTTGGCTATTAATGGTAAGTCACTGGCGTTGGGAGATCTTTCGAACCACGCCGACCACTAATAAAATCAGGCTAATGAGACAGCAGAGGAGCCACGGCACTAGCAATACTCCTGTCCAAGAGTGAACATGCACCTCGAAGTGCAAGAGAGATACCAAAAAGGGAACCACGACCACAGAAAACGTGAATGTGATTGATCCCCAAACAATCGCGTCTATTGCGCGCAACATGACAGAGATAATAATGGTATCTATCAATACCGCGATACTTCCCAATCCTAGGAGCAGAAGTGAAACAGGCTCCAGAACCCCTCCCATACCAATCCCAAATTCAGTATCGAGCATCCAGGAAAAGAATATTCCGAGGACGATGGCTCCAGTGCCAACCGCAAAGAAGAATTTTCGTCGAGAGCGCACTTTCGTTATTGTCTCATGTTGCTTCTGCCAATCTATTAGCACGAAACCTATCAGTTAGAGAATTTAAATTAGCTGCATTTGAACAATTCCATTGCCTAAAACTCTCCTATTGGCCTGGGAAGTTATCCGATGACCCTTTCAAGCTATTGCTGTGCCCTTGGTTGCTCTGTACTGTCGGCGTGAACGCACTTGCGGGCGGAGCATCGCTGATTCAGCTTAGGCTGCAAAACGGCACGTCTCATGTCATGTTCCATGGCTGTCTCCTGATGGAGCACCCACTGCTGTCACTCTCAAGTGTGACAGCAAAGTGACAGCTCTTTATTGACTCTGCCATGAAATAATGCAGTTCACTTGAATATATTGCAGGCACTAAGCATTTCAATGAAATGCTCACTAGGCGATGCAGCGCCTTGCAATCGGATAATGGCGGAGGTCAGGGTTGCTCATTGCGGCAATCTGTATGCTGAATACCTGTCAGTATATCAAGGTCTCTTGTATCCTTTGGCTCCAACAGGCGAACTTAACTTTACTCAGCGCACTCGACAGGAAAGGTGGCAGACGGTGCACAGGGGGAATTTCTGCACTGATTCGTTTATGTGTTTTTGCGCCCGCATGCTGATTGCTCCATTGCCGCCCGGCGGCTCACGATCAGGGTGAATACTCGTAAAGGCGCCAGCCACTCCGTCCCTGATTTCTTGAATGTTTCCCGCAGGATAATCAAGCCGAGGATCACAATCAGACCGCAGCCTACCGAAAGTAGAGTTGTCAGCCGGAAGTCGGCGAACTCGTACGGCAATGAGGTGCGAGCAACTGGCCGATGCGAATAGAGCCACATCATTACAAAACCTGCCACACCGCCCAGAAGCAGGAGCAAACCGGCTGTCACGCTGAAAATTCGTGCTGCACGGTCCGCGAGTTTGTCCAGGCGCAGAGTGGTAGCTTCATCCAGCGGCTCGGTGACCGTCTGTGCAAAATGCCGTCTTTCCAATTCGCGGGAATGCGAGATGCTCTGAGACTCCGGCGGCATGATTTCCACCTGAATTCGACCCTGAGAACGGCCCACGGACTTGTCTTTTAGCATTTGCTTGAGCGTGAACCACAGCACAAAAATTCCCAGAATGGCCAATGGCAAAAAGAGCACGAGCCAACTCAACACCGTCACGAGACTGCTTATCCCCGGCTGCGGCGGTGTGAGAAAAGAATCAGAGAGCGAACGGCAGAGCCAGAAACCCCAGATTGAGAACACGACCAGCGCTCCGCCAAAGGCAAAGACCATCCACGGTACGGCTGTAGCAATGACATCCGTAGACCTCTCGAATCGCGGAGTGATGCCCTTTGGGTGCATCTGAAGTAAGTACAGCCTAACACGAAATTCTTCTTGGCCACGCATGTTACCGCCACCGCCGAACATTGAGGTGCACAAAAACGTCAGGGCCGTCAGGCCTTTGTTCCCTCTGCGTAATTTGTGTTCTCTGCGTGAAAAAGTCTTAGTTAGCTGCCCGCATACGCACCAACAACACTGCCCCCACCGGATGCCTCCCATACAGCGGCGTCAGGAATTCCGGCTTGCTATAAAAGGTCACTTGCCCACCAATGGCGGTCGCCAGGTGTGGAATCATCCTGAATTGATGGTCATAGCCAGCGGTATATGCCTGCACGCGCGCCAGAAAGTTCTCTTCGAATCCCGGCGGTTCGGGCTGATTGCGCAGCAGAAGTTCAGTCGTGCGGTCTGCGTTTTCGATTCGTCCCCAGAGATTATTGCTGCTGGCAACGTTCAGAGTCGATTCGGCCAGGTAGCCGTTGAAGTTTTTGCCGGTGGGCAGCCAGTGGTTTCTGCCCCACAGCAGCGTTGTTGACCAGTTGCCATTTGCCCAAGGACGGTTGTACATGATCGAAGCGGTCATGCGCTGCGCGTCTTCCTCCGAATGCAGCTCTTCCGGACTGGTGAGGTGCGCGAAGGAATATTGCGCACTCCAGTTGTGGCCGGGCTGGACAGTCAGGCGTGTGGACCATGAATCTAAATTGCCGGAATCGATGTTCCAGCGGAATTCATCCGGCTCGCGTCCGTGAAAGCCGGATGCTTCCAGGCGTATGGATTTGTAAGTTACGCCCGCGGTGACTACATCGTTGAGGATGTGGGTAGAATCCTGAAGGTGGTGTCCCAGCGGGGCGAGTGGGTTCTCTGAGGCGGAGCTGCGATGCGCATAGGCAGCCGGCCCTATCGCAGGATCGCCAACCGGCGCAGCATAGAAAGAAAGCAGCGCATTGTCGCCTAACTTGTAGTCGTAGAGCAGCGCCAATTCCATGATGAAGTCATGCGGGTGCTGACCGTCAGTGATCGGGCGTCCAAAGGCAGTTTCACCCTGCTGGAACATCTCCGGATAAAAGCGGTGAGTCACCGTTGCGGGATCGAGGCTGAGCATCGTCCTGATTGTCAACACATGGTTAGCAAACCGGCGCTGCGCCATGGGCATGAACCAACTGGTGGAGAACACCTTGTCATCACCGCGCGGGCCGCTTTGCTGCAATACATTGAGAAATGCCTCGCCATGAAACATCAAGTCCCAGTTGGCTTTG
Organism: Candidatus Angelobacter sp. Gp1-AA117; assembly: GCA_003223515.1. Lineage (GTDB taxonomy): Bacteria > Acidobacteriota > Terriglobia > Terriglobales > Acidobacteriaceae > Angelobacter. The sequence goes on from QHVI01000031.1 coordinate 19,377, forward strand.
CTGGTCATCAGCATGGCATGTGGGGTGGAATTCGGTTCAACCGAGGTGCCGGAGTTCGCATGGTGCAGTATCTCATCCATAAAAGTTGAGGGCTGCATGTGCCCGTGATCGTGATGCATTCCGTGCATGGATGAGGATGAATCCGGCTGCTGCGCTGCCTCCTGGGAAGCAACAGACGATGGACTAACAAATGAGAGTAACAACAAAAGCAGGTATGCAACGCTTTTCATCAGAGACACTCAACGCGCAAGACGATTTATATTGTCAATTTGGAGGCAAAGGCGAGAGCGCGCTAAATACGCAATATAGACCCAGGGTATCGCAAGGCAGGATAAAGATTCCGAGTAAAAAGCTCCTTTGTTATCGATGTGGCCGACAAGTCAGCAGCCGGACTCTCAGGATTGTCGATCAGTTCAGGGGCGCTGTAGCGGACAGCCACGTCAGCCTGTTGTGAATGTGAGGCAATGCAGCATTTGTTGTGTTCTGGCGCCGGCTCCTGATGATTTTCGTGGCAGCCGTGCTTTACAACCGCGATCTTTTCCGATTCAGGTATTGACCAGAGAAGTGGACAGGAGAATTGCGCCATCCCGCAGGCAATCAGCACAATGACGCTGAGCTTCCTTCCGGTGCTGAACAGCGCAGCCATCCAATACACGATAACAGATTCCGGCAACATGTCTGTCCGGCGCCACGAAGAAATAGTACAACTTTGGCCAGAATTTCAGGCTAGTGCGATCTTGTTTCTTAGTGTCTTCTAATCGAAAAATGCAAAAAACGATTGCATAAAACCTGCAACTCTGATCGTAAATTTGAGTAAGAATAATCATCCGCACGGCCTCCAGATGTGTTAGAAATTCGTTTCTGGGATCCAGTCTGGCTCGCGTGAGAGGGTTCTGGGTTGTCCTTAGTGAATAGCCGAGGGCTCAAGTTGTTGCCACTCATGAACGCCTTTACCATCCATTGCGTCTACCGGTTACTCGGGATTGCGCTCCTGCTGTTCAGCACACAGTTGGCCTCCGCCGAGGATCCAGCCAACTTCATCAGACAATCTGTTCACCGGGTGTGGACTACTGAAGATGGGCTTCCGCAAAACTCAGTCAATGCCATCATTCAGACAAAGGATGGTTACCTGTGGATGGGAACACAGGAAGGGCTGGTGCGATTCAATGGAGCCACTTTCACTATCTTTGACAAACGCAGCACAAAGGCCATGAGGGGCAATACGATCCACACATTGATGGAAGATCGCGAGGGCAATCTATGGATAGCAACCTCTCGCGGCGGCCTCATGCAATATCGCGCGGGAGAGTTTCGCACATATTCGAGGAATGAAGGACTTGCTGATGATTCCGTAAACGCGCTTCTCCAGGATGCGAAAGGCAAGCTGTGGATCGGCACTCCCAATGGTTTAGACAGGTTTGAAAAGGGAACATTCATCCATTACAGGATTGCTCAGGGATTATCAGGCAACTCTGTCAAAGCGCTCGCAGAAACATCTGATGGCGATCTCTGGGTAGCCACCAACAATGGCCTGGATCGAATTCAGCATGGGGACTTTCAATCAGAGAATATCGATCATCTTCTGCCTGGGACAAAAATTAACGTACTGCATGCAGACGGTGAGACATTGTGGATTGGAACGCAGTCTTCAGGCGTTTACCGTCTATCTGCGGGAAAACTCGTTCATTACAACTCGAAACAGGGCCTTCGCGATGCACCCGTAATCTCTATGATGCAGGACCAGGACGGTCTCTGGGTCGGCACGTATAGAGGTGGATTCTGCCATCTGTCTGGTGGTGAAAAAGAGAAGTTTGATTGTTTCAGCTCCAAAGATGGGTTGAATAACGAGGTGGTCCTTTCCATGCTCAGGGATCGCGAAGGGAGTTTCTGGGCCGGCACTTTAACCGGCGGTTTGAATCAATTCAGACGAGCCAGATTTACCACGCTGGATCCCGACCGGGCCGACGCCAGCCCGGCACGCTCTCTCTATGAAGCGCGCGATGGAAGTATCTGGGTCGGCACAGATTCAGGACTGAACCGCTATAAAGATGGACGTGTGCAGTCGTATCTGAGAAGAAATAGCGGCGTCAAGAATGATGTGCGCAGCGTGATGCAAAGCCGGGATAGTTCCATCTGGGTGGGAACAAAAAACGGACTGAATCAATTCAGCAATGGAATGATCAGAAGGTACACGGTAAGCGACGGTTTGCCTGATAACCGGATTTATGCTGTTTACCAGGACCACTCCGGAGCTATCTGGATCGGTACAGAACACGGCATCAGCCGGTTTGTCGATGGCCAGTTTCAGAAATTCAATGTGCAGAGTGGAGCGCCAACAAACCTGGTATGGTCGATTTTTGAAGACCATGAATACAACTTGTGGTTCGGAACATACGGTGGACTGGCCCTGTTCCGTGACGGCCGGTTTATTCCTGAAAAGGAAGACAAGCGGCTGGCTCTGCGTGACGTGACCTACTTCTATGAAGATGCTGATCATGTCTTATGGATGACGACTGCCGGAAGCGGATTAAAGCGGGTGGATCATGGAAGGATTACTTCATATTCCCAGGATGAGGGACTGTTTAACGAGACCATCTGGGCTGTTCTGGAAGATGATGAAAAAGACTTCTGGATCAGCAGCAATCGCGGGATTTTCAAAGTAGCCAAACCCGAACTCAACGCTTTTGCAACCGGACAGATCTCGCAGATTAATTCAATTTCCTATGACGCGGAAGACGGGGCCAGCGCTGAATGCAACGGCGGCAGCCAGAATCCAGCACTGAAGACCTCAAAAGGTGAATTGCTTTTTGCGTGTTTGCATGGTGTGGTCGTTGCTCCCCGGAGGTTTTCTCAGAATGATTTTGCGCCCCCAGTGGTGATTGAGAAAGCTTTGCTGAATGGCGAACCAGTTTCCCAGAATGCCGAGATATCGATCAGCAAAGAAAAATTGGATTTCTATTTTGCCGCCCTCAGCTACGTTGTTCCATCGCAGAATACATTCAAATACAGACTCGAACCTGACGACAATGAATGGACCTTTGCCTCCAGGGGAGAAGCTCATTATGCCAATCTGGCGCCTGGCCGGTACCAGTTTCGTGTAGTTGCCGCCAATAGTGATGGAAACTGGAACAGAATTGGCGCCAGCTTTAGTTTTTACCTGAAGCCTCCTTTCTATCACACCAAATGGTTCTATTCCCTGTGCGTGCTTGGCATAATTCTGTTCGGAATTGGTTATTACCGCTGGCATGCCTGGCAAATGAGGAAGCGCGAAGAAGAACTCATCCAACAGGTGGACGAGCGCACCAGTCAATTGCAGCAGCAGATTGCCAAGCGCAAGGAAATAGAAGAGGTGCTGGCACGAGCGGCTGCCATCGTAGACTCATCTTCGGATGCGATCTGGTCCACCGACCTGCGGGGCACCACCATCACCTGGAATAGCGGTGCAGAGAGATTATTCGGCTACAGTGCCCAGGAGATGATCGGCCATCCCATTTTTCCTATTATTCCTTCGGATCGTAATCAGGAGGTGGCCCACTATGTAGAATGCCTCAGGCGAGGGGAGTCCCTGACCAGCATGGAAACGGTGCGGCAGGCCAAAAGCGGAGAGTTGCTGGACGTTTCTCTAAGCCTTGCGCCTATCCTGAAGGACAAAAGAGTCATCGGGATTTCAGTCATCGCCAGGGACATCGGTGATCGCAAGCGTGCCGAAAAAGCCCTGAAGCAGGCCAAAGAGGCGGCTGAAGCTGCAACCAAAGCAAAAAGTGAATTCCTGGCGAACATGAGCCATGAGATCAGAACGCCTCTCAATGGGGTGATTGGAATGCTGGAATTGGCATCTCATGCCGAAGTTGCGCCTGAGCAAAGTGAATTGCTGAACACGGCGCAGGATTCAGCCAACACCCTGCTGGTCATCATCAATGACATTCTGGATTTCTCCAAGATCGAAGCCGGAAAGATGGAATTGAATTTAGTGGAATTCGATCTCAGTGATGCCGTGACTGAAGCTGTGCGCACGCTGGCCCTGCGTGCCCATGAAAAACACCTTGAACTCCAGTGCCACATCGCTCCTGATGTGCCCCGGTCATTGCTGGGGGATTCGGCGCGTCTGAAACAGGTGCTGGTCAATCTTGCAGGCAATGCAATCAAATTTACCGCACGGGGGCAGGTGACGCTGCGGGTAGATCCGGAAAGACTGAACGGCGAAGAACTCGAATTGAAATTTTCCATTGCGGATACCGGTGTTGGAATCCCGGCGGAAAAGCAGGATGTAATATTCGACCCCTTTTCGCAGGGCGATGCATCCATTACCCGCAAGTATGGAGGCACCGGCCTGGGCCTTGCTATCTGTTTCCGGCTGGTATCGCTTATGGGCGGACGCATCTGGCTTGAAAGCGAGGTGGGCCGGGGCTCAACCTTCTATTTCACCGCAATCTTCAGGCTGGCTGAATCCAACTTGAACAGGAGCCAGCGGCCGCAAGCCATGAATGGCCTGGAGCGCCAGGACAGTGCCCGCAAACTCAACGTACTGCTGGCCGAAGACAACATCGTGAACCAGAAACTGGTGGTGCGTTTTCTGGCGCGGGCCGGGCACCGCGCGGTTGTGGCTGGAAATGGACGTGAAGCCCTGGACAAACTGGCTGAAGAAAATTTCGATGTAGTCCTGATGGATGTGCAGATGCCGGAGATGGACGGAATTGCGGCCACTGAAGCCATTCGCGCCGGCGAGAAGACAACCAAGGCTCATATTCCCATTATCGCCATGACCGCTCACGCCATGAAGGGTGACCGTGAACGCTGTCTGGCTGCAGGAATGGATGAATACCTGGCCAAGCCGCTGACGCAGCGTGATCTACTGGAGACGATTCACCGCGTCCTGCAGAATGTTGTTTATCAACCCTCATAGTAAAATAGAAATTCTGTTGCCAAGAGGAGAGGGTTCGTGAAAAATTTTCATATCGTATTCGCAACACTTCTTTTATTACTCTTCATCGGCTGTTCCGGCAATGACAGGACCGGCGCCGGACACAACCTTGGCGGCGACACCAGCTCATCCTCTGCGGCTACGCCGCAGGATTACAACTGGTCGTCCCATTTGCAGACGGATCCCCAAGCCAATGGGGGCGCGGCTCTTAAAGCCAGCACCCCGTATAAACAGGCCAATGCTCCGGTGGTTTCGCAGAACCTGAATCCCGCGCCCTTCATGGCAGGGAACCAGATTGGACAGAGTCCCAGCGCCGCAAACGTTGTTGAAACCAATCGCGCCATGGGCACTGTGGAAGGGCCTATGGATCAGCCTCCAGCCAGCGTTGGTCCAGGCATGCAGGGGGTGAACCCATCTGCTGGTTTCAGCTCCGGGCCGCAAGGTGAATCCGGACGTGCCGCTCAAGCCGGACAGACTCCACCTGCTCCCTCAGGTTCGCAGGGCGCAGCCAATCCTAAATAAGTTTGGATTAAAAATTAACGTGAATGGAGCGGGAGACGGGGATCGAACCCGCGACCAACGGCTTGGGAAGCCGTGACTCTACCACTGAGTTACTCCCGCTTGAGTTAGTCATAACTGGCGTCATTCTAACATCTTGCGGCACGTTTGAGAATCTGCCTCTCTTTGAATTACTGAACAATATGTACCGGCGGTTTTAGTGGGGGGCGGCGCGTGGCGGTACATTCAGGAATGTCGGGCATTTTTCGCAAACTGATCTTGTCTTTGATGTTCTTTCTAGCCGGGACATCGAAATGTTTCTGTGTCTCGTATGATGCCGATCCAAATGACGACATTCCACCGGTCGCTCTCGAATTTAACTTCGTCATCCCTGGTTAGCTCCGATGCCCTGTAAAGTGGAATTTGACTTATGCATTACAATTGAGCGGTTTCTGCGCGAAAAGGAGAATCATGGCGTTTCCAACAGCAGTGAACTCTCAAATCACAGATGCAGTAGTTCAACCCTCAGGCAAGAAGAGCAAAAAATCCAGCAAAGGGAAGAAGGCCGCAAAAGTCGTTAAAACCACTAAAACCACTAAAGCAAGCAAGAAGACGGCTCGGAAGAAAAAGTAAGGCGATGATTTCAGTATGGATGAGGGCAAACTTCTTGCCCATGGGCGTAGCGTGCTCGCTTGCGTAGTTATAAATCTGCTAATCTTTCCTCCCTCTCCCGTTAACTAATCAGTACCCGCGTAACATTAATTTTGTTAATCTTGTACTTAAATACCTCATTTGGGTGAAAATAACCCTGTTCTGATCGCCAGCCGAGGCAAGGGTGGATTTTTGTAAGGTTTTGCCCTCGTGGGCCGATTTAAGGAGCAGGTCTTTTTCGTCGACGTTGAAGACCTTTCCTGACCAGTGCTCATCAAGAGAGGGACAAGGCTTTGAAACCAGAAGATTATGTGCCAGCCGGCCAGCAGTCGTTTTATTCCGGGATGCGGCTGTACGATGCGAGTTCTGACGGCTTGAAAACTGAAACTTTCGATTCAGCGGCGCTCTGGGAAAGAGTGAACCGCGACATGGAATTGCTGCGTGATCTGGTAGACCTTTTTGCGGAGCAGTCCCCGGCGCTCCTGGACAGCATTGAGGCCGCGATTGAGCAAGGCTCGTTTGCTGACCTCCAGAAGTCCAGCCATAAGCTGAAAGGGTCGTTGTTGCAGTTTTCGGCCAGCCAAGCGGCGCCCATTGCCGCCATGCTGGAGGAAATGGGAAAGAACAAGAGGCTGGAGGGGGCCAAACAGGCGCTTGTCCGGTTAAGAGCGGAGATCGCACGGCTCCTGCCCGCGTTGCATGAGATGGTCGACGGCGACAACCCGGTAATCTGAGCAGAGGTGATCCAGTAGATGAACGAGATGACCAGCCTGGTAATGGAGCAGCAGCAGATCAAACTGCTGGACCTGCTCCTGATCGAGGACAATCCTGTGGATGCACGCCTCGTTTCCGGACTGCTGAAAGGTCACTCCGACTCGCTGCGGTGCAGGCACGTCCCGCGCCTGGATCAGGCAATTCAACTCATCAAGGCCGTTCAATTTGATGTGATCCTGCTGGACCTCAATCTTGAGGACAGCTCCGGCTACGAGACATTCTCCAGCATTCTTCCGGTCGCCTCGAAAACCGCCATCCTGGTATTGAGCAGCTCTGATGATGAAGAGTTGGCGGTGAGAACTGTCCGCGAAGGCGCGCAAGACTACCTGGTCAAAGGCTCGTTCGATGCCCGGCTTCTCGTCCGCTCCATCCGCTATGCCTACGAGCGCAAACAATCGCAGGAGGCATTACGGCAAAGCGAAGCCACGGTGCGCGCTATCTTCGAGAACACCCTGGATGGAATCATCATCTCCGGGGATGGCTTGATCTGCCTGGAGGTGAACTCCGCTGCGGCTGGAATTATGGGTGTCTCTCGCGAGGAACTGATTGGCAGCACGCTGTTGCGATTTGTTGATCCGGAAACCGAAGCCGAGTGGCACAATCTTTTCCAGACTCGCAGCGGACGCACGAAATTCTGGATCAGGCGTGATGATGGCGCCAAGCGCCTCGTGGATTGCGCTTTCAATACCAACATCCTTCCGGAACGCCACCTCATCGTTCTTCGCGATATTACCGAGCAGCAGAACCTGGAAGAGCAGTTGCGCCAGTCGCAGAAGATGGAAGCGGTGGGCCGCCTTGCGGGTGGCGTAGCCCATGATTTCAACAATATTCTCGGCATCATCAGCGGCTATGCCGAACTGCTCCAGCTCAATGCCGTCGACTCCAGCCAGAAGACCAGGGCTGACAAGATATTGGCGGCAATCGAGAAGGCCGCACTGCTCACCAAACAGCTTCTGGCATTTGGACGCAGGCAGGTGATGTCGCCCAAACTCCTGGATTTAGGCGTCGTGGTCACGGAAGTGAACAGCATGGTGCACTGTCTGGCCGGCGCAGAGATTCAGGTCATGATTCATGCCCAGGAAAATCTGGGACTGGTCAAAGCAGACCAGGGACAGCTTGAGCAGGTGGTGTTCAACCTCACCGCCAATGCGCGCGATGCCATGCCCGATGGCGGTGTTCTGGCCATCAAGGTCGAAAACCACCGGTGCATGACCCATTCCTCCGATCTGCCCGCCGGAGATTACGTTCTGCTCTCGGTGAGAGACACAGGGACAGGCATGGATTCCGATATCCAGTCGCGCATCTTCGAGCCATTTTTTACGACTAAAAAGACCGGCACGGGGCTGGGACTCTCCACCGTCTATGGGATCGTGAAACAGAGTGGCGGATATATCCATGTTTCGTCAGAGCCGGGCAACGGCAGTACCTTTAACATCTTTCTGCCGCTGGCCATGAATACCAGGCTGAAGACCTCCCAGCCTGTAGAACGCCGGCACATTGATTTTGAAGGACACGAGACAATCCTGCTGGTGGACGATGAAGACGATCTCCGTCACGCCACCGCCGAGTATCTCGAGAGCTGTGGCTATAAAGTATTGAAGGCCCGCAACGGCAAAGAAGCCATCGAGATCAGCGATGGCTTCAGCGGCGAGATCGAACTGCTTATCTCAGACATCGTAATGCCCAAAGTCAATGGCCGCGGCCTGGTTGATCACATCCGCAAGACCCGCCCGCAAACCAATGTTGTCCTGATTTCCGGATATGCGGATGATGCCGTGATTCGCCACGGCATCTATCTGGAAACCACCTGCTTCCTGCAAAAGCCCTTTACCTTCCAGGTGCTTGGCGCCAAGATTCGCACGTTGTTGGATAAACGGGTGAATTAACCCGCACCGAAAAGAAAAAGTCGCGAATGACGCGAAGAACGCGAACTTACACGAATAAAACCTCAACACAGATGACACTGATTCAACTGATTGACACAGATAAAAAGCAGGGCAAAAGCTAAAGCCAAAAGCTAAAAGCCAAGAGCTAAAAGCCAAGAGCTAAAAGCCAAGAGCTAAAAGCCAAGAGCAAACTTACCCATTTACTCATTTACCCATTTTTCTAGCGACCCTTTGCGCTTGCGTTTGTTTTATCTGCGAGCGCTTTCAGGATCTGTTCCGGTGTGCTGTTATCGCCGAAGGTCTCGCTGATGTGAACGAAATGATCCACATTGCCCGGACCGAACACAAATGTTCCTCCAAGCTGCAGGGGATCTTTGCCCAGCTTATGCTGGCGGTGTCCGCCGGCTTTGGCCCGTTTGCGTGCCGCCATGTTATCGCGGCGCAGCAGATGCAGCAGTGAAGCTTTCTTCAACTCCACTGCCTGGTAAGCTTCACGATTATGGTCAATCAGCAGCGGAAAATTGATGCCCGTTTCTTCACGGAAGGCACAGGCATAGGTGCGTCCACCTAAACCAACAGCGGCCAGGCTGGCGCCTGCATTGCGGAATTCCTGTTCGTGCTCGCGCAACTGCGCGACGTGCTCCCGGCAGAAAATTCAACCGTAGTGCCGCAGGAATACCAGCACCACCGGATTATTGGCCCATAAAGATCCAAGCCGAGTCTGCCGGTCATCGCAATCCGGCAGCACAATATCCGCAAGCCTGCTGCTGTACGTGGAATTCATGAGCAGACATTCTATGTCATGGGGAAACGTTTCTGATGGATTTCTCACTACGAAATGGATAAGCTGCGCAAGGTGAAGATGAGGGGGAAATATGGCGCAATACAAGGACCCTATGCATTTCCAGTTCTGCACGGGATATTAGACAGGAGTATCAACCACCATGAAAACACTCCAAAAGTGGTGCGCTTTGGCTGTGATGAGCTGTGTTGCCTCAATTCCCACTGTGGCGTTTCAGACGGACGATTTAGACCAGCGCCTGGCGTCTGCTTATCGAGACAAGAAATTCAGCCTGCCGAAGCCCTATTGCGGCGCCACGCTCCAGTTTGATGCCGAGGGCAAGCTAGTGGCGGGTGGCGCAACCGGAGCATGGACGTTGTGCGAGGAAATTCAGGTAAAGAACATTCATCACACGGGCAACGTCATCAATATTGCCGCCCAGCGGGTTTATCTCCGTTATGATGCGAACAAACGTAAGTTCCGGGATGTGGGCAGCGAGGTAGACAAGCACTCGAAGACTTACAAAGACCTCCTCGATGGGCAGCAGGTTTCAATCGAAATATCAATGCTGCCAACACAGGATGCGGCAGCGGTCCAGGCGGCGATTGACAATGTTTTAACCCCCTTTGACTCCGTCTTGGCGCATCCTGACTCGGAACTCTGGCGGGACTTCTTTCCAAAGCCACAGAAAAAGCCGAAAGGCGATTCCGGCATACCGCTCAAAGAAAACGAGGTGCTGCACGTGGGTAACGGTGTAGTCGCGCCCGTACCAATTCTCACGCCTGATCCCGAATACGATGCTGAGGCCAAACAGGCGAAATACATGGGCACCGGCATTTATACGGTCATCGTAGATCGGGAAGGCAATGTAACCAGCGTGAAGGTGGCACGTCCCCTGGGATTGGGGCTGGATGAAAAAGCGGCCGAAGCGGTGCGTAGCTGGCGGTTCAACCCGGGACTCAAGAATGGCCAACCGGTAATCGTGGAACTCGTGCTTGAAGTCAATTTTAATTTGTATTGAGGTCATTTCCAACACTGAGATAAGACTTGGGAGAGTTATGCTACATTCATTGCATTACTCCTATGACGGGCGAGGAACGCGCCACTCCGCGATGGCTTGACCTGATCTGGCTGCTGTTTCTAGGCAGCCTGGCCCTGCTGCCCCCCGTGCGTGAGGTTCACAAACAGATCATTCTGTTGTTCATTGGAGCGTTTCAGTTCCTAGAGTCGCCTTTCATTCGCAGAGTGCCGCGCGAAGGGCCGCTGCTTTCGGTGGTCATCAAGATCGTACTGGCCACCATTTTGATGATTCATACCAGTGATGTTGGCATCAACAGCAGCTATTACCCCATCTATTACCTTCCAGTCACCACGGCAGCTATGTATTTTGGCCCGATTGGCACGCTGATCTGGACAGCACTTTCCTCGGCTGCCTACTGCTCTTATCTGATACCAGCTCTGAAGCAATTTGAACTCACGCCTGAAGGGCGCGGAGAGTTGATGCTTCACATTGTTTTCTTTTTCCTGGTAGCCATGATCGTCAACCGCTTCGTGATGGAGTACCGCGGACAGAGCCAGCGCTACCAGTTGCTGGCCGAAAATCTGAGCGAGACCAACCGGGTACTCAAGAAGACGCAGGATGAAGCGCGGCGCGCCGAGCGCCTGGCTGCGCTGGGCCAGCTTGCCGCCGGGTTAGCGCACGAGATTCGCAATCCTCTGGGCGTGATTAAAGGTTCAGCAGAGATTCTCAATCAAAAATTGGGCGCTGCGGACGCCCTGGCCAAAGAGCTCTCCAGCTATATCTATACTGAAGTAAACCGGCTGAGCGCGCTGGTCAGCCGCTTCATGGATTTTGCCCGTCCATCGCAGCTGGAGCTTCGTCCGCAGCAACTGCCCGCTCTAATTGAGCGGTCGTTGAAGTCTCTGGCCGAGCAGGGGGTAACAAATGGGATCGATATCCAGCGTGATTATTCTCCTGATCTGCCGGCCGCCATGGTGGATGAAGAGCTTTGCGAGCAGGTTTTCAATAATCTCGTATTGAATGCCTGCCAGGCCATGGGGGAAAAGGGCGGAACCCTGATCCTCAGGATTCGTACGGATGGCGGAGAGGAGCGGCGCGGAGTGGTCGTGGAGATCGAGGACACCGGCCCAGGAATTCCACCGGAGATGAAAGAGCAGATTTTCAATCCATTTGTTACTACCAAAAAAAGTGGAGTAGGTCTGGGGCTGGCGATTGTGACCAAAATCGTCGATGCGCATGGCGGCACAGTTCGGGTGACCAGCGAGCCCGGTCATGGCGCCTGCTTCCAGATTGTCTTTCCGCAAGTGCAACCTGAAATGGAAGCAGACGTGCATTAAAACAACTCTTATGCCCAGCATCTTGATCGTTGAGGACGAACCCAGAATGCGCCGTCTCCTGGAAATCAGCCTCGGAGAGGACGGCCACACTGTATCTATAGCTCCGGATGCGGAAACAGGATTGAAGTGTTTGCGCCGCGATCCCGTAGACCTGATCGTGACTGATTTGAAGCTGCCGGGGATGAACGGCCTGGAATTTCTGCATGAAGCCAAGCGCCTGAATGCCTCGGTACCGGTCATCGTAATGACCGCTTATGGCAGCGTAGAAACCGCCGTGGAAGCGATGAAAGCAGGGGCCAGCGACTTTGTATTGAAGCCATTCTCCATGGCCGAGATGAAGCTGGTGGTCAGCAAAGAACTCGATGTTCAGCGCATGCGTGAAGAGAATCGCAGCCTGAAAGAGGCGCTGGGCAAGCGCTATCACTTTCAGAACATCATCGCCCGCAGCGCCAGAATGCAGGAGGTGCTGGGCATTGTGGAGCGCGTGGCTACCACCAACTCCACGGTGCTGCTGGGTGGTGAGAGCGGCGTAGGCAAAGACCTGATTGCGCGCGCCATCCACCAGAATTCACGCCGGGCTTCAGGGCCATTCATCAAGATCAACAGCACGGCAATTCCCGACAATCTTTTTGAAAGCGAACTTTTCGGTTATGAAAAGGGCGCATTCACGGGCGCGACCACCAGCAAGCCCGGCAAGTTTGAACTGGCCGATAAAGGTTCGCTCTTTCTCGACGAGATCGGAGACGTGCCTGCGCCCATTCAGGTAAAGCTCCTGCGCGTGCTGCAGGAGCGTGAATTCGAGCGGCTGGGCGGGACGAAGACGTTGAAGGTGGATGTCCGCCTGGTCGCCGCAACCAACAAGGATTTGCGTGCAGCGCTGGAGCAGGGAACATTTCGCGAGGATCTTTATTATCGATTGAACGTGGTTCCCATCGATATCCCACCGCTGCGCGAGCACAAGGAAGATATACCTGACCTCGTCAGCCACTTCCTGCTGCGCTTCGCGCGTGACAATGGGAAAGAGATTGAAAAGATCACACCCGCAGCCGTGCGGGTGCTCATGGATTATCACTGGCCCGGCAACGTGCGCCAGCTTGAGAACACGATTGAGCGCGCCGTAGCACTTTCAACCGGCTCAATTCTCGATACTGATGATATTCACCTCGATTCCGGCAGCACACGCCCTCAGACCGCCGCTACGGCCCCGGTGTTGCCCGAGGGCATGACGCTGGAGCAGTGGGAAGATGAGATCATTCGCGAGGCCCTGCGCCGCGCCAACGGCAACAAGAGCCAGGCCGCCAGAATGCTGGGGCTGTCGAGAAATGCGCTGCGGTACCGGTTGTCAAAAATTGGTGTGCCGGATGACTGAATTATTCGTGAATCCCGAGCGGCAGCGAGGGAGCCCTATAGGCGCCAAGAAGCTTCTTGAGATCGCGCCATCTGGTCATCGGGAAATTGGTAATCGGGTCATCGAGCTTCCACGAATCCGAATGATACTTTGAAATCTTCGTGACCATAGGGCTCCCTCGCTGCGCTCGGGATGTAAAAGACACAAGCGGCCCAATTCCACCATTCCCAGTGGCCGAAAACCACCACCCCAGCTGCGGCAACCCTGGAATCCCTGTAGATGCAAGGCTTTAGGAATGGCAAGCGAGTTGCCTTTATGTACGTCAGCGATGAAAGTCAGTCAAGGGAGGCTGACTATGAAAAAGGGAAATCTCATAGCGATTTTGTTAGCGGTGATTAGCTTAATATCCGTCATACAGGCACAGGAGTATCAACAGACACCTGCGCCGCCATCATCATCCCAGGCTCTGCAGCCGGAGCCGGGTGTGGCCCACATCAGCCTGATCCATGGAGAGGTGTCCATGCAGCGCGGTGATTCAGGTGACTGGGCATCTACCACGCTGAACACTCCGCTGGTGCGCGGAGACCAGGTGGCTACCGGCGATAAATCCCGCACTGAGATACAACTGGATTACGCGGACGTAGTGCGGCTATCGGCGCGCAGCCAGATGAGAATTGCCGACCTTACGCGCACCCGTATTCAGATACAGCTATCACAGGGCTATGCCAATTTCACTACCTTCAAGGGAAGCGAAGCCGATACAGAAATCGACACGCCCAACGTGGCCGTGCGTCCATTGAAGCATGGCCGCTACCGCATTCAGGTCAATTCAGATGCGGAAACCGATGTGATCGTGCGCGAAGGTGAAGCTGAGATCACCACGCCGCAAGGCAGCACCGTCCTCAAAGAAGGTCACCAGATGACCATCCGCGGTCTTGATAACCCTGAATACCGGGTTGCGGATGCTCCGGGAACGGATGATTGGGACCGCTGGAACAAGGATCGCGACAAGTGGATGCGCGAAGCGGAAGGCTGGCGCAGAACCAACCAGTACTACACCGGTGCGAATGATCTCGATACTCATGGGCACTGGGACGACATCCCCGGCTACGGATGGGTCTGGGCTCCGTATCAGACGGCCGGCTGGGCTCCGTACCAGTACGGACGCTGGGTGTGGGAGCCTTACTATGGCTGGACCTGGGTCTCCTACGAGCCGTGGGGCTGGGCACCTTATCACTATGGCCGCTGGTTTGTCCGTGCAGGTTACTGGTACTGGTGGCCTGGGCCGGTACATGTCCACTATCGTCCGTTGTGGGCACCAGCCTATGTTGCGTTCATCGGCTTTGGACCACACGTAAGCTTGGGTTTCGGTTCGATTGGATGGATTCCATGCGGCCCGCATGATTACTTCTATCCGTGGTATGGACGCGGCTTCAACCGCATTCACGTCACTAATATCGTGAACGTGACCAATGTGACCAACGTTACCAATGTGAACAACGTGGTAGTGCCTCCGCTGCATGGAGTACGCGGACGCGAGCCGCTGATCTCGAATGTACGCCTGGCAATGACCGATGCGCGTGTGCGGCAGGGGATCACCACTGTCTCTGCTGAAGATTTTGGCAGAGGCGTGGCGCCCAGCAGGCGGCAAGGCATCGATGAAGGCACGCTCAAGCAGGCGCAGGTTGTAGCCGGAAATCTGCCCGTGGTTCCTACGCGCGACAGTTTGCTCACCACGAACCGGGGAATCACTCCCACGGTTTCAACAGCGACGCCGAAGACCAGTGATCGCTTCTTCGTGAAGAACCAGCCGCCCGCAGGTCCGCCTGCGTTTCAGGAGCAGGCGAACCAGGTGCGCGAGGTAATTCGCGCGCATGGTGAAGGCGCGCAGACCACCGTGGGAGCGCAGACGACTACCGACGGCCAGCGAATTGGCCCCAGTGGTAATCGCGGCAATGCCGGAACAGGGCTGAATCCCACTGTGGGTGCACAGACTACTGTTGGCGGCCAGCAAGTTGGTCGCGGCAGCGAAAGGCCGGAAGGCGCGAAGCCCCCAGTCAGCGTTTCGCCGGGCGTTTCCAGCGCAGGTCATGAAGGCTGGAATACTTTCGGCAAGCCCCGGCAGGATGGAGGCTTCACCGGCAGCGAAGCGCAAACGACTGTAGCGCAGAGCTCAGGTTCAGCGCCGCAGGGTGCTTCCGGTCAGAACAACGGAAACAACAACCAGAATCAGAATGGCAATCGCGGTGATTGGCGTAAATTTGGAAACCGCAATCAGGGGAGCCAACCTGCGCCGACTGCTACTCCGGCAGAAAGAGGATCAGGGAGTACCACTCCGGCTCCTATGCCCATGGAACACCCCGGCGCTTCCGGCAGAAGCGGGCAGAACGAAGGCCCTGCTCCCATGCCGCAAACGCCTAAGCCTGAAAGCAACAACAATGAATGGCACAGGTTCCCACAGCATGGCCAAGGACAGGATGGCAGCGCATCCGCCCCCAAGTCAATGCCGATGGAACCCGCACCGCCAGCGCGGAATGGTTCACCGGCACCTGAACCGCCGCGACACAATGACCGTACGAATCAGACGTCTCCGGAATGGAATAGATTTCCAACAGCAGGCGGAAGCAGCACACCTCGCAGCTCGTCTGATGGTGCTAAGCCGCCATTGACGATTGAGCCGCCCATTGTGCGGCCACGGACAGGTAATAATGAGCGGTCCATGCCTCCAACTCCTGCTCCCAGGAGCGAGCCACGGTACACGCCGCCATCTCCATCACCGGCGCCTGCGCCGCGCATGGAGCCGCCCACCAGGTCAGCGCCGCCTGCGCCTCATTCAGAGCCGCGCAGTGCGCCTTCCGGCGGTGGCGGAAAAGCTAGTGGAGGAAATCACGGCGGTTCGTCTGAGCCCAAATCGGGGTCCAGCGGACATCATAAAGACAACTAAGGCTTGAGTCCGGTTCTTTAAGATAACTCTGGAAGAGGGGAGAATCGGACTCAAACGGCGGCGGGGCCGCAGGATCCCCGCCGCCGTAAAAACCTTACCGCTGATGACGCTGATTCACGCAAGATAAACCTCAACACAGATGACACTGATGGAACAGATTTCCACAGATAAAACTCAGGTCAAAAACCAAAAGCTGAAAAGGACGCGAAGGGCGCAAAGGAAACAAGACCAAAGCCTCCGCTGATGACGCTGATGAACGGCTTAGGCAAGATAAACCTCAACACAGATGACACTGATTGGACTGATTCACACAGATAAAGCTGAAGGGTAAAAGCAAAAGCCTAAAAAGAAAAACCAAGAGCCAAGAGCCAAAAGCTAAAAGCCCATTTACTCATTTACCAACTTACCCATTTAGCCAATCATCTGATTTGCGCAAATACACTTTGATTCGCGTCATTCACGCATTATTTCCCCGCTAGCTTGACGGAATTGTTGCTGATACCATTTGTTCATGCCCGTGGAAACTGATGTCCAGACCACCTTTCTTCCGCCGCTGAAAGCTCCTCGTGGAACTGAACTGAGCTGCAAAGGATGGGCGCAGGAAGCCGCCATGCGCATGCTCATGAACAACCTCGATGAAGAGGTGGGTGAGCGTCCGCGCGATCTGGTGGTCTACGGAGGTACGGGAAAGGCCGCCCGCAACCAGCAATGCCTTGACGCTATCATCGCCTCGCTTAAGTCTCTGGATTCTGATGAGACGCTGCTGGTGCAATCCGGCAAACCGGTGGGTATTTTTAAAACGCATGATTATGCGCCGCGTGTCCTGATTGCCAACTCTAACCTGGTGGGCCACTGGTCGAACTGGGAGAAGTTCAACGAACTGGAGCGCGCCGGGTTGATGATGTATGGCCAGATGACTGCCGGCTCGTGGATCTACATCGGCTCGCAGGGAATTGTACAGGGGACATTTGAAACCTTCGCCGCTGCCGCAGAAAAGCATCTGGGCGGCGACCTCTCAGGCAAGCTGGTGGTGAGCGGAGGCATGGGCGGTATGGGTGGCGCTCAGCCGCTGGCCGCTACCATGAACGGAGCCTGTTTCCTGGGAATTGATGTAGATGCTGAACGCATCAAGAAGCGACTGAAGACCGGCTATTGCGATTTCATGGTCAATACGTTGGATGAGGCGTTGCGCATTCTCAAAAATGCGGTCCGCAAGAAAGAAGCAATTTCCGTCGGCCTGATTGGCAACTGTGCCGATGTAATTCCGGAGCTGGCCGAACGCGGTGTCCTGCCTGATGTTTTGACGGATCAGACCTCGGCGCACGATCCTCTCAATGGTTACGTGCCCAGCGGCCTCTCTCTGGCTGAAGCGCTGGAGTTGCGCCAGCGCGATCCCAAAGGTTACGTGCAGCGCTCGCTTGATTCCATGGCCCGCCACGTGGAAGGCATGCTGCGCCTGCAGCAGATGGGTAGCGTGACCTTCGATTACGGCAACAACATCCGCACCTTTGCCTTTGAGCACGGGGTGAAGAATGCCTATGATTTCCCCGGCTTTGTTCCCGCATATATCCGTCCGCTCTTCTGCGAAGGACGCGGACCTTTCCGCTGGGTAGCGCTCTCCGGTGATCCTGCCGATATTGCCATCACTGACAACCTGGTGCTGGAACTCTTTCCCCAGAATCGCATTCTCAGCCGCTGGATCAACCTGGCCCGCAAGCGCATCAAGTTTCAGGGACTGCCGGCGCGCATCTGCTGGCTGGGCTATGGGGAGCGCGCGCAGTTTGGCCTGGCCATCAATGATCTGGTGCGGCAGGGCAAAATCAAAGCACCCATCGTGATTGGCCGTGACCATCTCGATTGCGGCTCCGTGGCTTCGCCCTTCCGCGAGACTGAGAGCATGAAGGATGGTAGTGATGCCGTTGCCGACTGGCCCATTCTCAATGCATTGCTGAATACCGCCAGCGGCGCAAGCTGGGTCTCGGTCCACAATGGTGGGGGCGTCGGCATTGGATATTCATTGCATGCCGGGCAGGTCACGGTGGCCGACGGCACTGACATGATGGCCCGCCGCATTGAACGCGTACTGACCAATGATCCGGGTATTGGTGTAGCGCGGCATGTGGATGCGGGCTACGAAGAGGCAGAAGATTTTGCCGAACGGAAGGCGATCAAGATTCCAATGCAAAAAGATTTGTAGTTGCAAATGCGATAAGCACAGGGCAGCGAGGCGACACATCCAAGCCTTTTCAACCGCAAAGGGCGCAAAGGAAGCAAGAAAATTACAAATCACAAGTCACCAATTACCCAATCTCCCTACCTTCTGCTGGCCAATATCGGCCAACTTGTGACTGTACGCGGAGGTTCCTCTCCTCGCCGTGGAAACGCTCTCAAAGAAATTGGAATAATTACCGATGCGGCCGTGCTCTGCGCGGGAGGCAAGATCGTGGCTGCCGGACGGCAGCGTGAGATCCTGCGCGATCCGTGGCTGAAGAGACACAAGCGCAAGCTATGCGAGATCGATTGCCAGGGCAGAGTTGCTCTTCCGGGATTGGTCGACTCGCACACGCATCCGGTCTTTGCCGCACCCCGGCTGGTGGATTTTGCAAAGAGGATTGCAGGCGCTTCCTACCAGGAGATTGCCGCTGCCGGTGGAGGCATCCGCTCCAGCGTTGCTGCTGTGAGAAAAGCAACATGCCTGGAGCTTTCAAAAGAAGTCCTGCGGGCGCTGAACAACATGATGGCCCACGGCACGACAACGGTGGAAGCCAAATCAGGATACGGATTGAGTTCAAAAGACGAAATCAAATCTTTGCAGGCAATTCATGATGCGGCCGCGCAATGGCCAGGGACGGTTGCGGCAACTTTGCTGGCCGCCCATGTGGTCCCGCCCGAGTTTGCCGGCAAAGACGACCAATATATTGAAACGGTCTGCAACGACATAATCCCGAAAGCAGCAAGGGCCAAACTGGCCAGCTTTGTGGATGTCTTCTGCGAACGGGGCGCATTTACGCTGGCGCAATCGGAGAAAGTTTTTGCCGCTGCCCGGCAGCACGGTCTGGATACCCGTGCTCACGTCTGCCAGTTTACAGCGTCCAAACTGGAGACACTGCTTTCATTTCAGCCTGCTTCGCTGGATCACATGGATTGTGTAGCGCCGGAAGAAATCACCGCTTTAGCAGGAAACGAGACGGTAGCCACGCTTCTGCCCGGAGCAAACTACTTTCTCGGCCACGGCGGCTATCCTGACGCGCGCCACCTGATCGATTCGGGTGTCGCCGTAGCTTTGGCTACTGACTATAATCCAGGGACATCACCCACGCTCAGCATGCCCTTTGTCATGTCCCTGGCCTGTACGCACATGAAGATGAGTCCTGAAGAAGCGATAGCGGCCTGCACCATCAATGCTGCCTGCGCTCTGCGCCTGCAGGGCCGCAAGGGAAGCATTGAGCCGGGAAAAGACGCCGATCTTGCGGTTTTCGACGTAGAAGACTACAGGGAAATTCCCTATTGGTTTGCCTGGAACCGGTGTTCGAAAGTTATTATTGCTGGTCAGCACGCGTGGAGCAGCACAGCCTAGCCGAGCCAAAACCTTTTAACCGCAGAGGACGCAAAGGACGCAGAGGAAGAAAAATATTCCTGTGTATTGAATAACAAAGCGTTTTTGACCTTCAGGATCGTTGAGTTATGCCGAACCTGAAACTTAGAGGGGCAAGGCGCATGAAAAGCTGGCGGCGAATGGGGGGCGGAGATCGAATCTTCGCAAGAAAACAAAATTGTTCTATTCCTTAACAGAGGAGTAATCATTTGAAGAAGCTTGTTGCAGCTATCTTTTTATTCATACCTTTCATGGCCGTCGCCCAACGCCTGCCGGGAAATGTTGTGCCTGAACACTACAGTCTCAGCTTTACTCCGGACTTGCAGAAGGCCACGTTTGCAGGACAGGAGACGATCGACGTAAGGATTGCACAGCCTGCCACTTCCATCACCCTGAACGCAATTGAACTTGAACTTCAGGACATAAGCATTACCCAGAACGGTAATGCTCAGAAAGCCCAGGTACGTCTGACCCCGGAAAAAGAGCAGGCCACGCTGACAGTGCCCGCACAGCTTGCCGCCGGGACTGCAAGCATTCAGATTCAGTTCACGGGAACCCTCAATGACAAGCTGCGGGGCTTTTATCTCGCGAAAACGAAGCTGCGCAACTACGCGACCTCTCAATTTGAAGCGACCGATGCCCGCCGCGCCTTTCCTTCCTTCGATGAACCTGCCCTGAAATCTATTTTTGATATCACGCTGATCGTAAACAAAGGTGATACCGCCATCTCGAATGGCCGCATCGTTTCCGACAC
The DNA here is from genome assembly GCA_003223515.1 of Candidatus Angelobacter sp. Gp1-AA117. Taxonomy (GTDB): domain Bacteria; phylum Acidobacteriota; class Terriglobia; order Terriglobales; family Acidobacteriaceae; genus Angelobacter. Next base: position 39,887 of record QHVI01000031.1, read on the forward strand.
CCCCGGCCCCGGTGAAGACCAGCACACCCTGAAATTCTCCACGACAAAACGCATGTCCACCTATCTGGTAGCCATGGCGGTAGGCGATTTTCAGTGCAATGACGGTGAATCAGACGGCATTCCCATTCGGGTGTGCGGCACGCCTGACAAAAAGCCGCTGGGCGCTATAGCCCTGCGCTATGCAGAAGAGATCCTCAAATATTATGACCAGTATTACGGAATCAAATATCCATTTGAGAAGCTGGACATACTGGGCGTGCCCGACTTTGAAGCGGGCGCCATGGAGAACACTGGCGCAATCTTCTACCGCGAGTCATTGCTCTTTATCGACGATAAGAACTCTTCGGTAGACTCTCACCAGCAGGTCTTCGAGGTGCTTGCCCATGAGATGGCTCACCAATGGTTTGGCGACCTGGTCACCATGAAGTGGTGGGACAATATCTGGCTCAATGAAGGTTTTGCCACCTGGATGGCCCTCAAACCTTCGCAGGCCCTGCATCCTGAATGGAATGCCACGCTGGACGCAGTCAAAGAGACTAACAGCGCGGTCATGCTGGATTCGCTGCGCAATACACATCCTATTCGCGCCAAAGCCGATACTCCGGACGAGATCAACGAACTCTTTGATCCTATTTCCTATGAAAAAGCGGCCGCAGTTCTCAGGATGATAGAGGCTTACGTGAGTCCGGATGTGTTTCGCCGCGGAGTCAATGGCTATCTGCGAAAGTTTCAATACAGCAATGCCGCTGCCGAAGATTTCTGGGGAACGCTGGCCCTGGCTTCCGGACGTCCGATCGACCGTATCATGCCCGCTTTTGTGAACCAGCCGGGAGTGCCGCTGATCAAGGTAAGCATGAAATGCGTAACTCCACCGGCAACCGCCGAGCGGCCGGTGCGGCGCAAAGGACGCCGCAGTCGCGTTCCCGCCAAACCTCAGCCTAAGACTGAGATCACCGCCTCGCAGCAACGCTTCATTGCCAGGGCTCATTCAGGCCCTGCCGGAACCGAACAGTGGATGATTCCAGTCTGTCTCAAGTCTTCCAGCAGCAGGCCCTTCTGCCAGATTTTCAGCGAGCGCCAGCAGACGATATCGCTGCCCGGCTGTTCGCAATGGGTCATGACCAATGCCAATGCGGTTGGTTATTACCGCACCCAATATGACGGCGATATGCTGAAAAACCTGAGCACGGTTCTCACGGATCATCTGAGCACCGCTGAGCGCATGTCATTGCTGACGGATCAATCTGCGCTCATGCGCTCCGGCCAGGAGAATATCGCCGCCTTCCTCGATCTGGTAGCAGCCCTCAGCTCAGACCAGGAACGCGCCGTGATGGAGAGTTATGTTCCTACATTGCGCTCCATCAACAGGTATCTCCTGACCTCTGCTGACCGGGATACTTTTCATGCATGGATTCGTTCAACTTTCCGGCCGATGATGGCGAAGATAGGGTGGACACCTGCTCCCGGCGAAAGCGAAGACATGCACACCCTCAGGTCCGATCTGGTCGACATCCTGGGCATGATCGGCGAAGACCCGGAGACCATCCGCGAATCCACCCGGCTGGCACAGCAATACCTGCAGGATTTCCATAGCGTAGACGCCACTCTTGCCAAACAAGTGCTGCAGGTAGCCGCGCGTTACGGCAATGCTGAACTGTTCGATCAATACCTTGCAGCCAGGCAGAGTGCGCGCTCGCCTGAGCAGTACTACAACGTGGATTCCTCGATGAGTGAATTTCGCGATCCGCAACTGGTACAACGTCTGTTACAACTCAGTGTTTCTCCGGAAATCCGAAATCAGGATGCGCCATTCATGGTCTCTTCAGTACTGATGAATGCTGACTCCCAGGAGACCGCATGGCCATGGATCAAGCAGCACTGGGACGATGTGGAGAAGAAGATCACCATGTCCAGCGGAATCACCATTGTGAGCGGCACCCAGAATTTTTGCAGCGCAGAAGCTCGTGACGATGTGCAGCGCTTCTTCAGCGAGCACAAGGTGCCTTCCTCCGAGCGCGCCTTGAAGCAGGCCGTGGAGCGCATTGATTCCTGCATCAGCTTCCGTGAACACCAGCAAACCAACCTGGCAGCATGGCTGGGGCAGCACGGCAGCGCCAACGCCGCAGGGAGATAGGCCGGGCGAAGATAACAAAACCTCAACACAGATGACACTGATTGGACTGATTCACACAGATAAAACTAAGGCCAAGAGTAAAAGCTAAAAAAGCCAAAGAAGCCAAAAAAGCCAAAAGCTACAAGCTACTTTACTCGTGGTTTTCTACTGTTCCAGGAAGTAGGAGATTGTGATTCCGCGCCAGTGTTCTGATTTCTGCTGCAGGAAAGCTATCTGGCAATGAGAGCATCCGATGACCACCCGGCCGGGTGCTGTCCATTGGACTGTAATCCCGGCTGAACGGGCGTCCTGCTCAATTCTGAAGATTTCGCCATCACTGGCCTCGCCGGTGAAGAACCCGCGCCGGATTGCTTCCTGCACCGGACGCAAGTTCACATGTGTAGAGAACGGCGCTTCCTCACCACAGCGTCGCTGCAGGATGGCTGCAGTCCACTGCTTATCAGGGCTGTTGATCTGGGAAAGAGTTTCATCGCTGCAAAGTGGCCTCAGATGGAAATAGACAACGGTCAACACGGCGAACATCAGGACCAGCACTGCGCCATAAATCAACGAACTGCGGATCATCTTGCGGGCGAATGGGTCCATGGTCTATCTGGCGGCGCGCTCCCGTATCTCCCGCCAGAGTTCATCGCGGCCTGCTCCTGTTTTTGCGGAATAGGCCAGGATATTGGCGATGCCATGCTCGCGGGAGAGAAGATTCAGGGCATTACGCAGTTTGTTGCCGGAGAGTTTGTCGCTCTTGGTGCCGACCACCAGAAAGTCTCTCCCACTGCTTTGCAGGAACTCAATTAATTGCTGGTCGCTGGCCTGTGGAGGCACATTGGCATCAATCAGGACAATTGCCAACTGCAGTGTTTGCCGCTCCTTCAGATAGGGCTCGATGAATTTGGGCCACTCTGCGGAAATTTCTCTTGAGATTTTGGCGTAGCCATATCCTGGCAGGTCTACCAGCATCAATTCCGGATCATGCTGGTTGGGCTTGGCATAGAGGCCGATGAAGTTGATGGTGCGCGTCCTGCCTGGAGTGGAGCTTACATGCGCCAGCTTCTGGCCCAGCAGGGAATTGATGAGGCTCGATTTACCTACGTTGGAGCGTCCTAAAAAGGCAAACTCCGGCGGGCCTTCAGCAGGGAAGAGCCGGGTGTCACCGGCGGCAATCAGGAATTTGGCGTGAATGGGCTTCATGTGGAGACTCAAAGAGCCCCTACTCCAGATTACAGCGGCAGGAACTCGGTCGAGCATTCGCTCTTGAATAGACTAGCAAATCAGCCATGCCCGGAATCAACACATAAGAGATTTTTAACCTCGCCTGGTGGGATGAAATGACTTATAAGGCAATGTTTGATGAACGGGTAGTGGATTCGCCGCACGAATTCCGCATTGGGCGTCCTGCTTATGTCTACATGCACTGGGGCTATGGGTTGCACACCTGCTTCGGCCAATATGTGAATCAGGTGCAGATTCCCGGCATCTGAAGCCGCTGCTGGCGCAAAAAAATCTCCGCCGTGCGCCAGGCGATGCCGGTCAACTTCAATACACTGGCCCATTTCCATCAAGTTTGGGTGTGGAGTTTGATGTGTAAACAGAGATCATTCCGAGGGGACAAGATAAAAAGGCCTGCCACTCGGGCAGGCCTTTTGAACTGAGATGAATCTTACAGGTACTGCTGCGAGATCGGGCCTTCCGGGCTCGGTGGAACCGCAGGCAGCGTCTCTGAAGCCTCTGCCGGAAAATCAGGCAGCGGTCTCTCCAGGGCGATCTTCAGCACCTGGTCCATGTTTTCGACCAGATGAACCTTCATGTGGTTGCGGATGTTCTCCGGAACTTCGGGCAGGTCTTTCTCATTCTCTTTGGGAATGATGGCTTCGGTGATCCCGGCGCGCAATGCAGCCAGCAGCTTTTCTTTCAGACCTCCAATGGGAAGCACCTTGCCCCGCAGGGTGATTTCACCGGTCATGGCAATGTCACGGCGCACCGGAATCTTGCTCAGCGCGCTGGAAATCGCCGTGGCCATGGTAATGCCTGCCGAGGGGCCGTCTTTGGGAATGGCGCCTTCAGGCACATGGATGTGAATGTCTACATTGCGGTAGAAGTCCCGGCTTACGCCCAGTCTGGCGGCGCGCGATCTTACGTAAGACATGGCCGCCTGAGCTGATTCCTGCATTACATCGCCCAGCTTGCCGGTCAGGGTCAGCTTGCCTTTGCCATCAACAATCGCTACTTCGGTGCTCAAAATCGAGCCGCCTACTTCGGTCCATGCCAGGCCGGTCACCAGACCGACTTCGCTCTTCTCGTGCGCCAGCGTGTCACGGAACTTGGTTACACCCAGGAACTCGCCCACGTTCTCGCCGGTGAGGGTGATGCCGTATGTCTGGCCCTCTTTCACGACCTTACGGGCGACTTTGCGGCAGATATTCCCGATCTCGCGTTCCAGGTTGCGCACACCGGCTTCGCGGGTATACGAACGGATGATTTCGGTAATGGCATCATCGTTGAACTTGATCTGGTTCTCGCTCAGCCCCGTGGCTTCGCGCTGCTTGCGCACCAGGAACTGCCTGGCAATCTCGACCTTTTCGAGTTCGGTATAGCCATGCAGCCGCAGCACTTCCATGCGATCCTGCAGGGCCGGAGGAATGCTGTGCAGCACGTTGGCGGTAGCCACGAAGAACACCTGCGAAAGGTCGTATTCCACGTCGAGGTAATGATCCTGGAACATCCAGTTCTGCTCGGGATCAAGCACTTCGAGCAGGGCCGCCGCCGGGTCGCCCCGGAAATCGGAAGCCATCTTGTCGACTTCGTCGAGCATGAAGACCGGGTTTTTGGTTCCGGCTTTCTTCATCATCTGGATGATCTGTCCGGGCAGGGCGCCGATGTAGGTGCGCCGGTGTCCGCGGATTTCGGCTTCATCGCGCACGCCACCCAGTGACAGCCTTACAAACTTTCTTCCCGTTGCCTTGGCAATCGACATTCCCAGCGAGGTCTTGCCTACGCCCGGAGGTCCGACAAAGCACAGGATCGAGCCTTTGGGATTCTTCACCAACTGCCGCACCGCCAGAAATTCCAGGATGCGGTCTTTGATTTTTTCCAGGCCATAATGATCTTCGTTCAGGATCTTCTCCGCATGCTCGATGTTGCGGATCTCCTTCGATTTTTTCTTCCACGGCACAGCCAGCAGCCAGTCGAGGTAATTACGCGAAACCGTTGACTCAGCCGACATGGGCGGCATGGCTTCCAGCTTCTTCAACTCCTGGATGGCCTTCTCATGAACATCTTTGGGCATGCCGGAAGAATCGATCTTCTTCTTCAACTCGTCAAATTCGCTCTTCTCGCCCCGGCCCAGTTCTTTCTGAATGGCCTTGATCTTCTCGTTGAGGTAGTACTCTTTCTGGGCGCGCTCCATCTGGCGCTTCACGCGCGTCTGGATGGTGCGATCCATGTTCAGCTTTTCAATCTCGATGTCCAGAACGTCGGCAATGCGGTTCAGGCGCTCAACCGGGTCGAAAATCTCCAGCAACTCCTGCTTCTCTTCAATCGAGAGCTGCAGGTTCTGGGCAATGTTATCACTGAGTTTGGCCGGATCACTCACGGCTGAGGTATTTACGATGGGTTCCTGGCTGAGCGACTGGCACAGCTTAGTGTACTGGTCCCAAAGGCTGTGTACGCGCTGGATGGCCGCTTCGATCACCGGAGTCATTTCCGGCAGGTACTTCATGGTGCGGACGGTGGCCTCAAAGTAGCCTTCCGTGTTGACCAGTTGCAGCACCTTGCCGCGCTCGACACCTTCGACCAGCACCTTGATATTGCCGTCTGGTAATTTGAGGTTCTGGACGATATTGGCGATGGTGCCGACCTGGTAGATTTCGTGGGGCTTGGGTTCATCCACGCTGGCATCGTGCTGGGTGGCCAGAAAGATCTTGCGGTCTGAAGCCAGAGCCTCTTCAAGGGCTCGCACGCTGGACTCACGTCCTACCACGAATGGGGTCATCATGTGCGGGAAGATGACCACATCGCGTATGGGCATCATCGGGAGCTTGCGAGTTTCAAACTTTTCTTTACCTTGGGTCACTGAATAACCTTCTTTGCTGTCAGAGGCTTAACAGCCTTCTACTGCTAAGAATATCACGTAGGACAACCCCCGGTGGCGAGAGTATTTTTGTAACCCCCGTAGACACTCGTAAAATCAATGATTTAAGCAAAGAAGCCCGCACCATGGCAGGCTTCTTTTGAGTATTAAAGTAACCAATTTGCACAGGGGATGGTGGAAAACCTGGCGCTAACTAGCTTGTTTCTCCACAGCCGGCAAGGAGATGTCCCGGCGCTCCACCATTTCTTTGCTGACTTCGAACTCTTTTATGCGCTTTTGGCTGGGCAGGTGGTACATCAGGTCGAGCATCAACTCTTCCAGGATCATACGCAGGCCGCGGGCGCCCACCTTGCGTTGCATCGCTTCCTTGGCAATGGCGTGCAGTGAGCCGTCAGAGAAGCGCAGCTTCACGTTCTCGAACTCAAACATGCGCTGGTACTGCTTGATGATGGCATTGCGCGGCTTGGTAAGAATCTCGATCAGGGCCGCCTCATCCAGATCATTGAGGATGCCGACCACAGGCAGACGGCCGACGAACTCAGGAATCAGGCCAAAGCGAACCAGATCCTGGGGCTCGGCTTTCTGCAGCAGCTCTGTATCGCGCTTGCTGGCCTCGGTGAATTCCTTCTCCTTCTGCTCGTTGGTGCGGAAGCCCATCGACTTCTTGCCAATGCGCCGGGCCACGATCTTTTCCAGGCCGACAAAAGCGCCGCCGCAGATGAAAAGAATGTTGCTGGTATCTACGGGGGTGAATTCCTGGTGAGGATGCTTTCTGCCACCTTGCGGAGGAACGTTGGCAATGGTGCCTTCCAGAATCTTGAGCAGGGCCTGCTGTACGCCTTCGCCGCTTACGTCGCGGGTGATGGATGGATTTTCGTCTTTGCGGCCAATCTTATCGATTTCGTCGATGTAGATGATTCCGGTCTGGGCGCGTCCTACATCGCCATCAGCAGCCTGCAACAGCTTGAGCACGATGTTCTCAACGTCTTCACCCACATAACCGGCTTCAGTAAGCGTAGTCGCGTCCACAATGGCGAAGGGCACATCCAGCATGCGGGCCAGCGTCTGGGCCAGCAGGGTCTTTCCGGTTCCGGTGGGGCCGATCAGCAGGATGTTGGATTTGGTCAATTCGACTTCGTTGCCCTTCATCCGGTTCATGTGAATGCGCTTGTAGTGGTTGTAGACCGCCACGGAGAGCTTTTTCTTGGTCTGGTCCTGCCCGATCACATACTCATCGAGGAAGGCTTTTACTTCCTGAGGTTTCGGCAGGTGATTGGGCGCCGCAGCCGCATGATTTTCTGAACGGTCGTCTTCCAGGATGGAGTTACAGACCGCTACACATTCGTCGCAGATGTAAGCCCGGGGATAATCACTGGGTGAGGAAATGAGTTTGGCGACCGCGTCCTGTGACTTATGACAGAACGAACAACGCAGCGTATCTTCCGGCGACCTTGGCTTCACAGCAACTCCTTGATGGCGGACAAACACCCGGCAACTTAGCGCATCCGGCAAAAGTGGCGACTACTTATGCTTATAAAAGTGGCGACTACTTATGCTTATAGATGATGTCATCTATAATGCCATACTCTTTCGATTGTTGTGCACTCATTATAAAGTCACGTTCAACATCTTTTTCGACTTTTTCCAGTTTCTGCCCGGAGTGCTTGGCTATTAACTGGTTGGTAATCTCTCTCATGCGTAAAATTTCCCTGGCATGAATATCGATGTCGGTGGCCTGACCGCTCAACCCAGACATTAAAGGCTGGTGGATCAATATTCTGGAGGTAGGTAAGGCAAAACGCTTACCCGCAGCGCCGGCGCACAGCAGCAGCGCCGCCATGCTGGCCGCCTGTCCACAGCAGATGGTCATCACGTCGGGACGGACGAACTGCATGGTGTCATAGATCGCCATACCGGCGGTGATCGAACCTCCGGGTGAATTGATGTAAAGCTGAATGTCCTTTTCGGGATCTTCCGCTTCCAAAAACAGAAGTTGTGCAATTACCAGGTTGGCAATGGTGTCATCAATCGGAGTGCCTATGAAAATAATGTTGTCGCGCAGCAGCCGGGAGTAAATGTCGTAAGCGCGCTCCCCACGGCTGGTCTGCTCCACTACCATCGGTACTAGTGCCATACAGGGTTTTCCTTTCGCTTCTAAGCAGCGGTGTTCTCGGTCTCGCCCACAGAACTGTTGTAAAGGAAATTCAAAGCCTTGGCAACGCGCAGACGCGAGCGAATCTCATTCAGAGTTCCATCCTGGCTGTATTGTTGATGCAAAGCCTCAGGGGTTTGTTTCGTCTGCTGGGCCAGCACTTGAATTTCCCGGTGAATTTCCTCGTCGTTTGCGTCAATCCCTTCCGCATCGGCAATTTTTTCCAGCAGCAGGTTTGACTTCACTTCTTTGATGGCGGCATCGCGCTGCGCGGCGCGCAGGCGGCGGAAATCCATCTGTTTCATCTGCTCCATGCTCATCCCCTGGGCAGCCAGGGCACGCAGGCCGCGTTCCAGGCGGCTCTCAATCTGGTGCTGCACGAGTACCTCAGGAACAGGAAAGTCATGGCGCTCCATAAGCTGGTCAAGAATTTTCTCTTTAATCTCATGAGTGGCCCGATGCCGGCGCTCGCCTTCCATTCCCTCACATATGCGTTTCTTCAGGTCATCAAGGGTCTGGAATTCCTGGCTCACCTCTTTGGCAAAGTCATCGTTCAACTCAGGTACCGACTTCTTTTTGATGCCATTGATACTGGTGCTGTACGTAATTGTTTTTCCCGCCAGCCTGGGTTCGGCATACTCGGCGGGGTAACTCACGTCAAAAGTGCGCTCTTCGCCGGGTTTGGCTCCCCGCAGATTGTCGGAGAACTCCTTCACGGTATTGGGTGCTCCGATTTCCAGCAACACCTCATCCATTTGCACCGGTTGGCCTTCGGCCTCGGCAGGTTTTCCTTCCTGCTCGCTAGCGGCCTGCGGCTCTTCTTTCGGTGTTGCCTTGAAGGAAATCTGGGCATAGTCGCCATCCGCCAGCGGACGGTCTTCCTCAACCGGATCGTAATTTGCCTGCCGCTCCTGAAGGCCCTTCAGTTCAGCCTCAATTTCTTCGTTGGTGACGGTGACCTCAGGCTTGTCGAACTTAATGCCCTGATAACTGCCTAGTTCAAACTCCGGCAGGATTTCAAAGGCAGCCTTGAAGTGCAGGGGGCCTCCCTGTTCCATCTGAAGGTCGAGCAGGCGCGGTTCGGTAACCGGGCGGTAGCCTTCCTTCTGCACGGCCTCACGGAAATGTTGGGGGACCAGCGCTTCAAAGACATCTTTCCTGATATCGTCACCAAAACGGCTGCGGATCACGCTGGCCGGCACCTTACCTTTGCGGAAGCCTGGGACACGGGCCACTTTCGAGTATTCCTGCACGGTCTTGTCCCATTGTTTGCTGACCACGTCGGCAGGGATATCCACAGTGATTTCGCGCACGCAGCGCATATCAACCTGGGGTTCCTCGTGCGTGTGCCCGGCATGATCATGGGCGTGTTCTTCGTGCTGCTCAGTGGCGGCGCTAGAACCGGTCTCGGTGGCCTCATTCGCTACCGGCTCAGACTGAGGATTGTCATTCTCGGTGTTCTGTGTGTTCACGGGATTCAAAGGAACTTCCTTATCTGCCTGTTATTAAAGGGGTAAACCTGGGGATGTTTCGGCGATACTCCCAAACTTCCAGTTTAAGAGACGGCTGGCGGATGGTCAAACGACACAACCCTGGTTGCCATACCTCATTAGAAATGTCCCCTTTTATTTGGTTGATGTTGGCGTTGGGATGCGCAGGCTTTTCCCACACACGCCAATTTGTGCCCATTTGACTTTTAGCTTGTCTGGGAGTCTTGACAGGACAATACTAATTTGCGCGATTACCCTCACAAATTTAATGTTTTACGTCCTATCCATTTCAGACGACCCTTCGACGGCGCCTATTCGGAATACCGTCCTGGCCCATGCGGGTTACGGCGTGATTCCAGTGCGGAACATAAGCATCGCACTCGAAGTCATGGCCGCACGGCAGGTCTCGATTGTAGTGATCGGCAACTCAATACCGCCGCACGAACGCATGCGCGTCTGCACTGAAGCTCTCAGGCGAGGTATTCCATCGGTGGTGCTTGATTCCCGCGAGCGTGGGATAGACGGCCCAAGCACAGAGCATTTCAATCCCCTGGATGGCCCTGAAGCATTCCTGGAAAAACTTGCTGCGCTTGTGCGTCCCCGCCAATCTTCAAGGTGAATCAGCAGCAAAAATACTGCTAAACTCAAAGTAGATGTCTTCCACATTAGTTCAGCTACATAAAGAGGTAGTTGCCTGCAACCAATGTCCTCGCCTGATTGCCTATTGCCAGAAGATCGGGCGTGAGAAACGCCGCGCTTACATGGACTGGGACTACTGGGCCAAGCCGGTGCCGGGCTTTGGCGATCCTAAGGCTCGGGTATTGATTCTCGGCCTGGCTCCGGGCGCCCATGGCTCCAACCGCACCGGACGTCCTTTTACCGGGGATGGCTCCGGCTACTTTATGTATCCGGTGTTGCACAAGACCGGCTTTGCCTCGCAGCCGAATGCCACTCACCGCGATGATGGGCTGAAACTCAATGACGCCTATATCACCGCGGCCGTGCGCTGCGCACCGCCGCAGAACAAGCCCACTCCTGAAGAGATCGCGAACTGCTCCCAGCATCTGGACCGGGAGTTCGCGGCTCTTATCAACGTGAAAATTGTAGTGGTGCTGGGCAAGATCGGTTTTGATGCCTATCTCAACTATCTGAAGCGCCGTGGTCTGCTGACCTCGAAGTCAGCCTACACCTTTGCTCACAATGTCTCTTACGATCTGCCGGATGGCCGCATCCTGCTCTGCTCGTATCATCCTTCCATGCAGAACACGCTCACGGGTAAGTTGACGGAGAAGATGTTCATGGATGTGTTCAAGAAGGCAAGAAAGCTGCTCGACAAGAAGAATGGGTAAATGGGTAATTTGGTAAGTGGGTAAATGAAGTTTTGGCTTTGGGTCTTAGCTTTCTTTAGACTTTTGCTTTTATCCTTCAGCCTTATCTGTGTGAATCAGTTGAATTGAATCAGTGTCATCTGTGTTGAGATTTTGACTCTGTTTCGGTTTATTTGCGTTCATCCGTTTTTATCAGCGTCATCAGAGGTAAGGTTTTGCAGTTACAAACTGAATCGCGGGTCGCCTTCCACTATTTGTCCGTCGAGTTTGGGCAGTTCACCTTTTTGCCATAGCTGTGTCCGATATCTGGCACGATAAAGCAAAGGGCCTCCATCGGCATGTTCACTGCGCTCCACCGGACGAGGGATGCAGACAAACTCAGTGTCGAAGCTGCCGCTCGCCGCACGCACCACGGTGTAACCATGGCCACCCATATCCACAAACGAAAGATGGGGCGAGAGATCAGGGTTCGACAGGGCGCGCGCCTTTTGCAGGTCGCCACTCCTGGCATATTCCAGGCATGACCGGACTCCATGCCGAAGCAGCATGTTCACGGTGGGCTGCGGAGTTGAATCCGCAGGCGACTGTCCCACGAACAGCGGGCGCAGTGGATGATCTTTTGGAAAGCGATGCTCAAATGCTTCCACCAGTCCGGGCGCTGAGATGGAACCGGTGATGAAAGCCACACCTACGGGTTGAAATGGCTGGGGTGGAAGAGATTTAGCCGCCAGTCCGGCCCAGAAGCTGTGACGGTCACCGGAGACGGTGGCAAACCCGGTTATGCCATGATCGCGCACGAAATCATAGATCTCGCCTCGCTCCCCGTAAGCGCTGCCGTAATCGTCGCCGCCAAATCCGGCGTAACCCGCTCCCGGCCACGGCTTGGTCAGCCCTGCAGGCAGGTTCTGAGGATCGGCACGCATATCAAGAGTGCCGATGGTATTGCCCCAGATCTTCCAGGTTGCCTTTGATTTCTGCAGCCGGTCGAGGAACCAGGCTTTCTGCTCCGCACCCAGAATGGTTTGTGGAGGTTCGCTTCGTCGAAAGTTTGCGATCTCTTTACCGCCAAACCGGATGGTCTCTGGCGGTTGGTTGCCATGGTACGCGCGGCCGCCATCCAGCACTGCAAGCACTTCTTCAGGAACAAACTCAGGAAAGTCTCCGCTGGCGAAAACTTCGGCTTCATCGCGACCATTGGGATTTTCTGATCGGTAGCTGCGCTGATCGGTGATGATCAACTCCACATTGCGTCCCCAGCGCAATGATCTGTAGCCCTTCAGGCTGGCAATGGCAGCCAGGTTGTTCGGTTCCTGCCCGAGTCCGTGGTCATCAAACCTGGTGACCGGCGTGTCTGCCACCCTGGGAGGATTGAAGCGTTCCAGCGACGCATCACCGGGCCTGGCCATGCGTGCGGGCTGATATTCAAAGAATGCCTGGTTGGCGGCTACCTTCCGTGTCTGCGCCGGGCGCGTTTTTCCTTCGAACTTCTGGAATCCCTGCCAGCCCAGCCAACTGTACTCATGGTTGTCCCACATGTTGACGAAGGGCCAGCGTGCACGCGCATCCTGAAGATCAGGATCATGCAGATAAGACCGGTAGATGGCGCGGTAGTCATCTACATTGGCAGGAATGTGAAAGTCCTGGATTTTCTCGCCGTGTTCATAGCGGACGATGTTACGAATCCGCCGGTCGTAATAGCCTTGCGGCCGGTCTTCCGGGTACCAGACGAGTTCGTAGATGAAATCACCAAGATGCAGCACGAACCCGAGACGATCCTGTTCGGCTGCGCGCTTATCCTCAAAGATCATCCGGCGATAGGCATTCTGCGCTCCGAGGTTCGCATTCTGGCAACTGACGAAGCCAAAACGCGCGGGCCTCGGATCGTTGTCAGCAGGCGCGGTGATGGTACGGCCTATCCTGCTGCCGAAACCATCCTGATCGGTAAACCGGTACCAGTAAACCTGGGCAGGCTTCAGTCCGCCTACCAGCACGCGGCAAGTCCAGTCGGAGGCCTCGGAAACCGTGGTTGCCGCCGTGGCAATCACCCGTTGGAATGATTCATCCTGCGCAACCTCAACCGTAAGCTTCTGCACTGAATGGGAGCTATCGGGCGCGTGGCGTGTCCACAATAGAACGCTGTGGCTGTCTGGATCGCCGGAGGCTAGGAGTCTGTCGGAAATAAAAAATACAGTTTCGCATTTTCTAGCCAATGCGGAGGGTTTAAATTGCATGGGGAATGAGAACGAGGGAAGTTGAGATTCTGCCTGGGCTCCTTTTCCGAGCCGCAAGGAGACTTCTTGGCAATCCATGCGAGAAAAAGCCTGCTGTCTTCGTTTTTTAAGTCATTTTGAATG
>QHVI01000113.1 GCA_003223515.1 Candidatus Angelobacter sp. Gp1-AA117
AGGCACGGTGGACGAGAAGACGATCATGGAGTACATCGAGAATCAGAGATGGGACGATGATCAGGAAGGATTCAAGATCACCGTGCCGCGCGAGCCTTAAGCCGGCTTCAGCCGGAAGCGCTTAAGGCGGCTTCAGCCGCAACTGCGACTTTCAGTCGCACATTAACCCACCGCCTTTCAGGCGGTGGTCGTTAAGCTATTTGCTAGCTGCTCGAAACAGCACGCAACCTTGCATTGGCATCGTATAGAAGGATGTGGAACCGCGCCATTGCCGTCCTTAACCTGCTGGTCCTACTGGCAGGCTCAGTGTGGGCGGTGGACGGCACTTTTCAGGGTAAGGTCATCGATCCGCCATCCAACCTGCCCAAACCTCAGGGATGGATTTACGTGCAGGGCCGCAATCACATGCTGCGGCGGGTAGAGGTCTCCCATGCCTCTATCGTATTCTCCAACAGCGTGCCTGACAGCCAGCACCGCAAGTGTGGTGTTGAGTGCCTGACCGCGGGACAGGAGGTGCGCGTGACCGCTGAGCAGGACCATTCAGGCGAATGGCGGGCGAAGCGCATCGAAATCATCAGGCTTACGAGCAACAGAACGTAGCTCCTGGCTCCTAGCTGCTAGTGAAACCCAACTTGCAGATCGGGTGAATCTGGTGACCCCGGGTGATCTGAATCTGACCCGCAGTTGCCGCCTGAGTTAATTCCTGCTTAATCACCACGAAATTGTAAAGGGGTTGTAAATAACCTCTATGTTTACGCAAGTTTACGGGGTTGGCGCGTTCCATGGAGAGGTGCTGGATAACTGCGGGTGGTTAATTTGTATCCAATCAAAACAGGGATGAATCTAAGAGATATCCCTATGTCTCAGCGTATAATAAGCGTATCCTGCACAGATCAAGGAATGCTTTCGCGCAGGAGTGCCTCTATGAAAACTCGTGCTTTGTTCCTTTCGTTCATCCTGGTTTTCGGGTTGAGTTTATCCAGCTTTGCTTCCGACGACAAAGATAACAAGAAATCTGACGACCAGCAGAGCCAAACCACTGCCTCTGACGACCAGAGCAAAAACCAGGATGCCAAAGAGCCTAAGCCCAAGCATGATGGCGGCAAAGATGACGTAGACGCTATCGGCAATCGCAAGATCGGCGGCATGGACTGGTATTCGATCGAGAAGGAAGTTCGGTGGGGCAAGGAATATGCCCAGCAGGTCGAACAGAGCATGAGGATGGTCCAAGACCCGGTGGTCAATGAGTATGTGAACCGCATTGGCCAGAACCTGGTTCGCAACTCTGATGCTAAGGTGCCTTTCACCATCAAGGTTGTGGACTCAGACGAGGTCAACGCCTTCGCTCTTCCCGGCGGCTTCTTTTATGTGAATTCCGGATTGATTCTGGCCGCGGATGAAGAAGCGGAACTCGCCGGTGTGATGGCCCATGAGATTGCCCACGTGGCTGCGCGCCATTACACCCGTCAAGCCACGCGCGGACAACTGGCCAACCTTCTTACCATTCCATTGATCTTTGTCGGCGGCGGCGCCGGTTATGCTGCCCGCCAGCTTGCCGGTATCGGCCTGCCCATGACTTTCCTGCATTTCTCGCGCAGCTTTGAAGCCGAGGCTGATTTCTACGGTCTGCAGTACATGTACAAGGCCGGTTATGATCCCAACGCTTTTGTAGCTTTCTTTGAAAAGCTGGAAGCGCAGGAGAAGAAGAAGCCCGGCACTCTGGCCAAGGCATTCTCCACCCATCCGCAAACCCCTGACCGCATCCAGAAATCCCAGGAAGAGATTGCCACCATTCTTCCAGCGCGTGAGCAGTACATTGTGAGCACCTCTGAATTTGACCAGGTGAAGGCGCGCCTCGCCGCCATTGAAAACCGCCATAAGGTCGAAGATCAGAAAGACAGTAACAAACCCACGCTCCGCCGCACCGCCAGCAACAGTGACGGCAAAAATGGAGATAAGAAGGATGATGATCGTCCAACGTTGAAGCGGCGAGATCAGTAATACACATTGACTCTCAGCGAACAGGCGGCCGGCGGGCCGCCTGTTTTGTTTCCAGATGAACCACAGCGTGGCGAGCCACAATCAAAGGCTTTAACCGCAGCGCAGCTATGCCGCAACCAAACCCAAAAACCGTTACCACAGAGGGCACAAAGGTTTCACAAAGGACACAGAGGAAAAGCACTTAAGAGAAAGTAAACAGGTTATTTTTTCGGGATCCAGTCCGGAAAAATTCTTCGCGGCTCCGGACGAACTTGATTGTTAGCAATACAAAGGACGCAGAGGCGGCAATTCACAAGACCTTAACACTCTTGAGTGTGGCTCGATGCGCGCATGTTCCATTCATCTGCGATAGAATAATCATTACTCTTCTTTTCACACCATCCTGCGATCATCTAAGCGGGATTTTCACGGAGAACATACATCATGAGCGTTACGCCTCTCTCTGAGCAGGTCACCAACACGACAGCAAAGCCGGGAATCCAGTACGTCTATTTCTTTGGCGGTGGTAAGGCCGAGGGCAACGGCAAAATGAAAGACGAACTGGGCGGCAAAGGCGCGGGTCTGGCTGAGATGACCAATGCCGCATTGCCGGTGCCGCCGGGATTCACGATCCAGACTGAAGCCTGCCGGGAATACATGAAAACCGGCAAGGTATCAGAGACAATTGACCGGCAGATGCTGGATGCGCTGGCGCGGCTGGAGAAGCTGCAGGGGCAGAAACTGGGAGCAGGGGAGAGCCCGCTGCTGGTGAGCGTCCGCTCGGGCGCAAAATTCTCGATGCCGGGCATGATGGATACCATCCTTAACCTGGGACTGAATGACAGTAGCGTGCAGGCGCTGGCGAAGAAGTCGAACAACGAGCGCTTTGCTTATGATTCCTACCGCCGCCTGATCCAGATGTACGGCAACGTGGTTCTCGACATCGAGAAGCATGCATTCGACGAGGTGTTTGAGGCGCAGAAGAAGAAGCGCGGCGTGAAGCTCGATACCGACCTGACCGCTGACGATCTGAAAGAGATCATTGCGCAGTATAAGCAGGTGGTGCGCAAGCATGCGGGCCGCGATTTCCCGCAGGAGCCGCTGGAGCAGTTGCGCGGAGCGCGTGATGCAGTGTTCCGCTCCTGGGAAAACGAGCGCGCCAAGGTTTATCGCCGCATCAACAACATTGCCGATGATCTGGGCACGGCGGTCAACGTTCAGTCCATGGTCTTCGGCAACCTGGGTGAGACCAGCGGCACAGGCGTAGGCTTTACGCGCAATCCTGCCACCGGCGAGAAAGAATTTTACGGCGAAGTCTTGATCAACGCGCAGGGCGAAGACGTGGTGGCCGGCATTCGCACGCCGATGCACATCACCGAACTGGAAAAGCGCATGCCGGAGTGCTACACGCAGTTGCGCGAGATCACCACGCGGCTGGAGAAGCACTATCGTGACATGCAGGACTTCGAGTTCACCATCCAGGAAGGCCGCCTCTACATGCTGCAGACGCGCAACGGCAAGCGTACCGGACGCGCGGCTGTGCGGTCGGCCATTGACATGGTGAATGAGAAGCTGATCACCGAACAGGAAGCCATCTTCCGGGTGGATCCCAACCAGCTTTACGACTTCCTGGTTCCCAAGCTCGATGAAGAGAGCGGCAACGTTGAAGTGATTGCCAAAGGCTTGCCTGCATCTCCGGGCGCAGCCGTAGGACAAATCGTCTTCACCGCCGATGACGCTGTAGAGAAGGCGGGCATGGGAGCGCAGAAGAATCCGGTGATTCTGGTGCGCGCCGAAACCACTCCGGAAGACATTCACGGCATGGAAGTGGCTGCCGGAATTTTGACCTCGCGTGGCGGCATGACCAGCCATGCGGCGGTGGTCACACGCGGCATGGGCAAGTGCTGTATCGCCGGCGCGGGCGACATCGAGGTGGACGACAAGAAGAAAGAGATGCGCGTGGGCGACCTGGTACTCAAAGAAGGCGACTGGCTTTCCATCGATGGAACCACTGGACGCGTGATCAAAGGCAGACTGGGAACCACTCCGGCCAGTCCCGATGATCCGGATTTGCAGATCCTGATGAAATGGGCGGAGCCGTTCCGCAAGCTGGGTGTTCGCGCCAATGCCGATATTCCACGCGACGCCATTCAGGCACGCGCCTTTGGAGCTGAAGGCATCGGCCTGTGCCGCACGGAGCACATGTTCTTTGCCGAAGACCGCATCGACCATATGCGCGCCATGATCATGGCCCGCACGGAAGAAGACCGGCGTAAGGCCCTGGCCAGGCTGCTTCCCATGCAGCGCGAAGACTTTGAAGGGGTCTTCCGGGCGATGAACGGGTTCCCGGTAACCATTCGTTTGCTCGATCCTCCACTGCACGAGTTCCTGCCCAGAAGGGAAGAGCTCATGGTAGAGATTGCGCGGCTGGAGATCACCGATCCCAAATCGCCGCGCCTGGAAGAGGCCCGCAGGATTCTGCGCCGCGTGGAAGAGCTGCACGAGTTCAACCCCATGCTGGGCTATCGCGGATGCCGGCTGGGCATTACCTATCCGGAAATTTCGGAAATGCAGGCTCAGGCCATCTTTGAAGCCGCGGTGAATGTGAGCCGCCAGGGCGTGAAGGTGCTGCCCGAAGTCATGATTCCGCTGGTTGGAATTTTCAAAGAGATGGTCAACCAGAAAGCCATTGTGAACCGCATGGCCGAGCAGGTCTTCAAAGAGAAGGGCGCGAAGGTTCAATACCTGGTGGGAACGATGATCGAGCTGCCGCGCGCCTGCGTGGTTGCCGATGAGATTGCCACCGAGGCTGAGTTCTTCAGCTTTGGCACCAACGATCTCACGCAGACGGCTTATGGATTCTCGCGTGATGACATCAACAAGTTCCTGCCTGCTTACCTGGATCGCGGCATTCTGAAGAATGATCCTTTTGCCATGCTCGACCAGGCAGGCGTAGGCGAGTTGATGAAAATCGCGGTGCAGAAGGGCCGCAAGGCGAGTTCGAATCTGAAGATCGGCATTTGCGGCGAGCACGGCGGTGATCCGTCATCGGTGGAGTTCTGCCACAAGATCGGCTTGAACTATGTTTCCTGTTCGCCCTTCCGCGTGCTGACAGCACGGCTGGCCGCAGCCCAGGCCGCAGCGGCGGACCAGTTGAAGGTGGAGGCGGGAAGAACGAAGTAGTTTCAGCAACCTATTTTGAAGCGCATATCGTACGCAGAAGTTGAGATGCCATGAAACGAAATGTGCTGATCGCGATGTTTACCTGTCTGGCTGTGGTGTCGAGCCTGATGGCTCTTCCGCCAGCGGTCTCCATTAAGGAATGGGATGTGCCGACACCCAAGTCGCGGCCCCATGATCCGGCGCTCGCTCCTGATGGCTCGCTCTGGTACACGGGCCAGATGGCAAATAAGCTGGGCCGCCTCGATCCGAAGACCGGTGAATTCAAGGAGTATCCACTGAAGACGGCTGACTCCGGTCCGCATGGGTTGGTGGCCGACCGCGACGGCAATATCTGGTTCACTGCGATTTTCAAGGGATACGTGGGAAAACTCAATCCCAAGACCGGCGAGATCGTGGAATATCACATGACCGATCCGCGAGTTCGCGATCCCCACACCCCGGCTATCGATCCGCAGGGGAATGTGTGGTTCACTACGGAGCAGTCGAATTTCATTGGACGCATCGATCCCCAATCGGGCGAGATCAAGGTCAAAGAAGTGCCTACGCCGCACGCAGTTCCATACGGAATCGTCATCAACTCAAAAGGCGTGCCGTATTTCTGCGAGTTTGGTTCCAACAAGCTGGCCAGCGTGGATCCCAGGACTCTGGAGATTACCGAATACACGATGCCGGAAGGTGCGCGTCCGCGGCGGCTTGCCCTGGCTGCCGACGGCACGATTTACTACTCCGATTACGCGCGTGGATTTCTCGGGCATTTCGATCCGGCAACCAAGAAGCAGGAAGAATGGCCGTCGCCGGGAGGACCGGCCTCCAAACCTTACGGCATCGCCGTGGCTCCCAATGGCATGGTGTGGTACAGCGAATCAGGCATAAGCCCGAACACGCTGGTGCAGTTCGATCCGAAGAGCAGGAAATTTTCCAGCACCACTATTCCTTCTGGAGGAGGCGTGGTGCGGAACATGGTTGCCACCCCGGATGGAAGACTGTATCTGGCATGCAGCGGAGTCAATAAGGTTGCTGTTGCCGAGATACACTAACCTCTAACACTGATTGGGAAACCATCCAAAATTGCGGCGCAGGATCATTCAGGGCTCGCTGGTGATCGTTGCAGGAGTATTTGTAACCATAACTGGCGCACGGGCGCTGGTGGGCCGTTCCTCGGCAGGCCGGCTTATTGCCATTAGTATTGTCTAGAAAGCATTTCTAAGGATGGGATGGAAATACTGGTAACAGGAGCGGCGGGATTCATTGGCATGCATGTAGCCACGCGGTTGCTGCAGGCCGGATACAACGTTGTGGGCCTCGACAACCTGAGCGATTACTATGACGTGCGGTTGAAAAAGGCGCGGCTTAAGGAACTGATTCGCTACCCGCAATTCCAGTTCGCAAAGATGGACCTGGCCGACCGGCAGGAGGTAGAGGCATTATTCGCCGCCAGGAAATTCGAGCGTGTGATCCATCTGGCGGCGCAGGCAGGCGTGCGCTACAGCCTTGAAAACCCACACGTCTATGTCCAGACCAATATTGTGGGCTTTACCAATATTCTTGAGGCTTGCAGGCATCATCCTGTGAACCACCTGGTTTATGCCAGCAGTTCCAGCGTTTACGGCGCAAACAAGAAGCTGCCTTTTTCCGTGCAGGACAATGTAGATCATCCCATCAGCCTGTATGCCGCCAGCAAAAAGGCTAATGAACTCATGGCGCACGCCTACAGCCACCTGTTCCAGATTCCAACCACGGGATTGCGCTTCTTCACTGTGTACGGGCCGTGGGGCAGGCCAGACATGGCAATTTTCTCATTCACCAAAGCCATTCTTGAAGACAAGCCGATCGAGGTCTTCAATCACGGCAAGATGCGGCGGGATTTCACCTATATAGACGATATTGTCGAAGGCGTACTGCTGGTGGCAGACAGGCCACCTGTCCCCGGCAACTCCGGCAGCCCCGGTGCGGCTCCTTATAAGCTCTACAACATCGGCAATCACAGCCCCGTAGAATTGATGCGAGTCATTGAGGTATTGGAAAA
The DNA here is from genome assembly GCA_003223515.1 of Candidatus Angelobacter sp. Gp1-AA117. Lineage (GTDB taxonomy): Bacteria > Acidobacteriota > Terriglobia > Terriglobales > Acidobacteriaceae > Angelobacter. Next base: position 7,190 of record QHVI01000113.1, read on the forward strand.
ATGTCTGGGGAAGACCGCCCGCAAGAATATGCTTCCCATACAGCCCGGCGATGTTCCAGCAACCTTTGCTGATATTGACGACCTGATGCGGGATACGGGGTTTCGTCCGGATACACCTATCGAAGTGGGCGTGGAGCGCTTTGTCCGCTGGTATCAGTCGTACTATCTTGCGGTTGAGACAAGTTCCGGGTGATCAGTTCCGATCCAGAGACGGGTTACCAAAGTCACTCGGCAGCCGGACGCGAGCTGTTTACAATATGTCGTGAGACGATTTTTGTCTCACGCAAGATCTCCTTCTGACGAAAAGCAGGCCCGGGAATCTCCCGGGCCTGCTTATTTGCAGGTGGAAGTTGCGTCGTGATCGGTAACATGCCAAGGCAATTTCACACCCCGCCAGGGTCCAATGTCCAACATGCCAATACGTTCTGCACTGCTAAGAGCTTTTAAATCGCGCTTTTCGCACATTTTCGCCTTGCGTTCCTGTGAAGAGTTTGTTCAGCCGTTCTCACACCATTAGAAAAATTCGCATAAATTCGCGGTATTCTCCTTTTTTGCTTTTCTCCCTGCCTCCGTATCTCTGTGGTAGGTTTGGTTGTGGCTCCGCTACGCTGGGAAATTCATGTCGATTCTGGCGCCTCTCGTTCGTCGTTAGAATGCAGGACAAAATCCTGCTGTGAAGACGAAGGACGCAGGGCGTAAAATTATAGAATTCTCGAACACCTGCGATATTCCCCAACGGAGGAGAAGGCATGTCATTTCTGCGCGACCTGAAAATTGCGATACGTTCCCTGGCACGGGTACGGGCTTTATGGATCACCGTTGCTATTACCCTGGCGCTGGGCATTGGCGCGAACGCGGCGATTTTTAGCGTCGTTCGCGGTGTGCTTCTGCGGCCGCTGGCTAATCGCGACGAAGACCGCCTGCTTTACATCCGCCAGAGCGCTCCGGGCCTGGGCGCGGAGAATACGACCTTCTCAGTTCCGGAGATCAAGGACATCAGCGGCGGGCTCAAGACCATCAGCGAGGTCGGCACTTTTTCCGCATTGGATTTCACCATGGTTGGACTGGGCGAGCCGCGCGAGATCCGCGCAGGCGTGGTGGACGGCAATTATTTTGAAGTGATGGGGCTGCGCCCGGTGCTGGGCCGCCTGCTCAATGCGCAAGATGACGGTCAAAACGCCGCAGGCGCAGCCGTGCTGACCTACCGCTACTGGACGGCCGGCCTGCACTCCGATCCCAACGTGATCGGGAAGGTTATCCGGCTGGAAAGTTTTGGCCCTCCACGTTCGGCCACCATTGTTGGAGTGGTGGAGCCATCAGTGCCTTATCCGGTAGAGACTGAACTGATCGCCAACATTGTGACCAGCCCGCATCATCTTTCCGCCACCATGGTCACCGGGCGCGAGCACCGCATGACCGAGGTGTTTGGCAGGCTTGCTCCGGGCGCGCCACTGGATGCGGCACGCGCCGAACTGCGCACCGTGCATGCAGCGATGGTGGTCGCGCATCCGGAGACCTACAAGCCCAAAGACCATTATGAGATTGGCGTGACCCGTATGCACGACCAGATCAACTCGCGGGCCAGGACCATCCTGTGGGTGCTGCTTGCTGCTTCCGGGCTGCTGTTCGTGATTGCCTGCTCTAATGTTGCCAACCTGGTGCTGGCGCGCACGGTGCGCCGCGAATCAGAGCTGGCGATTCGCACGGCTCTCGGGGCAACTGCGGGCGCTCTGCGCCGCTCCCTGCTGGCTGAAGGAATGGTGTTGTGCGGCACCGGCGCATTGGCGGGAGTGCTGATTGCCGCGCCCATGACGAACGTGCTGGCGCGCTATGCCTCGCGTTTTTCGGTGCGTGCTCTCGATCTTTCGCTCGATTCCAGCCTGATCTGGATCGGCGTTGCCCTTGCGCTGGTTGCTGCCATTTTCCTGGCTTTTGTTCCCCGGCTGCCTTCCGCAGATGCTTCCCGCGGGCTGGGACTTTCGAGCATCGGCACGCGCTCCAGTACGGGAAGCGGCAGGCGGCTGCGCATTTTTGCGGTCACGCAGATTACCGCGTCATTCCTGCTGCTGGCCGGAGCCGGCGCTCTGCTGCGCACGCTGCTGATGCTGGAACATACGCAGCCTCCTTTTGAGACCGCTCACGTGCTGGCCATCAATCTGCCCACGATGTCTTACGGGAAAACGCCGGAGCAGGTACGCGAGTTTTATCGTGACGTGCAGCGCCGCATCAGCACCGTTGCCGGAGTTAAGAGTGTTTCGTCGGGCTTTGCTGTCCCCTGGCGTGACACGCGGGGGCTGGACATCAGCTTTACCTTCACCATGGAAGGCGCAAAACATGAGGCTGGCCAGGATGATCCACGCGCCCGCTTCCGTTCGGTAGCGCCGGGATTCTTCGATACGCTGGGCGTGCCGATTCTCGCAGGCCGCGATTTCAGGGACACCGATAAAGAAGGCGCCGAGCGCGTAGTCATCATCAGCGAGAGCGTTGCCAAACAGTTGTTCTCCGGCCAGGATCCTGTGAACCGCCACTTGCGCTGGACGGATGGCGTGATGAAGTTCATCGGCATCAGTTACGAGCCGCGCCGCATCATCGGTGTGGTGCCTGATGTTGACGACGCGAACATCATTCCAGCGCCGACCATGACCGTGTATCAGCCGACCGAGCAGGAAGGCTGGAATGGGCGCCTGTTCGTGCGCGCGCAGAACGATCCTTATTCACTGGTGCCGATTATCACCCGCACCATCCGCGAAATGGCCAAAGACCAGCCGGTAGAACGGGCCAGCACACTGAATGACGTTCGCGCCGAGGTGCTGACCCCGGACCGGCTGAACGCCATTGTCTTCGGAGGATTCGCCACCCTGGCGCTGCTGATCTCTATAGTGGGCGTGGCGGGCGTGCTGGCTTTTTCGGTGAGTGGACGCACCCGTGAATTCGGCATCCGGATGGCGCTGGGGGCACAGCCACGCAGTATTCTCAGCAGTGTGCTGGTTGAAGGACTGGTAATCGCGTGCATTGGGGTGGCTACCGGTCTCCTGGTGGGCTTTGGCCTGGAACGCTTCGTTGGAAAATACCTGGCACAGGTAGAGCAGCCCGGAGCAGTGCCTTTGATTGCCTCTGCTGCGGTGATTCTGGCTGCGGCTGTGATTGCATCAGCATTACCGGCCGCACGCGCCGCCCGTGTGGATGCGGTGCAGGCGCTACGGTCAGAGTAAAAACCTTACCGCTTGACTGATGAAAGAGATGAACGCTGATGGATTTCCATGGGATCAGCGTTCATCAGCGGCTAAACGCTGCCTGTGATGTCCCCGTCAAACTGCCCTGAACCGGCCAGCATCACACCGTTATGCCTGCCGGCCTTTCGATCACCAATTCAGATATAGCTGAACTCCTGGCGGTGGATCCTGCTGCATAGTCATTGATCACTTCTGTCCGTGACCTGGGTCACAGTATTGCTTCTACTCCCGGCATTTAATTTTGGAATAACTTCAATGCCCAGCTAAGAGAAGTATTCGACTGTCTCCCAGCGATCGTATTTCACCCCCGCTCGCGACCGCCTGACATAGATGAAAGAGCAACTTTTGTAAATCCCTTTTCCCATGTCATCGCCCGTTCTCCGGCGGAATGACATTGCGGTCCATACAGAGAAAAGCAATCCTTAAGGAGATTATTCCCATGTCAAGTCGTAGAGATTTTTTAAAGCTTGCCGCCATAACCGGTATAGGGGCTTCTCTGCCGTTCGAGTGGAGTCTCCCTGCCAGGGCTTCTGTGACCACCTCGCAAATACCGCTGGTGGGCAACACTATTCCACGTTATGTAGACCCTCTGCCGACATTTGCTGGAAAGCGAGTGAATGCCACCAGCATCACCGCTGCCATGCAGGAGTTCAGGCAGCAGATTCTGCCAACCTCGTTCCCCACCACCACCGTATGGGGCTACAACCTGAACAATAAGGGGCCGAGCTTTCCCGGCATTACAGTAGAGGCAAAGAAAGGCGCCCCGACAACCATCACCTATGTGAACAATCTGGTTTCTCCTTTCCTGCAGCAATTCCTCACGGTAGATCAGAGCGTGCACTGGGCTGATCCGCTCAATCAGATGGGGAGCCTGCCATTTCCGCCTCCGCCCTATACCGGACCAATCCCGCTGGTCACGCATCTGCATGGTGCTGAAGTCCCATCGGAATTCGATGGCAATCCGCAAGCGTGGTTCACAGCAAATGGACTGCAGGGGAATGGCTACCGTACTTTCAGTACAGCGGCGAATAATGCGGCTGTCTACCAATATCCGAACAGGCAGGAAGCCACTACCCTGTGGTTCCACGATCATGCGCTGGGCATGACACGCCTCAACGTCTTAAGCGGCCTGGCCGCGTTTTACCTGCTGCGTGACGATCGCGACACGGGCCTCATCAACAATCTGATTGGCCTGCCTGCCGGCCCATATGAGACTGAACTCCTGATTCAAGACCGGCAGTTTGATGTGAATGGGCAGCTTTACTTCCCGGATGGCTCCGGCTCAGGATTGAACGGCACGCCACCGAACCCGGACGTTCATCCTTTCTGGATACCTGAGTTCTTCGGTGACGTGATCGTGGTGAACGGCAAGTCGTGGCCATTCTTCAACGTGGAGCCGCGCCGCTATCGTCTGCGTTTGCTGAACGGTTCGAACGCGCGCTTCTATGAACTGCGGCTGATGAACCGCGATACCAAGAAACCTGGACCGGCGTTCTACGTGATCGGTACTGACGGAGGCCTGCTGGATGTTCCGGTCAAGCTGAATGATCCGAATGTTCCAGACAGCAGCTCACCGAGGCTGCTCATGGCGCCTTCCGAGCGTTATGACGTGATCGTTGATTTCGCCGGCTTAGCCGGTCAGACGTTCACGCTGCTCAACAGTGCTAAAGCGCCTTTCCCGAATGGCATGTCACCAGACCCGCGAACGTTTGGCGAGGTCCTACAATTCCGGGTAGTTTCACCATTGCAGGGCACAGATAAGAGCTACAACCCGGCAAGCGGAAAGCCGTTGCGCACTCTCATGGTGCGGCTGGCGAATCCGATTACGGGAGCACTCGCGGCAGGTGTTGTGCCTGACGTGAAACGGCAACTGGTACTGGTCGAGGTGGAAGGGCCTGGCGGTCCGGTGGAAGTGCTGGTCAACAACAGCAAGTGGGACGGCCTGGAAGAGGGAACCAATATTCCTATTCCCGGTTCTACTCCTGTGAACGGCAATTTCGTGACAGAGTTGCCCCAGGTAGGTTCCACAGAGGTGTGGGAGATCATCAACACCACCGCCGATGCGCATCCAATTCATATTCACCTGATCCAGTTTCAGTTGATCAACCGGCAGGCGTTCAATGTGACCCAATACCGGCAGACTTATGATTCTCTGTTTCCAGGAGGCTTGTTCATGCCGGGATTCGGCCCGCCTAACTCCTACAGCATCCCCAATGCTGCGGGTGCGGCAGGCGGCAATCCAGATGTAACTCCTTACCTGCAGGATGGCACGCATCCACCTCTGCCTGAGGAAGCAGGATGGAAGGATGTCTTCAAGATGTTCCCCGGGCAGGTGACTCGGGTTGTCGTACGGTTCACGCCGCAGGCCAATGCTGTGGGCACAACTGTTGCGGGCACGAATTACTTCCCATTCGATCCCACAACGGGACCGGGATATGTGTTGCATTGCCACATCCTTGATCATGAGGATAACGAGATGATGCGGCCCTATATTCCCAGGAAGTAAGAGCAGGTAGCAGAGGGCGGCGCATGCGCCGCCCTCTATCTCCTACAAATCCTCTCCTCACAGCTTCATAAAGTTAAGTTCTTTAATTTTTCTCTAACAAATCTCTAATATTTATTAGCCAAAATACAGGAATTGGGGGCTGGCTCCCGCCAAGGCCTTAGACGACCTAATGAACAACAAACGAAAACCAAACACTCACCCGGCGCAACTCCCCACTCTCGGAACAATGGTACGAGTGCTCATTGCTGCCAGAAGCTCTGCCGCCCGCACGGCTATTGCCGCATCGCTGATCAGGCGAGACTGCCAGATAACATCTGTAACAGATGGGGATGTTGCACGGGGAATCCTCGCTGCAGGCGGCATTGATATCTGCGTTATCGAGCCTAATCTTCCCGGCACCAGTGGTGTGCAGCTATGCGCCTGGATTTATTGTGCGCAACTGACACCGACTCCCTACGTAATCCTGCTTGCCAGTGCCGCCCAATCTGCAGAAAATGCGCCGGCAGTCCGGCCCGGCGCAAATGAGTATTTTGCCAAGCCGGTTGATCCTGAACAACTGGGGGCCCGGATTAGTTTTCTGGCCCAGAATTTCGGGCGGCAGCGCACGATCCATTAGTACATTCCGGTTTTTTACCGCCCAGGGCGCAAAGGAAGCTAAACCTAACACGGACACGGAGACACGAAATCCACGGAGAAAGCCGTTAAAAAAATTAGTTTTTTCCGCGCCAAAACCTTCGTATTGGAGTTCTGGGTTTTCTGCCTTTAACACCGCAATCTTCGCGTCCCTGGCGCATTTGCGGTAAAAGACGGATGACTGTTACTGGTGTGATATCCGTCACATCTTCTCTGTGAGCTATCGGCCTAGTATCTGAGGCATGAACTCGCAATTTGATCTCAATAAGCGCCCCCTGGTTGTGATCTGGGAAGCCACGCAGGCCTGCGATCTGGCCTGCTACCACTGCCGTGCCAGCGCCCAGCCGAAGCGGCACCCGCAGGAGTTGACCACCGAAGAATCTGAGGCATTGCTTCGCGACGTGGCCGAGTTGAATCCGCCCATATTTATCATTACCGGCGGCGATCCCTTAAAGAGATATGATATTTACCATCTTGTGCGTTATGCGGACGCGCTTGGCCTGCATCCGGCGATGACACCCAGCGCCACCCCACTGCTTACGAAAACTGCAATCGGAGAGCTCAAGAAAGCGGGTCTCTCGCGCCTGGCCGTGAGCCTGGACGGCTCCCATGCCGATCTGCATGATGGCTTCCGTGGTGTGCGTGGCTCCTTTGAAAGGACACTGAACGCCCTTCGCTGGTCGAACGAGGAACACTTGCCCATCCAGGTAAACACGACCATTTCAAAGCGCAACCTCAAAGACCTGGATAACATGGCGGAGCTGCTGAAGCACTTCCGCCTGGTGCTGTGGAGCATCTTCTTCCTGGTGCCCACCGGACGCGGGCAGATCGATGATCTTCCCAGCGGGGAAGAGTTCGAAGAGGTCTTCAAGAAGCTGCACAGATTCTCAGAAGACATGCCTTTCCGCATCAAGACAACCGAAGCACAGCACTATCGCCGCTTTGTGATTCAGCAGCGCCTCCAGGCAAGAAAAGAAAAAGCCCAGCCATTCACTCCCGGATCAGAAAAGTTGTTTCCGGGACTGCTGCCGATCAATGACGGCAAGGGCTTTATCTTTGTTTCGCACAAGGGAGAGGTTTTCCCCAGCGGGTTCCTGCCGCTGTGTGCTGGAAACATCCACTTCCAGACGCTCACAGACATCTACCAGAATGCGCCGCTGTTGAAGGCCTTGCGCGATCCTGACAATCTGCATGGAAAATGCCGGGACTGTGAATACAAGAACATCTGTGGCGGATCACGTGCCCGTGCTTACGCCACGACCGGCGATCTCTTTGGCCAGGAGCCCTGCTGTACGTATCAGCCGCAGCAAAACGCGCAAGAAACTGCTGAAGAGGTGGTGAAGGTTAGTTAGAACGGCTTTTTTTGTAGCGGCAAGGAACACACGGCTCCGTAGCTTCCGGCTACGGAGCCGTATGCTTGATTTCCCAGGATTCGCCCGGGATCAATAAAGACGTGGAGTTCAGCAGGAGCCATAGTTCCATATCCCACCCGCAGAGCGCGTAGATAGGAATCCAGGCATGACCCAGACCCCGCCTTAACAGCCATCCCAGGTCATGTATCTGACCAGGAGAACAGGACTGATAGCGATGAACATCGGAATCTCCCAGAAAAGATTCCAGGGATTGTCCCAGACTCCGCGATAGTGCTTCTTCACATGCGCATTCTGAGCCACGACGTTGACAGGTACCTGGAAGGGGTGCTGCTGGCGAGTGATCGTTCCGTGCGAGTCAATGGCCACGTACTCCACCACTGCGCTGACCTGATGCTGGCCAGGATCGACATCAGCAGGAGCATCCACGTAGAAGACGGCCTGTAGTTCGCGGGACTGGAGCACAGGGGACCCGCGGTTGACCTTTTCATAGTCCACCCGGGTCTCGCGAAGATTCAGCCCGCCATCGGAGGCTGAGCTAAGGAACGCCTTGTTGTGGCCATACTCCACGGATACGGTGCAATTTTGAGTGTCAAACTTTACATTGACTTCCAGGCTCTTACCTTGCTGGACGGCGTCATAGGATGTCCAGACCTTTTTGAGCTTGAGGCAGTCCTGTTGTGACCAGGCATGATTCGGCCATGCCGCCAGCCCCAACAGAACGGCTGCGGCTGCATAGAATTTGATCGAACGTTTCATAAGTCCTCCAATCAGCAAATTAACAATGCGATTAGAAGGGCACGGGTCAGTGAAGGCAATGCACTCCGGGTAAACTTGAGGTCAACTATGTATCTACCGGAGATAATCGTTTAAACGATTGATTTGAAAAGGGAAGCCGGCCTAAATTCAGGCTGCGTTGGGGATGCCGAAGACGCAGAGCAGTATAGACAATCTCCTGCGGGTCATTGATTTTCAGTGATTTTCAGTCTTCCTATGGAATCAGGCGGCCGATGCCTTTGAACATTGATGCAGACGAAACAGCTCAATTGCATCCGAGGCGTTGCGGGCGAGCCGGGTTTTGCATACAGGGCAGCAGAAGTGCCGGGAAGCTTCGTCCATCACCAGGACCGGACCGGTGGGTTCAGTACCTCGCAGCAGCCTGGGCGCCTCAAGTTCGGCATTCCTTTCTACCGCAGTTTTCCGCTTTGCCGGTTCAGGGTCTTTGAATCCCAGAGCGATATCTGCCAACTCCAGGATACGGGCATTGGACGCTCCCGAATCGATCCGGTGCTGATTCCCCAGACCTCTCAGGGCGAGGTGCGGAGAAATCCAGAGCTGCTGAGATAATTTGCGTTTCTTGCGACGACTGCGCTTCTCCCTCACAATAGGCACATCTCCCTTGCGCTTTGATGCTGGTCTTGGATTTGCGTTGCCTGCCACAGCCATTGTAAGTATGCTGACGCGGATTTTCAGATGGCCTTTAACTCACGGATATGTCATGCTGTATAGATGACTACGGAAAAAGGACGCCCGGAACACGCCAACAAATTCGCCGAAGTGCATGAAAAATCTAAGAAACTCCGGGCCGAAAAGCAGAAGACCCGGCAGGCCGAGCTGGACCGGAATGCCGAACGCATGCAGCAGGAAATCACTGACACAGACGATGACCTTATAATAAACCGAGATATAGTGAAGCGTGATGAAAGCTAAACACAGGGTCATCCGGAAATCTGCCCCCTCCCTTCTTCACTGAGTTGCTGTAGCGATTGAATAAGCTGCTCCCAGTCTTCTACCTGCACAGGATTACAATAGGAGAGCGAAGGAGGAGTACGCATATGGGAGCCATGAACATCCAGGAACTCGTTTCAAAATTACGATGTTGCACTGACGAGGACTTTACCCGCATTTCTCACATGCGCGAGTTGTTGCGCTCCACCCCTGTTGATCCAGAATCCCTCCAACAATACCTGATCTGGGACTGCCAGCATTACACCCGCAATCTTATCGATAAAACACCTCTTTATGAGCTGCTGGCTATCTGCTGGGAGGTGGGGCAGGGAAGCTCGATCCACAATCATAAAGACCAGAATTGCTGGATGGCAGCTCCCATTGGCAAGCTTCGTATCCAGAACTACAAAGTCGTCCAGCAGGATCTTGCAGCAGGCACCTGCAACCTCATTCCTACCGACATTATCGAAATGAATCCCTCATCGCCGGCGGCGGTTGATCCGGAAGCGCCGGTGCACAAGGTCTATAATCCGGCAGAGTTCGGGCAGCGGGCCGTGAGCCTTCACCTGTACTCCCGTCCTTACGATAGCTGCGTCGTCTATTCCGATGAGCAGCACAAATGCGGTGAAATCAAGTTGAGCTATACCTCAGAATTCGGCGTGGCGCGGGCCGCGGGGTAGGTATTTCGAAGCTGTTCTACCGCGAAGGGCGCGAAGGGAGAAAGCTATTGGCCCTTAATCCTTAGCCTTTAGCCAACCTTTGAACCGCAGAGGACGCAGACCAATTAGAGTTAACATTGAGATTGAACCAGTGTTGCGGAGAACGCAACCTAACACAAGAAAGGGCATGAGTTGATCTCTCATGCCCTGTGAAGTGCATATTTGCACCTCATCTAGAAACTGCTTTACTACAGACTACTTTACCGGCCAGCGGTTGCGTGCCGGGTGCGGCGTGGCCATGGGCCGCCAACCGCGAAGGCCACCCGGCGCCTGTACTTTATAGTTCCTGTCTTATAGAAGTCCCTGGTCCAGGAATCATTCTCTGACAGATAGTTTGGCTCGTATCCATCTTCATTGCCGCTCTCGTCTGCGTTGGCATTGACAATGGAGCGGAAGCGATAATGCTGCCACAGGCGCATGAACTCTCCCAGGTAAATATCGGCGATGCGAGTGTCCCCACGAACAACCAGCATGTTCTCATCGTTGGAGAGCGTGGAAGCATCGCTGAAATTCGCCGAGCCGCTGATTACGATGGGATCGTCACCAAGTGGATCAATCAGCATGTACTTGGTATGAGTGAAGCGAACGTTTTTGCTGAGGCTGTTGGACCGCTCCTTGGCCCACCGGTCCTCCAGGTACTTGTGCAACACGTCGCCTTGCAAATACCCGCCGATCGCAACCTGGTTGCTGGGGTTCTTCTCAATGGCTGCCTGGGTCGCTGCTGCCTGCTGCTTGCTGACGCCCCATTTTTCCAGGAACAGGTAACGCAGATCGTCGGTTGTTTTCGGTTTGCCGCTTAGCACCTCAAGGAATACTTTGTTCACGCCAAATGCGGCAGTAAAGCACATCACCGATTTGGCTTCGCCCATGGAAGAGCCGTACCAGTCGAGCATGCTCTCCTTCTCTGCATTTTTGTTACGTGGACTGAAAATAGGGCTGACTCCTGCCGGTGGCGGGAAGCCCACCAAGTCGGGATCCGCCTCCATGTTCTCTTTGCGCAAATCAGGCACAGCTGGATCTTTCTGCACCCTTTCCCAATATTCCAGATAGGCAGCCGCGACCGCTTCATCACGCACAACATGGCCGACATTTGATTGGCCATAGATTCCGGATTCAGTGAAGTTCGTGGAACCTGTCCACACAGCAACCGGTTTATTGTTCTCCAGCAGAACAATGAATTTATTGTGGGCAATGTAATTGGGAGATTCGGTGCGCGGGGTGGCCACATCTTTTCCGGTGAGACCATATTTCTTAAGCAGCTTCTTTACGTTGGCCACGCGTTGCTTCATCTGCAGCGCATTTTTATCTGTGCCGTCTTTGACGCGCGCGTCATAGACAATCTTTACGTTGTGGCACTTCTTCAGCGCGTCGCCGAATTCCTGGATAATTGGCTCGTAATCGAATTCATAAACGGCTGCACGCAATCCGAAGCGTGGGCCGTTGGCTTGCCGCACGAAGTCGCGCATGGCTTCATACAGCCCGCGAGAGAGCCACGTATAAGCCGCAGTTTTTTCCTCGCCTTTCAATTTCTGCGGATCAGCATTGTGGAATTTGCGCGCATAGGCCTGGCTGCCGATCACGCCACGATTGAAGTAGACCGCGTGTTTGCCTTTGGATTCATTCTCGGTTTTGACCTCAATTTGCACCGGAGTGCCGTGCTCGAGCTTTTTCGGATGCCCGCGCACGGGAACGATGTTGTAAACGTAATCATGGTCTGGTTTGGCGGTAAAGTCGCTCCACAGGAAATCCTGGATAGGATGTTCGTGAGTAGATGTAAGCGCTCCCTCCGGCGGGTTCGGGAAGACAGACTTGAATGTCCGCATGCCTTGGAGCCAGTACTGCTGGTTCTCGGTTTTGTCGGTACGCTCAATCGCAAAACCAAGCAGGCCGTCCTTCGCCTCCTTGGTTGCATCCATGGCCAGCATAACTACATAGGTGCCGGAAATAGCATGGACGCTCACGCCATCTGCATTAGCATCAAATCGCATATCTCACCTTCCTTTTGAACTATCGCCAGCGCACCATAATCGAATCAGCTCCAATGCTGAATAGCTTTTCATGGCTCAACTTTTAGATCGGCAGGCAACCGCAGGATAACGTCAGGATTGGGAGCAAAGATTATCGCTGGGATACGAATGTGCGAGAGTATGTGTCGAGGGGTGCAGGATGTCAAGCGAAAAGCTGCCTAGACCAGGGCAATCGCATTTCAAAATAGCTCCAGTAGGCGGAATAGGTAATCATCGTCCCATCCGGCGCGTTTGAACTTTCCCCGCAAAGAACCTTTTGAACCCTCTTTTTGCATGGCGTTGATGGCCATATGGCGCAGCACCGCCAGATTGTGCGGTCCGTGCCCCATGCGGG